>JAANXI010000099.1 GCA_018263365.1 Fidelibacterota bacterium | reverse complement strand
GATCGCGGCGACGGGGGACTCGAAGGCTTTACCGGAACGATGTATGCCCATACCGGACTAATTACGGAGAACAGTTCCGGGCCCACGGATTGGCAGTATGTTGTTGGCGATTGGGGCACAACCAATGCGCCGGTACTGACTCACGTTGAGGACGACATCTGGAAATTACCGATCGGCGATGTGTACGAATTTTATGGCGCTCCGGAAAGTGAAGTGGTATTACAACTGGCCTTAGTTTTCAGGAATGCTGACGGCAGCCAGTCAGGACGCGCAGAGGGCGGCGGCGATATTTTCATGGATCTGTATGAATCCGGCATGAGCGCCGTCCTGATTGAACCGGCTCTCGACCTGTCCTACGGCGATCCATTGCGTTCGCCGTCCTTTCTGGATCAACAGAGTGTCCTGCCAATCAGGGGGACGGCAGCTGCCATCGGAACGCAGCTCGATTCCCTTTATCTCATAACAGACAGTGCCGTGCTGGAAGCAACCGTTGAAGATACTTTGAATTACTCCCTCAGCGGCGGCAATATGGACATGGGTGCACATACCTTGTATCTGGTGGCCGTGGATACGGCCGGCGTCCGTGATTCCACGAGCTTCATCGCAATGGTAAACCCGCCCGTGAATGATGCGCCCCGCCCCCAGGGAATTGAGGATGGGATTACCTATAACGATGATAACTCCGTGACGCTCTCCCTGTTTGCTCCGTACAAGGATTTCATCTATGTCATCGGCGATTTCAACGACTGGAAAGTCGATACGACCTATTACATGAACCGGCAGGTGGTCAATTCGGATAGCGTCCTCTGGTGGATAACCATTGACGACTTAAATCCCGGCGATGAATATGCCTTCCAATACCTGATTGACGGCGATATTCGGGTCGCAGATCCGTACACTCAGAAGGTGCTCGATCCGTGGAACGATCAGTATATCTCCGGTAGCACGTATCCTGACTTGAAGCCGTATCCGTACAATAAAACCAGCGAAATGGTCGGGATAATTAATCCCACACAAACGGATTACACCTGGACGACGGATAACTATACCCGGCCAGCCAATGAAGACCTGGTCATCTATGAGCTGCTCATTCGGGATTTCCTGGACGCCCATGATTATGCTACCCTCATCGATACGCTGGATTATCTGGACAGGCTGGGTGTGACTGCTATCGAGCTGATGCCCGTCAATGAATTCGAGGGAAATATCAGCTGGGGGTATAATCCGGCATTTTACTTTGCCCCGGATAAATATTACGGTCCGGCTGCGGAGCTGAAGGCATTTATTGACGATTGTCATTCCCGGGGTATGGCGGTGATTTTGGATATAGTGTTGAACCACTCATTCGGACAATCACCTTTGGTCAGACTGTATAATGAAGGGAATTACGGCGCTCCGACTTCCGAGAATCCCTGGTATAATACAACAGCACGACACCCGTACAATGTGGGATATGATTTTAATCATGAAAGTCAGGCGACCCAATATTTTGTTGACCGGGTGAACGAATACTGGCTCACCGAATATCACGCCGATGGTTTTCGGTTCGACCTCTCCAAGGGATTTACC
Source organism: Fidelibacterota bacterium (assembly GCA_018263365.1). Classification (GTDB taxonomy): domain Bacteria; phylum Fidelibacterota; class JAANXI01; order JAANXI01; family JAANXI01; genus JAANXI01. Next base: position 6,018 of record JAANXI010000099.1, on the reverse strand, counting down.
CAGCAATTTACCAGTGATGTGGGGGCATGGGGAGAATATGACGCTTCGCGTATTGCCATTCTGGAGCGGATGGCTGACCAGCTGTGGGCGGTTGATTCCGGTGCCTATGTGATTCTGGAGCATTTTGCCGAGAATTCGGAAGAACAGCAGCTGACCAACTACGGCATGATGGCATGGGGAAATATGAACGGGCCTTACAGCCAGTCGGCCATGGGATATTTGAACGATGGCTCCAGATCGTCCGATCTCTCCTGGGGATATTACGGCAATCGATCATGGTCGGAACCGCATCTTGTCACTTATATGGAGAGTCATGATAAACCGTGGCTTATGTACAAAAACCTCCAGTATGGGAACAGCAGCGGAAATTACGATATCACGGAATTGGAAACAGCCCTCCAGCGGATTCAGCTTGTCGCAACGTTCTTTCTGACCTATCCCGGCCCAAAGATGATGTGGCAATTCGGGGAACTGGGATATGACGAGTACCTCCCGGAATCCGGTCCCGGCAGGACCTCGCCCAAACCCATCCACTGGGAGTATCTGGATCATCCGGCGCGTTATAACCTGTACAAGTTTTTTCAGGCGCTGCTCGATCTCCGGAATAGTTATGACGTGTTCACCGATCCGGAAACAGCAGTGAGTATGCGTGTGGGGCGGGGAGAAACAGGGCGCCGCATCCAGCTGACTCACTCCTCGATGGATGTCAATATCATAGGAAATTTTGGAGTGACGCCTGTGGAAATGAATCCGAATTTTCAATATACGGGAACCTGGTATGAATATTTCACCGGCGATACGCTTGAGGTGACTAATACAGATAGTATGTTCACGCTGGGACCGGGGCAGTTTCAACTCTACAGCACTCAGTATATTGAACCGCCGGATGTGCAGGTACCCACCGCAATCGAATCCGGGAATAACTCACTCCCAACGGAATTCACGGTGGCCCAGAACTATCCGAATCCGTTTAACGCGGAGACGGCTGTCAGGTATGCGCTTCCCAGGGCAGGAAAAGTCCGGTTCCGGGTATTTAATCTCCGGGGACAACTGGTGGAGGAGATTGTCATGGGACGCCAGACAGCCGGATACCACACCATTCGCTGGGATGCCGATAACCTTACCTCCGGAATGTACTTTTACACCCTCGATGCACAGGCAGCAGATCGGAAATTCAGTCAAACACGGAAACTCATACTTATTAAATAGGGACTGCTATGGCGTACGTTCAATACAGAGATGTCAATAAATCGTTCGGTGACACCGAAGTGCTGCACGATATCAATCTGGATATCGAAGAAGGTGAATTTGTGGTGTTGGTGGGGCCCAGCGGATGCGGGAAATCCACGACACTCAGGCTGGTCGCCGGCCTGGAGGACATCACCAGCGGTACGATATCCATCGGCGATACGGTAGTGAATGACATGGCTCCCAAAGACCGTGACATTGCGATGGTCTTCCAGAATTATGCGCTGTATCCACACATGAATGTGTATGACAATATGGGATTCGGGCTCAAGTTGCGGAAAATGGATGAATCGGAGATAAAAGAACGCGTTCACGAAGCCGCCGGAATCCTTGGCATCGAAAACCTGTTGGGAAGAAAGCCAAAGGAATTGTCCGGCGGCCAGCGCCAGCGTGTGGCGCTGGGGCGGGCCATTGTCCGCCAGCCAAAGGTATTTTTGTTTGACGAACCGCTTTCCAATCTGGATGCCAAATTGCGGGTCCAGATGCGCCGGGAGATCAAAAAGCTCCATGCCACGCTCGGCACGACAATGATTTATGTGACCCACGATCAGGTGGAGGCGATGACTATGGGGGATCGGATTGTGGTGATGAAGGACGGGTATGTGCACCAGTTCGATTCGCCGCTAAAAGTCTATTCGGAGCCCAACGATCGGTTTGTGGCCGGGTTTATCGGCAGCCCCTCGATGAATTTTATCCCGGCCGAAGTCAAATCCGATGGCGACGTCGCGTTATCAGCCGGGGACCTGACCTTCGGGGTGCCGCCTGCGATGCGGAACCAATTGACCGGTTATCAGCACCAGGAGACGATCCTGGGTATTCGGCCGGAAGATATCCACTATGCCGATGGCAAGGCGGAATCGTCCAATATATTTGAGTTTACCGTGGATGTGTCCGAACCGATGGGTAACGAAGTCTATCTTTATTTCACCCTGAACGGCGAAGGCCTGGTGGGACGCATCGGCGGACACAAAAACTTCAGCCCGAATCAGCAGGTGCGGCTCCGGTTTGACCTGGAGAAAGGCCACCTGTTCAATCCGGAATCAGGCGAACGGTTGCAGTAGTTACGCCCATTCTCAGAGTCGAACTCCCTTCAGGGACTTTCCGGTGATTCTCAACTTTATCTTCTCGTAGTGTACCAAGTCCGGTTATAGTAGTTTTATTCCATCGTATAGATTCAGGCATAAAAATTGCAAAACGTCTATGCGGGAAAAATATGGTATTAATACGTTGAAAGTGATTTTGGGGTATTGGAATGAATGAAACAAAGGTTCAAGAAAAATTAATTCCGCGTCTATTGGGTTTTTTCCAAATATTTATTTGATGCTAGGAAAAATGGAATTGTCGATGTTTATAAACACCAGCGCTTCATATACGGATTGGAGTAGAACCATATATAAATCGCAGTTAGAATACACCTGATAAGAGACATTCCAGGGCAGAGAGATTCGTGAAAGAAGATGAAAATGTGATCCGGCTATGAACCGACTATTTGTGTACTGTATCTTTGTGAGTATGATATTTGTACTGTTGAGCTGTAGATTCAGGAGTACTTCGGACCTCAATGAAAACAGCCCTCCGGAAGTAACCGATATTCTCATCAATCCCGTGAAGCCGCAGGTCAACGATTCCGTGATGTTCAATGCGGTAGTTGTCGATCCGGACGGTGATCTGCTTACCGTCAATTGGAAGGTTTCAGATGGGAAGCTGGAGAATGACGGTCGCGGGAATCCGATAAAATTTACTCCGCCCAACGATTCCGGATATGTCTCCCTTTCCTGTATTGCCAACGATGGCAGGACGACCGGTTCGCTGACAAAGTCCCTGTTTATCATGATGGAACCGGCGGAGCTGATGGGATTCGTTTCCGACGCCCGATCCCACAATATGATTGAGAACGCGCATGCCTCACTGGGTAACAACACCACCCGGACAAAGCCGAACGGATACTTCCGTTTTCAGGATCTCCCGGTAACCGGACCACGATTGCTGAGTATTACGAAGGAAGGGTATAAACACTTTACAGAAACGGTAAGTTTGAGTCCGGGGATGAATACAAAAAATGTCGTCCTGGAAAAAATTCCCGGAACGGTCTTCGGTATTATCAGGGATGCTGGTTCTAATAATCTGCTGGAAGGGGTCCGGGTAGCACTTCGTGATATGGAGGACTCTACCTCCTTTAGCGGCTATTTTGCATTCCGGGATGTACCGGTAGGCACTCACACGATCATTGCAAAGAAATCAGGCTATTATACTCTGCCCAGAACCATTGAAGTGAAACCGGGTGAAAACCAGGTTGATTTGGACATGTAGTGGTGGATCTCCCGCACTAAGCTCTAGTTGAAAATTATTCCTGTAGTTCTCATCTTTTTACTCAAGAATTGATGTAAAAAAAAGCGGAATCATCCGCCCGCAATTACCGGCATGAGCGGTCTCTGCTGTGGGTGGAAGCCTGTTTTCGATAATATTCATTCGTATTTATATGGAGCATCTTGAGGAGGAGGATTATGATGTGACTGTATATGATACAGCGGAACCGGCGCTGAATGCCATCACCGAAGAACCAGATAAGTATGACATTGCACTGATAGATTACAATCTGCCGGGGATGGACGGTATTACGCTGACCCGAAAAATTCGACTGGTGCGTAAGAATTTACCCGTCATCCTGATTTCAGGATATGTCAACAACCCACAAAAGAAATTACAGTTTTCGGTTGACGTCGATGTAATTATGACAAAACCGATTAATCTGGATCAGATGACAGACGTGATTCAACGAATCCTGAATCCGGAAATGTACGAAGAGTAGGGATACCGTGGGATTAATTGAACTCGTGGCCGAACGGAAAATCCAGGAGGCGATAGAGCGCGGCGAATTCGATCATTTACCGGGCATGGGTAAGCCGCTTCCTGCCGAACAGGCAAATGTTCCGGATGATTTGCGAAGTACCTGCAAAATTCTGAAAAACGCTAATGTGCTTCCGGAAGAAATGCAGGTATCCAAAAGGATTCATGCGCTCAATGAGTTGCTTGCTCAGTGTGAGGACGAAGAAGAAGCACAATCCATTTCCCGGGAACTGAATGAACTGGAACTCCGCTATGACCTCTTGATGGAAAGGCGTGGAGAAACCGGGACACACCGAAAATACCGGAAGAAAATCATCAGTAGGTTCCATTAGTTCGCCGATCCGATAAATTTTTCCATCCGTGAGTTTATTCTTTTCTGCCTGCCCGGATTTGAGTATTCTCTTTCTTTATGAACGAGCAATCACACTCATCCGAAGAAACACGGGGGCGTCTGGCTGCGGTTGGCGCGTATGGGTTATGGGGTGTGCTGCCAGTTTACTGGAAAGCCATTGAGCACGTCCCGGCGATTGAAATACTTGCCCATCGGATGGCCTGGTCGCTCGTTTTTACTGTTATCCTGTTGTCCGTTCGGTCCCAATGGGAATGGCTGAAAGAGATCCGGGCCAATCCGCGCCGCTTTCTGACATTTGTCGCCAGCGCTTGTATCCTGGGCGTCAACTGGTTTACGTACATCTTTGCAGTAAATTCCGGGCATATTGTTGAGGCGAGTTTAGGGTACTTTATCAATCCGTTATTCAGCGTGGTGTTAGGGGTTGTATTTTTGCATGAGCGGCTGCGAAAACTCCAGTGGATTGCCGTGACTATCGCGCTGATTGGCGTGGCCTATCTCACCTACCATTATGGAAATATCCCATGGATTGCACTGACATTAGCGCTCACGTTCGGACTCTACGGGCTACTGCGGAAAACAGCGCCGTTGACATCTTTGCCGGGATTATCCCTGGAAATGATGTTTTTGGTCGTACCCGCAGTCGTGTTCCTCATCTACCTGGAATTGCAGGGACGTGGGCACTTTGGTCACGATACGCTGCCGACAGAAATATTATTAATATTCACCGGAGTTGCCACAGCGCTGCCGTTGTTATTATTTGCCTACGGGGCCAAACGAATACGCCTGGCTACGATAGGTATTCTGCAGTACATCGCTCCGACGCTGCAATTTTTAATCGGCGTCTTTATATATAATGAAATTTTTACTACGGCCAGATTTATCGGCTTCTGTTTTATCTGGGTTGCACTAGGCCTGTATACCACGGAAGGATTCATGTACCGCCGGAGACGATCTGTACCCCCGCCACTGAAATAGGAAATTTTTACAAATTATCAGCCAGAATATCAAGCGTTGTAATGCGGTAATCCGAATGGCGATTGCACGGATACTATTTTACATGGGCCCAGGCTTTGCCACGGACGATATTCGAGATGTGTGTTTTCGTTACATTGTATTCTTTCGCTAATTCCTTCTGCTGGCGCCCTTTTTCGAGCACTTCCCTGCGAATCCGTCGCACATCTTTTTCTGTCAGCTGCGACTGCGGATGTCTTTCACCTCTGGTAAATCGTCTCCGGCCGCGTTGAATTTCTTTGGCGGCTTCATCCCGGCGATCTGCATAAATGTGATTCGGATTCATACACCACCGGTTTTTGCAGGTGTGCTGAATCACCCAATTCTTTGTGAGACTGTCACTGTAGTAGATCTTGTACAGGACGCGTAAGGCGGGTTCCTGCTTGCCGTCGCCGTAAAACAACGGGTAGTCTTCCCGCATGAAGCTACCCTTCCATTCCCAGCATTTTTCCGGATCTTCTCCTTCTATCAAATCCAGAAATTTCCGTTGTGCTTTCCGCGAAAGCGATCTGTTTTTTTTCTTCATGTCTTTTGTCTCCCCTTAAAACTTCAATACGTTA
>JAANXI010000098.1 GCA_018263365.1 Fidelibacterota bacterium | reverse complement strand
TCCAACGATTTGAGTGTCGACACGATCGCATCAAATGATTCCCAGTTACGTGCGGCTTTTCCGCTGCCGCCGTACACGATAAGTTCATCCGGTTTTTCCGCCACCTCAGGATCGAGGTTGTTCATAATCATGCGCATGGCTGCTTCCTGATGCCAGCCTTTACAGTGTAATTCCGTTCCCCGGGGAGCCCGAACTTTGCGAGTACTCATACGATGCTCCTTACTGTCTTTACAAGTTGAAACAACGAATTCAGGTATCTATATGAAATCATAAAATTGCTGATAGAAAATAGGCTCAATCATCAACGACTACAACGGAAATTCGCCCGTAATTTCAGGTTATTCAATCATCACGAACCGGCGAATCACATCGATGTATGCCGGGTTGTCCGCGAAGGTATCGTAGGAGAACAGGCAAAATCCCTGAAACCGGGCGCCCAGGGTTTTCAATATCTTCTCCGAAACATCGAATTCAGACTGGTTATACACGGCGATTCCCATAACTACCTTTTCTTTGGGCAACTCTTCCTCGATCAGTTTTAAGTTGGTCATGAAAAGGTCCAGGTCCTCCGCATAATTCATTGGAATTGCAAAATCCAGCAGTCCTTCGTCAATCCAGTGTGCCCAGTCCTGGAAAAACCGCGAGCGGGCATTGCTCACGTTCGGCTTCACTGCGGCAGTAAGCGCAATGGCATTTTCACTGCAGAGCGTTTTTAACTGTCGGACAAACGCCGTGATCTGATCACGACGGTAGGCATTCCACGAATCCACATAAATCTGGTATGACCGTTCATCCCAGTTGGATGTATCGAGCCGGCTAATTTGTGCCAGGACCAGAGGATCGACTCCGTACTGATTCCTGAAAACCTCCCGGCCGGTAGGATTATATCCTGCCACGACATTTTGATACCTGATATAATCGAGGTGAATACCGTCAACATCATACTTGTCAATCACTTCTTTGACCACCGATTTAAGGTACGGATTGACCTCCGGATGGGTCGGAGCAAGGTAAATTCCGCCCCGCATCCCATTCTCAAAAACCTCCCATTCCTTATCCATATCCATCACCCCCCGGTTATCCGCATCTGTCCACTCGGGATGCTGAAATATGAGGTGTGTGGGATCGGTCGGTTTGGTCTGGGCAGTCCAGAGCACATACATATTCATCCAGGCATGTACCTCAAGGCCCTCGGCATGAGCACGTTCTATTGTGTACGCCAACGGATCAAATTGCGGATCCCCAATAAGGGGCGCTCGTGGTACTATTTCGGATCGATAGTATGCAAATCCCCGGCCCCGGACCTGCATAATGATCTGTCGAAATCCGTTGGACTTTGCAAACCGGATAACGCTGTCTATTGATGCTTTATCCGTAAGATTGTTGCGGATCACCCACAAGCCCTTAAAGAAATGTTCCTCAATTGTTCCGGTCTGCCCTGAAGCAGCATCCGGGGAAAAAATCGAGATAAAAAGAAAGGCAACACAAACGGTTGCCTTTACTCTTGCATATTTGGAACGAATTGTGGGTTTCACGTTTACATAATACTGCTATTCTTCAGTATCCGTCATCACTTCACGTTGAAAATCTACCAACTCAAGGATGGAAACCGGCGCTGCATCGTTCGTTCGGCGTCCCAGTTTGATGATGCGAGTGTATCCGCCTTCGCGCTCGTCGTATTGCGGTGCGATCTCATCAAACAGGAGGTTTACGTCTTCTTTGGTCGGAAGGATTTTGAGTGCCTGACGCCTCGCCTGCACATCACCTTTTTTCCCAAGCGTGATGAGTTTTTCGGCAAAACTTCTGGCTTCTTTGGCTTTGGCGTCAGTCGTGCGAATCTGTTTATGCTTGAACAGGCTCGCCGCCATGTTGGCCAACATCGCCTTCCGATGGGACTGTGTTCTCCCGAGTTTTCGGCCTCGTTTTTTATGTCGCATATCTACCCTTCAACTTTTGCAAATTCAGACAAGTTGGTCTCTCGTATATTTATCGACGTTCATTCCGAATTCCAACCCGAGGTCGCCCAGTTTTTCCACCAGCTCCTGCAACGATTTCTTTCCGAAATTTTTGTATTTCAGCATTTCGGATTCTTCTTTTTCTACGAGATCCGCAATGGTTTCGATATTTGCGGACTTCAGGCAGTTATAGGCGCGCACAGAGAGTTCGAGTTCATCGATGCTCCGCTGCAGTTGCTTCCGTACCCGAAGCACTTCTTCGTCGATTTTCTTTTCGGGCTCTTTGATTTCCCCGGATTCGAACATCAAGAACGGCTGGATGTGATCCTTCAGGAGCTGCGCCGCATAACCGAGCGCATTGCCAGGTTCGATGCTGCCATCCGTGGTAATCTCAAGCGTCAACCGCTCCATGTTTTCCTTTTCGGCAGTCTGCAATTCTTCGACGTTGAAGTTTGCATTGGTCACCGGCGAAAAAATGGAGTCGATGAAAATCATCCCGATGGGCGCTTCCGGCAGCTTGTTCTTCTCTGATGGCACATACCCGCGACCACGGCCCAGCATGACTTCAATATTGAAATCCGCATCCTCGTTCATGGTGAGAATCTGGTGGTCAGGATTCAGAATTTCGAAGTCTCCGCTGCCATCATCGATCTCTCCGGCCTTGAATTCGCCGGGACCGGTGAGGTGGAGCGAGACCTTCTCGTGCTTGGTATCCCCAAGCCGGATTTTCACCTGCTTCAGATTCAGGATCACTTCTGACACATCCTCAACTACGCCATCAATGGTTGAAAATTCATGATGGACGTTATCCACCTTAATCGCGGTAATGGCCGCGCCAGGGATAGACGACATCAAAATCCGACGAAACGCATTGCCAACGGTGACACCGTAGCCCCGTTCCAGTGGTTTGAATGTGTAGCGGGCAAAGGTATCTGTGGCTGATTCTTCGTCTAATTTGACAGTATTTGGTATTTGGAAATTTGGCATATGTCCAATTCCTACCTCTATCTTTGAATTATTTCGAATACAATTCGACAACTAATTGTTCATTCACGTCCAGGCCAATTTCTTCACGTTCCGGAACCTGCAAGAATGTTCCCTCCATTTTGGCCTTATCCAGTTCTAACCAGGGCAGCGGATGCTCCCCTTTAATCTTTTGCATGGAATCGTGAATCGCTTCCATCTTTTTACTCTTCTCACGCACCTGGATTCTATCTCCGGGCGATACCAGAAACGACGGAATATCAACCGTTTTGCCGTTTACCATGATATGGCGATGCTTCACGAGCATCCTTGCAGCAGCCCGGGACGAACCAAATCCAAGCCGGTGCACCGTGTTATCCAGCCGCGATTCAAGCAACTGAAGCAGATTGGTACCGGTCACGCCGGTCATGGCATCGGCCTTTTTAAAGTAATTACGAAACTGCTTTTCAAGAATGCCGTAAATCCGGCGCAATTTCTGCTTTTCCCGTAACTGAATACCGTAATCGGATAACCGCCGACGCCGGCCTTGCCCGTGTTCACCTGGTGCGTATCCTTTTCGTTCAATAGCGCATTTGGATGAAAGACACCTGCTGCCTTTCAGGAAGAGCTTCTCACCTTCCCTCCGGCATAATTTACAAACAGGTCCAGTATATCTTGCCATAAGTCTCCTTAGTTTACGTCAGTTTCAAATGTTACACACGACGCCGTTTGGGTGGACGGCATCCGTTGTGTGGAATAGGGGTTACGTCTTTAATTGCAGTAATTTCCAAGCCAGCAGAATGCAGGGAGCGTATCGCTGCATCACGACCTGAACCGGGTCCTTTCACGCGCACTTCGACGCGCTGCAACCCAAGGTCCATCGCCTCCTGTGCTGCGGCTTCAGCAGCCTGTCCTGCTGCAAACGGGGTATTTTTTCTAGATCCCTTAAAACCGAGTTTTCCAGCCGTTGCCCACGATATCGCATTCCCAAATTTATCAGTTAAAGTCACTGTTGTATTGTTGAACGTCGATTTTATGTGTGCAATGCCTTTCGCATCGACACGTTCCTTTTTCTTCTTCCGTCCGCGTCCCTTTTTCCCGGAACCTTTTCCTTTAGCCAACAATACCTCCTTGTTTCATACTACAGTAATAATGATTACTCAATTTTAGTCTTTTTTCTCGACTTTTGCCTTCTTTCGGCCGACCGTCCGTTTCTTGCCTTTCCGGGTGCGGGCGTTGGTCTGCGTCCGCTGTCCGTTCACCGGCAATCCCCGACGATGGCGAAACCCCTTATAGCAGCCGATATCCATCAGCCGCTTTACGTTCATGTTCCGTTCCTGACGCAGGGCGCCTTCCACCGTGTAATCTGTGCTGATGATATTTCGCAACGTCTGGGCTTCATCGTCAGTGATATCTTTGGTACGGGTTTCGGGATCAATGCCGGCTTTATCCAATACTTCCATCGCCAGACTGCGACCGATACCGTAAATGTATGTCAGACTAATTTTAATTTTTTTATCGCGCGGTAAATCGACTCCAGCTATACGAGCCACACTTGCCTCCTTTTAACCTTAACCTTGACGTTGTTTATGTTTCGGGTTCGAGCACACCACCCGCACAACGCCATTGCGGCGAATAATTTTGCATTTCTTACAAATCTTTTTTACAGATGTCCGTACCTTCACAAGTTGATCCTTTTCTCTTCTTCAGAATTGTCGTCTGTTACTCTGCCCGTTGCGTATTCCATTATTTGTACCGGTACACGACGCGTCCCCGGTTCAGGTCGTACGGTGAAAGCTCCAGCGTCACTTTATCACCGGGGAGAATTTTGATGTAATTCATTCGCATTTTCCCGGAGATGTGCGCATGGACTTCGTGTCCGTTTTCCAGTTCTACCTTAAACGTCGCGTTCGGCAGAGTTTCTTTTACGATTCCATCAACACGAATCGGTTTTTCTTTAGCCAAATCTTGGTTCCTTGCTCAGTTTGTTGGTAATGACAAAATTTTCGGGCCGTCATTGGTGATGACAACCGTATGTTCAAAATGGGCGCTCAATTTTCCATCGGAGGTGAAAACCGTCCAGCCATCGTCGCCGGTATATACATCGTAGCTGCCTTCATTGATCATCGGCTCAATAGCGATGACCATCCCAGCCTTTAATTCCGGGCCCGTCTCAGCTTTTCCGTAGTTCGGCACCTGCGGTTCTTCGTGCAATTGTGTCCCGATACCGTGGCCGACCAGTTGCCGCACAACCGAAAACCCGGCATCTTCAGCATAACTCTGCACAGCGTGCCCGATATCATGTAAATGATTACCCGGCCTGGCTTGTGCAATTCCTTTTGCCAATGCGTCGCTGGTCGTTTCCAATAGTTTCCTCACGCTGCCATTCACATTGCCGACGGCGAAGGTCATCGCGTGATCACCGTAGTATCCGTCTTTCTCTGCTCCGCAGTCGATGCCAACGATATCTCCATCATGCAGTTCCCGTTCACTGGGGATCCCGTGCACCACTTCATTATTGATGCTCATGCACAGAGTCGCCGGGAAGCCGTAATATCCTTTGAAAGCCGGCCGGGCGCCACGAGAGCGAATATACTCTTCCGCCATCTGATCCAGGTCGATAGTCTTAGCGCCGGGCTTCAGATGCTCTTTCACCAATTGTAACGTATCAGCCACTATATTGCTTGCTTCCTGTATCTTTTCTATTTCAGTCGTGCTTCTGGTCATTTGTCCGCCCGTTACATTCTCCGTCGGCCGCGGATACGACCACCTTTCATAAATCCGTCATAATGTCGCATCACGAGATGCGATTCGATTTGCTGGAGCGTATCCAGCGAAACGGCGACAATAATCAGCAGACTGGTCCCGCCAAAGAATGACGCCAGAGCGTAATCGACGTCAAAAATGTTCATGATCAGGTAGGGCAGCACAGCCACGAACGCCAGGAAAATCGAGCCTGGCAACGTAATCTTAGTCAGAATGTTATCAATAAATTCTGCCGTCCGCTTTCCGGGTCGAATCCCGGGGATAAACCCACCGTGCTTTTTCATATTATCTGCCACTTCAACCGGATTAAAAGCGATTGCGGTATAAAAGTATGTAAAGAAGACAATCATAATCCCAAAGATAATCCAGTACACTGGATGCTGAATATCGAAGTACTGTAACACCCCCTGCATCACTTCGTTGCCTCCAAAAAATGTTGCAATTGTTTGGGGCACAAACATAATCGCCTGGGCAAAAATGATCGGCATTACACCGGCAGTATTAATCCGGAGCGGGATGTGGGTGGACTGTCCGCCATACACTTTTCGACCGACAACACGCTTTGCGTATTGCACCGGCAGTTTCCGGGTTCCCTGCGTTAACATGACCAGCGATGCGACGATTACAACCATCAGCGCAATAAGCACCACTTCCGTGAATACCCCGCGCACACCTTCCTGAATGAGTGTAACCTCGCTGATAATTACATTTGGCAGCATTACGAGGATACCAATAGTAATGAGCAGCGAAATGCCGTTTCCAATGCCACGTTCGGAAATCTGTTCACCGAGCCACATAACAAAAATAGTACCGCTGACAAGCGTAATAACCGTAATCGCCTGAAAGCCAATACCGGGGTTGATCACAACCGAACGCGCGGCTGATCCGGCGCCGGCAGTCATATTCTGCAAAAAGATGCTAACTCCGTACGCCTGTAGGAAGGAGATCCCGACTGTGCCGTAACGGGTCAGCTGGGTAATCTTTTTCTGTCCTTCTTCCCCTTCTTTCTGCAATCTCTGGAAGTAGGGGAAAACTGCACCAAGCAACTGAATGATAATCGCTGAACTAATATACGGCATGATACCCAGTGCGAAGATTGTCGCCTTTCCGAAAGAACCGCCGGCAAACATATCGTACAGCCCAAACAGCGTATTCTGGAGGTTCGCCATGGCCATTGCCAGCGCCTGGCTGTCGATGCCCGGTGTGGGAATATGCCCGCCTATTCGATAAATGATGAGGATAAAAATTGTAAACGCAATGCGTTTACGTAATTCCGGTATTTTGTAAATGCTACGGACAGAATCGATCATAAGCGCTCTACAGAACCTCCAGCGGCTGTAATTTTATCTTCAGCGGATTTCGAAAACGCGTGGGCCTTCACCGTTAAATTCTCCGGAGCCTCTCCGTCACCAAGAATCTTGACCGGATCACCGTCGCCATCCACCAGACCATGTTGGCTCAGGACGTCCACCGTAATTTCTGTTTCTTCAAGGTGATGCAGGTCGCCAACATTCACGACCTGGTATTCCGTCCGGAATATATTCGTAAATCCCCGTTTCGGAAGACGCCGCTGGATTGGCATCTGTCCGCCTTCATACCAGGGACGATACTTGTGCCCTGCCCGGGACAGTTGCCCTTTGGTTCCACGGCCTGCGGAACTTCCGTAGCCGGAACCAATGCCGCGTCCGACACGCTTTTTCTTGCCCTTACGAGCGCCATCTGCAAATTGTAATGAACCTAAATCCATAATCTATCAGACCTCTTCTACATCCACCAGATGTTGCACCTTGGCAATCATGCCGCGAATTGCCAGTGTATCATTCTGGAGGACTGTTCTGTAATTGCGTCGTAATCCTAAAGCGCGGACTGTGGCTTTTTGCTTTTTATCCACTCCGACCACGCTTTTTCTCTGCGTAATTTTTAATTGCTTTTTCTTCGCCATACCCTGCACCATTCGTGTTTACGGATTAAACAATTCCTCGACTGTGATTCCACGCTGCTCTGCCACGGTATAGGCATCTCGCAAATTCTTGAGTCCTTCGAGAGTCGCCTTAATCATGTTATGCGGATTCGATGTCCCGATGGATTTGGTCAGGATATCATGGATTCCGGCCTGTTCCATCACGGCCCGCACCGGTCCGCCCGCAATAATACCTGTCCCTGGCGACGCTGGTTTCAGCATCACCCGGCCGGCGCCGAAATTACCCACGATCGGGTGCGGAATAGTTCCGTTGATCACCGGGACTTTAAATAGATTCTTTTTCGCTTTTTCGCGGCCCTTGGTGATCGCTTCCACCACGCCGTTTGCTTTTCCCAACCCAACTCCGACGTGTCCGTTGCCATCACCGACTACTACAATAGCGTTGAACGAAAAATTCCGTCCACCGGTCACCACTTTGGACACGCGGTTGATCTTGACGACTTTTTCGTCCTGCAGATCCAACTGCGTCGGGTTTATATGTTTTTTAGCCAATATCGACTCCCTCAGCTACATTCAGTTAAAATTCGAGACCACCTTCACGCACAGACTCTGCCAGCACCTTAACGCGGCCGTGATATTTATACCCATTCCGGTCAAATACGACCTTTTCAACACCGGCTTCCTTGGCCTTTTCGGCAATTCGTTTCCCCACAATTCCACTAAGATCGGTTTTATTCTCTGCTTTTTCAACCTCTTCCTGGATGTCGTTGTCCAATGAAGAAGAACTGACAAGCGTTTCTCCGTGGAGATCGTCGATGATCTGCGCATAGATATTGGAATTACTGCGGAAAACGGTGAGCCGCGGCCTGTCCGGCGCCCCGAAAATGGTTTTCCGCACATGTTTCTTTTTTCGTGATCGTGCAGATGGTTTTTTCATCATTCAGTATTACTCCGTCATGCTCTCAATTATTTTGCTGCCGCTACGGCTTTCCCAGCTTTTCTGCGGACATATTCACCACTGTACCGGATTCCTTTCCCTTTGTACGGCTCCGGCGGCCTGAAGGACCGGATCTTTGCGGCGACTTGTCCGACTAGTTGTTTATTCACACCCTTGACCGTGATGTGGGCGTTATCCGGGACATCCAGGGTAATCTCTTCTGGGGCCTCAAAAATGATCGGATGGGATAATCCCAGGTTCAGAATAATTTTCTGATCCGTCTTCTTCTGCACCGTATACCCCACTCCCTGAATTTCCAGCGCCTTATCGAATCCTTTGGTTACGCCCTCAATAGTGTTTTGTATAATTGCCCGCGTCATACCGTGCAACGAACGATGTAATTTCGTATCCGACGGGCGCTTTACAACCACAGCATCGTCCCCGATCTCAACATCCATATCCGCATGTATCTCAAAGCCCAGCTCGCCAAGCGGGCCTTTTGCGGTAAAGACGGAGTCGCTGAACTTCACTTCAACTTTCTCCGGAACTTCAACGGGATTATTACCAATTCTAGACACCAGTTCACTCCCCTCTACCAGACGTAACAGAGTACTTCGCCACCGACACCCATCACCCGGGCCTGTTTGTCAGTCATCAGCCCTTTGGATGTGGTCAGTACGGCGGTACCAAGTCCGTTACGCACCTTTGGAATTTCATCTACATTGACATAGTTCCGGCGCCCGGGAGAGCTCACACGCTTCAGTCCCTTGATTACGCCTTCCCCATCGTTACCGTATTTCAAAAATACGCGGATAACGTCCTGCTTGTTATCTTCGATAACGTAAAAATCTTTGATAAAATGCTCTTTCTTCAGCAACAGCGTCAGGCGCTTTTTCATGTTCGACGCGGGGATATCCACCCAGCGATGTTTAGCCATCGTTCCGTTGCGAATCTGTGTTAAGTAATCTGCGATAGGATCACTCATGCTCATAAAATTCTATCCTCTACCAGCTAGCTTTAGTTACACCGGGAATTTCCCCTTTGAGGGCCATCTCGCGGAAGCACAGACGACACAGTCCGAATTTCCGCATATAGCCACGAGGACGTCCACAGTTATTACACCGGTTATTTTTCCGCGTGCTGTATTTTGGTTCGCGATTTGCTTTTTCAATCATTGATTTTTTAGCCATAATAAATCCTCTATTACCTTTGTATTGCCATTATGCCGCTTCAAGTGCTTTCCGGAAAGGCATACCAAGCAACTTGAGCAATTCATACGCCTCTTCGTCACTTTCGGCCGTCGTCACAAAGGTCACATCCATTCCGCGAATCCGTTCCACACTATCATAATCGATTTCCGGGAAGATGATCTGCTCTTTTACGCCAATAGAATAATTGCCGGACCCGTCAAACGACTTGTCAGACACCCCGCTAAAATCACGCACACGGGGCAGTGCAATTGAAATGAACTTATCCAGAAATTCGTACATTCTGGCGCCGCGCAACGTGACCCGGGCCCCGATGGGCAAACCTTCCCGAATATTAAAGTTCGAAATAGATTTTTTCGCTCTGGTCACTACCGCTTTTTGTCCGGCAATAGTGGTCAGTTCGTTGACACCTTTTTCCAGCAATTGCGGCTCGTCTATTGCTTCGCCAAGCCCCATATTAATGGAGACCTTCTTCAGATGCGGTACTTCCATAATATTTTCGTACCCGAACGTTTCCTGCAAATTTGGCCGAACTTTTTCCCGGTACTGTTTTAATAATCTTGGAACGTAATTTTCAGTCATAATAACAAAAATACCTTGTTTAGGAGTCTATCACTTCACCAGTTTTTTTTGCAATCCGCACTTTTGTCCCGTCTTCGAGATAATCATGCCCAATCCGGGTCGGCTCGCCATTATGCAGGAGCTGCACATTGGACGCATGAATCGGGGCTTCTTTTTCGACGATTCCACCCTGCGGATTATTCTGGGACGGGCGGGTATGCCGTTTAATAAAATTAATTCCCTCAACAATCACCCGGTTATTCTTCGGGAATACCTTCAGTACTTTCCCTTTTTTCCCTTTGTCATTCCCAGCGATTATTTTTACCTGATCACCTTTTTTAATACGCATATCTCACTTAATCCTCGTGTTATAATACTTCCGGAGCCATCGAAATAATTCGCATATACTGCCGTTCCCGGAGTTCGCGGGCCACAGGCCCGAAAATACGCGTTCCGGCAGGTTCCATATTCTCGCCAATCAGCACTGCCGCGTTCTCATCAAAGCGGATATATGATCCGTCTTTCCGACGGCGTTCTTTTTTGGTCCGAACAATCACGGCTTTTGAGACATCACCTTTTTTAATCTCTCCGCCCGGTATGGCATTCTTGACAGACACCATAACGATGTCGCCGACACTGGCGTATCTGCGGCCGGTTCCGCCCATTACTTTAATGCACTGTACCTTTTGGGCCCCGGTATTATCTGCTACGTTTAACCGACTTTGTACCTGAATCATCTAGTCCCTCGTCTCCTTCGTATAATCCCGGTTAGACCTGTTCTGCCTTTTCAAGAATTTCGACCAGCCTCCAGCGTTTGCGGCGACTTATCGGACGGGTTTCAACAATTTTCACTTTATCCCCGTGCTGACATTTGTTGCGTTCGTCATGAGCAACAAATTTGGATGAACGAGTAATATATTTTTTGTACAACGGATGCTTCACCTTCCGGTCAACCCGCACCATAATACTTTTGTCCATCTTGTTGCTTACGACGGTACCGACCTTCGTCTTCGTATTTCCTCGACCGCTCATTAAGCACCTTTCCCTTGTTCTTCAGTATTTCGAATCCCTAATTCCTGCTCACGTAGCACCGTTAATATCTGTGCGATCTCACGTTTGAGATGTCTGATCCGCAGCGGATTTTCCACCTGCTGCAACGTCTGCTGGAAACGGAGATTTTCCAATTCTTCCCGGTCTTCTTCGAGTCGTATTTCCAACTCTTCCGTCGACTGATTTCGTAGTTCGTCGCGCTTCATCTTAACCTCCGATCTCCCGACGGGTTACAAATTTCGTTTTGATGGGCAGCTTATGACTTGCCTGTCGCATTGCGTCGGCAGCCACATCCTCGTCCACGCCCTCCACTTCAAACATCACGCGACCGGGTTTGACAACAGCCACGTAATATTCCGGAGCGCCTTTTCCTTTTCCCATCCGTGTTTCGGCTGGCTTCTGTGTTACCGGCTTATCAGGAAAAATACGAATCCACAATTTTCCGTGCTTCCGGACGTGGCGTGTAATAGCCACACGAGCGCTTTCGATCTGTCGACCGGTAATCCAGCCGGCTTCGGTTGCTTTTAACCCGTAGGTTCCGAAACTGACTTCGTTCCCCCGGTTGGCATTGCCTTTACGCCGTCCCCGGTGATGTTTCCGGTGTTTCTGTTTTTTTGGCATTAACATAATATCCTACTCCCTCTATCAGACAACTTCGCCGTTACAAATCCACACCTTGATGCCAATCGTGCCGTAGGTCGTTTTCGCGGTAATTGTCGCGAAATCGATATCGGCACGGAGCGTATGCAGCGGGACCCGGCCTTCGTGATAATTTTCCGTTCGGGCCATTTCAGAACCGCCGAGCCGTCCGGCTGCACGGATTCTGATGCCTTCGGCTCCCATCCGCATGGTGGACTGGATTGCTTTTTTAATCACACGGCGAAAGGAGATTTTCCGTTCAATTTGCTGTGCAATGTTATCCGCAACAAGATACGCATCAAGCTCAGGACGCTTCACTTCGTTCACATTAATCTGGACCTCGGTATCCGTCAGTGTCTTCACCTCTTCGCGCAGCTGATCCACTTCACTGCCGCCCTTCCCAATGACGATTCCCGGGCGTGATGTGTGGATCGTGATGGTGATCTTTTTGGAAGTTCGGTTGATCTCGATTCGCGATATGCCGGCAGTCGGCAAGCGCTTTCGGATGTACTTCCGGAGCGTAATATCCTGATCTAAACTCTCCGCAAAATTCTTTTCGTCAAACCAGTTGGACTTCCAGCTGCGAATGACGCCCAGGCGAAATCCGATTGGATGTGTTTTTTGACCCAATGAGCCTCCCTTGTACTATTGAATTGTTGATTCGTTACCGTCGGAAACGACCACCGTCAGATGGCTGCTGCGCTTCCGAACGACTGTTGCACGTCCCATTGCACGAGGACGATATCGTTTGGCTGTGGGTCCTTCATCTACATAAATCTCGCTGATAACCAATTCATCAGGATCCACAGCCGTACCTTCATCTGTATTCATAAAATTTGACACGGCAGACATCACCGTTTTTTCCACGGTGGTTGCCGCTTTTTTCGGGGTAAAGTGCAGAGTATTCAACGCCTGATTCACAGGTTTCCCACGCACCAAATCCACTACCTGGCGCAGTTTGCGCGCCGACTGCTTTACATACCGTGCTTTTGCTGTCGCTTCCATAGACCGTTACACCTTTTCTTTCTTGACTTTCGCAGTCTTCTCGGCTTTGGAGTGTCCCCGGAAAGTGCGGGTTGGTGAGAACTCACCAAGCTTATGGCCGACCATATTCTCCGTTACATACACCGGAATGAATTTGTTTCCATTATGCACTGCAAATGTGTGCCCAACAAATTCCGGAGCAATAATCGACGCACGCGCCCAGGTTTTTATTACCTGCTTTTTATTCTTTTCGTTCAGTTCGTCAACCCTTTTAGCCAACTTGGGATCAATAAAAGGTCCTTTTTTAAGCGAACGACTCATAATAAACCCTATCTTCTTTTATTCTTTGGTCGACGTTTCACAATATACCGGTCCGACAATTTCCGTTTCCGGGTCTTCTCACCCTTGGTCTGCCAGCCCCACGGACTGCGGGGATGACCGCCACCGGATGTGCGGCCTTCGCCCCCACCCATCGGGTGATCGACCGGATTCATCACGACACCACGCACTTTCGGACGGCGTCCTAACCAGCGGCTGCGACCGGCTTTGCCGAGTGTAACATTCTCATGATCCTTATTACCTACTTCACCAAGCGTAGCGTAGCAAGAATCCAGGAACATCCGCGTTTCACCGGACGGAAGTTTCAGCGTCACATAATTGCCTTCTTTCGCCATAATCTGCGCTGACGTACCGGCGCTTCGGACGATCTGTCCACCTTTGCCGGGCTTAAACTCCACGTTGTGCACCAAAGCACCCTGCGGAATTCGTCTCAGCGGCATAGCGTTTCCGGGACGAAGCGGAGCGTTATCGCCACTGATAACTTCGTCACCCACCCGGAGACCTTCTGGTGCAAGAATATATCGCTTTTCACCATCAGCATAGTGGATCAGCGCAATACGCGCTGACCGGTTCGGATCATATTCGATTGAAGCAACCTTCCCCGGCACGTCATATTTCTTCCGGTGAAAATCAATGATACGATAACGGCGTTTGTGCCCGCCACCTCGTCTCCGCGTAGTGATCCGGCCCTTGTTGTTTCGCCCGCCCGTCTTCTTGAGCGGCTCAACCAAACTGGGTTCCGGCTCACGCTTTGTTATTTCCTCGAATGTCGCCTGTGTCTTATATCTTTGGCCGGGTGTTGCCGGTTTAATTTTTTTAATTGGCATAGTATAGAACTCGATTTCTCAGTCTTGAATTAGAGAGAAACACCCTCGCCCTGATACAGGTCAATCGCCTGTCCTTCAGCGAGTGTTACAATTGCTTTTTTCCAATGATTTCTTTGGCCGAAAGTCCGAATCACATGTCCGCCGCTTCGGACGGTCATGGTTTTCATCTTGCCGCGCATATTCATGGTGGCAACCTTTGTCACCTGGACGTCAAATTTTTTCTGCACCGCATCTTTGACTTCCATTTTGTTGGCCGACGGCCGCACCTCAAATGCGTACTTCCGTTCGGAGTCCTCCAGCATGGTCATCTTTTCGGTGAATATCGGGCGAATTAAAACTGCTCGTTTCTTAGCCATCGTAACGTCCTTTAGTTTTCAGCGCCTAAATTTTGCGTCAAATTTTCCAAACCGCTTTTCGTAATCAATACTGCCTCTGAATCCAATATATCGTAAGTCGATGCGTTGGCGGCTTCCGCAACATTGACCCGATGCAGATTGCGGGCAGAGAGATAAAAATTGGGCTCCATCTCTCCTGTAAGAATCACGATCTTTTTGTCAGCAAGCCCCAGATCCTGTAGTAATGTCGCTACTCTGGAAGTATTCGGAGCTTCGAATTGTAAATCCTCGATCGCGTAGACCTCTCCTTCTTTGGCGCGATACGTGAGCGCGCTTCGTCTGGCAGACTGTTTGGCCTTCCGGTTCATCCGCTTTTTGTATTTGTGCGGCTTCGGCGCAAAGGCAATGCCGCCGCCAACCCAGATGGGCGATCGGATAGTACCGGCCCGGGCACGGCCCGTTCCTTTCTGCCGCCACGGTTTCGAACCGCCTCCGCGTTTATCGCTGCGCGTCTTCTTGGAGTGGCTCCTGATGCGCCGGTTTGCCATCTCCGCTACAACCGCCTGATAAATCAGATGGTCATTCGGTTTCACTTCAAAAATATTGGCGGGCAGTTCCACCTGGTTTCCGGAATTTCCGCCATCAACTGTATATAAATCGACCTTCATTGGAACCTCGTTTATGCTTTCCGGATGACAAGATACCCGTTATTCGCGCCGGGTACTGAACCTTTGACAAGTAGCAAATTCTTTTCGGTATCGGTCGCAACCACGGTCAACGATTTTTCGGTCACCCGCTCGTTGCCGGACTGACCCGACATGCGCATTCCTGGAAATACACGAGAGGGATCAGCACTCGCGCCTATAGAGCCAGGTCGCCTCCAGGTATCACTTTGACCGCGCGTCTTCGGCCCGCCCTTAAAACCATACTTTTTCACAACTCCGGTAAAACCGCGCCCCTTGCTGGTACCAGTTACATCAACAATATCGCCTGTAGCAAAGATCTTCACCGTAATTTTCGCGCCAAGTTCGTATTCCTCGCCGGCGGAGTCGAATTCTTTAAACACCTTCATTGGCTCAACTTCGGCCTTTGCTGTATGTCCGGATTCCGGCTTATTTGTCCGCTGCTTTTTCTTCTCGTCGAATCCCAGCTGCACGGCCTCATAGCCGTCATTTTCTTTAGTTTTTACCTGGGTGACATAGCAGGGGCCCGCCTCGATTACAGTCACAGGGATATTCTCCCCGTTCTCATTAAAAACGCGGGTCATTCCAACTTTTTTTCCAATAATACCATTCATTGCGTCTTTAATACCCCTTAGACTTTAATCTCAATATCCACACCAGCAGGCAGATCCAATTTCATGAGAGCATCTACCGTCTTGGATGTCGAATTCAGTATATCGATCAGCCGTTTATGTACCTTGGTCTGAAACTGCTCACGCGACTTTTTATTCACGTGCGGTGACCGCAATACAGTGTATACCGTACGCTTAGTCGGCAAGGGAATCGGCCCTGAGATCACTGCCCCTGTGGATTTTGCCGTTCGGACAATTTTTTCCGTCGACTTATCCAACAAGTTGTGATCATAAGCTTTCAGACTAATTCGTAATTTTTGTGAAGCCAAAGTGACTCACCTTTCCCTGTTCTCTTACTCGATTATATCGGTGACGACGCCGGCGCCCACGGTATGGCCGCCTTCCCGGATCGCAAAGCGCAGGCCCTCTTCCATCGCAATCGGCGCAATCAGTTCCACATCCATGTTTACGTTGTCGCCCGGCATCACCATCTCCACGCCTTCCGGCAACTGCACGGTCCCCGTCACATCCGTCGTCCGGAAGTAAAACTGCGGCCGGTACCCCTGGAAAAACGGCGTATGCCGCCCGCCCTCTTCTTTCTTCAACACATACACTTCCGCCTTGAATTTGGTGTGCGGCGTGATGCTCCCGGGGGCCGCACACACCATCCCGCGCTGCAGCCATTCCTTGTCGATGCCCCGCAGCAGCAAGCCGACGTTGTCGCCCGCCTGCCCTTCGTCCAGCATCTTCCGGAACATCTCCACGCCCGTCACCGTCGTCTGCTTGTGGCCGCCCAGGCCGATCACTTCCACGTCGTCGCCCACATGCACCACGCCGCGTTCGATCCGCCCGGTGCCTACCGTCCCACGGCCGGTAATCGAGAAGACATCTTCCACCGGCATCAAAAACGGCCGCTCCGTGTCGCGTTCCGGTTCCGGGATGTACTCATCCAGCGCTTCAATCAGTTCCTGCATCGACGCGGTGGCCTCGGCATCGTCCGGGCTGTTCAGCGCTTCCAGCGCGCTGCCCTGCACAATCGGAATCTCCTCGCCCGGAAATTCATATTCGCTCAGCAACTCCCGCAGTTCCAACTCCACCAATTCCAGCAGTTCCGGGTCGTCCACCTGGTCGGTCTTGTTCATATACACTACGATATTCGGGACCCCCACCTGCCGCGCCAGCAGGATATGTTCCCGCGTCTGCGGCATCGGGCCGTCCGCGGCGCTCACCACCAGGATCGCCCCGTCCATCTGGGCCGCCCCCGTAATCATGTTCTTGATGTAGTCCGCGTGCCCGGGGCAGTCCACGTGCGCATAGTGCCGGTGCGCGCTCTCGTATTCCACGTGCGCCGTGGCAATCGTGATCCCGCGCTCTTTCTCCTCCGGCGCGTTATCAATGCTGTCAAAATCCCGGATCTCCGCCAGCCCCTGGCCGGACAGGTACAACGTCAGCGCCGCCGTCAGCGTCGTCTTCCCGTGATCCACATGCCCGATCGTCCCCACATTGACATGCGGCTTCGTTCGTTCAAATTTCTGTTTCGACATTTTTCATGCCTCCTCGTTTAATCAGTGCTCGGTTTTTAAAAACACAACGAGCCCACGACCGGACTTGAACCGGTGACCTCTTCCTTACCAAGGAAGTGCTGCTACCATCTGAGCTACGTGGGCTTCTTGATTCATCACTAAGACAGAATTACTTTGCAATAGACTCGCTTTTAACATTCCGTCTCAGGGCATGACTCTCTGACTCGTGGTCATGCTATCGAATCATTACCCAAACAGTTTTCAAAGATCAGAGCGGGAGACGAGACTCGAACTCGCGACAATCAGCTTGGAAGGCTGAGGCTCTAGCCAGCTGAGCTACTCCCGCTTCACACAAAGACCAATCCAGTCGTCTGTGGGCAGGGAAGGATTCGAACCTCCGAAGGCAATTGCCGGCAGATTTACAGTCTGCTCCATTTGACCGCTTTGGTACCTGCCCGTACGTGCGAGCCACCAGCAGGAATCGAACCCGCGACCACCTCATTACAAGTGAGGTGCTCTTCCAGCTGAGCTATGGTGGCTGAATTGGCCTCTCAATTGTCAAAAATCCGCCCGTTCAGGCGGTTCTTTCAAACAGCTCCATAAATTAATGCATAAATTTCCGAAGTCAAGTCCTATTGGGAAATTCGAATTACTTTTTTGGCTTTACTATCGCTCCGTCCGGTGTATCCTCCACGATGAACCCCTTTGCCTGGATTTCATCGCGTACCGCATCTGCCTTATCATACTCCCTGGCGGCCCGGGCTTCCTCCCTCTCCTGCAATAACTGTTGAATCTCTTTCGGGACATCCTGCTCCTTTTCCGACGACTCAAGGACATCCAGAATTTCATCGAATTGCCGGAGAGTTTTGAGCGCCTTCACCGCGCCGGAGTTGGTCATGGCGCCATCAGATATCCTCTGGTTCAAATCCTTCACTAGCGAGAAAACTATTCCAAGCGCCCCGGCAATATTCAAATCATCGTCCAGAGTGGATTCAAATTCCTCTGATCGTTCTTCAAGTAATTCATCAATCGTGGAATCGCCGTCTCCGGAGACATTTTCCAGATGGGTAACTACATTTCTGAGACGCTCTATCGCCGCGGCCGCCTCTTCCAGTTTTTCCCAGGTGAAGTTCAGCTTCTGCCGGTAATGTGTACTAAGCAGCACGTACCGGATAACTTCCGGCGCGTAACCTTTGTCCAGCACCTCGCGAAGGTTATAGAAATTTCCCAGCGACTTACTCATCTTTTCCCCCTCGACAATTAGATGCTCGCAGTGGAGCCAGTAATTGACGAGCTGTTCGCCGGTCGCCGCCTGACTCTGGGCGATCTCGTTTTCGTGATGAGGGAAAATATTGTCCACGCCGCCAGTGTGTATGTCGAAATGGTTTCCGAGATACGTTGTGGACATCGCAGAGCACTCGATGTGCCAGCCGGGGCGGCCTTTCCCCAGCGAGGTTTCCCAGCAGATGTCGCCGTCTTCCGGCTTCCAGGCTTTCCACAGCGCAAAGTCCCGAATACTCTCCTTGTCGTACTCATCCGCTTCTACGCGTTCGGAGTGTTGCATCTCACCCGGATTTATATTGGCCAGTTGACCGTAATCCTCGAATTTCTCAACACTGTAATAAATGGATCCATCTTCTGTCCGGTAGGCATATCCGTGTTCCAGCAGCGCCTCCACGAGATGAACCATTTCATCAATGTGCCCGGTGGCTTCAGGATAGTGCTCAGCCTTTTGAACCCGCAATGTGTCCAAATCCTCGAAAAATGCTTTTTTGTACGGAGCAGTAAACTTCCTAAAATCAACGTTCTCCGCATTGGCGTCTCTGATAATCTTGTCATCCACATCGGTGATATTCATGACCTGTGTGACTTTATACCCTTTATATAGAAGAAAGCGTCGCAGGAGGTCTTCGAACATGTACGCGCGATAATTCCCGATATGTGCATAATTATAGACAGTCGGACCACATGTATATAGCCTGACATGGCCTTCTTCAATAGGGATAAACGCTTCTTTTTTTCGGGAAAGAGTATTGTAAAACTGTAACATAGTTATTCCATTTGTCCGAATTCGATAATTTTCTCGAGCAATTTTTCACCGGAAAACCCGGCCGCTTTTGCCGCCTTTGGAACCAAGCTCGTTTTGGTCATTCCCGGCAGCGTATTGACCTCCAGACACAACGGTTCGTCCACCTCGCTCAGCCGAAAGTCCACCCTTGAATAGCCGCCGGCTCCGATGCTATGGTACAGGCGAATTGCATGGTTTTGAATTTCTTTCGTCATTTTTTCGTCCAACTGCGCCGGGACCTCGTACTGGCTCATCCCTTCCGAATATTTACACTCATAATCATAGACGCCATGCTGTGGTTTGATTTCAATGAGCGGCAATGCTTCGTTCCCCAGGATGGAAGCAGTGATTTCCCTGCCGGGGATGAATGTCTCCACCATCACCTTTTCGTCGTACTCAAAAGCTTTTTTCAGTGCATTCTCAAGATTTTCCAGATTCCCAAGAATGGTCAATCCGATAGTCGATCCCTGGGAGTTCGGCTTAACCACAATTTTGGGAGTAAACTTTTCTTGGATCGTCGCCCGGACTCGCGCCGGATTGTTCTTCCACTGGGATTGTGTGACAATCAGCCATTCCGCCGTTGGAATTCCCTGCGCCACCATTATTTGTTTGGTCAGGTGTTTATCCATGGCCAGGGAACTCGCGGAAGCGTTCGGCCCATTGTATTTGTAGCCCAGATGTTCCATCATCCCTTGCAAAAGCCCGTTTTCGCCGATGCCGCCGTGCAGGCCGATGAAATGGAAATCGCAGGATTCCACCGTTTCATCCAGCAACAGTTCAAAGATGTTGCGATGATTCAGTTCTTTAATTTCCTCCAGCGACGGTGGCTCCAAATCGATATCGTAATTATTATCAACCTGTTGTTTGATCTGTTTCGGCGGGAAAGCGGGATCAATATATAGCACCTCGTGCCTCATTCCTTTCAGCGCCTCACCGATATATCGTCCAGAGATAAGTGAGACATCCCGCTCCATCGATGTGCCACCACGGTACACTGCAATTTTCATACGGCTTTTCTCCATTTTCCAATGATGATCTCACTCGCCTCAAGCAGATTACTGACGACAAAATCCGGTTGGCATTGGTCGCGCACTTCTGAGCCGTCCCGCAGACTTTTTACCAAAATAGTGTTGGCACCGACCGCATTTCCCGCAGCAATATCCGTATAATGATCGCCAATGAGCCACGAACCGGCTAACTCAAAATCATAATTAGCCGCGGCATCTTCCAGCATACCCGGTGCCGGCTTCCGACAATTGCACTCATCTTCCGGAGAATGAGGGCAATAGTACATATCTGTGAATTGGAGTCCAGATTGGTTTAGCCGGTTCTTCATTTTTGCAAAGATCTCCTGAAGCGTTTCCTCAGAAAAGTATCCGCGCCCCACTCCGGACTGGTTCGTAATGAGAAACAAGTTGGCACCATTTTTCAAGAGGCTGCGCAAAGCTTTAAAGGTCCACGGATACCAGACAAATTCCGTCCATTTGCTCACATACGGCGGCAAGGTCGTATTTAGAACGCCATCCCGATCAATGAAAATATATTTCTTCGGAGCGCTCATGCCACCTCAGACTCTCCCCCGATTTTTTCCAGCCAGCGCTTATTTATTTCCACCGACGCTCCCAGCTTAATTGAATCAATCATTACCACGAACCTGTCGCTCTTTTTCCGGTGTACGAGATGTCCTTCCAATCCCTTACACGGGCCTTCGAGGACCCGCACCCGATCCTGTAATTCAAAATCATCACCGCTTTCTTGCTGCAGATCAGCTCCATATTCCTCAATAATACGCACTGCCTCAATTTGGTCATCCGGGATCGGGACTAACTTCCCGGAAAATTTTACAAAGGTCACGGCGCCGTAAGTCTCAAGCACGGGGACCTGCATTTGTGGCGGGATATGCACAAAGATATAACTGCGGAACAAGGGGATCTCCACGGTTTTTTTTCGGTCGCTCCATTGGCGCACTTCTTTTTTCAGCGGAAGATAATGTTCAATCTCCTTCTCTTCTAACTGTTCGGCTACTTTCTTCTCGTGCCTGGATTTGCAGTACACGGCGTACCATGCTTTTTGTTGTATATCCTCTGTGCTGTCTTCTTGAACCTGAGCTGATGGACTACTGTCGGACATCGATAATCTCTGTTGTGCTGTCGGGTTGAAAGGTGAACATCTCTTCTGTTATCGTTGAATCAACCTGGACGGCGGTAATTTCGTAGGTGGTCGTATTTTCGTTCAGGTCGGTGAATTCCACCTTCAGGGGCTGCCAGGATTCGCGGCTGACCCAGACCTTCAGCTCCTGCATAAACTGGTCTTGCTCTTTCGGAGTCATCCGGAGCGCCACCGCGGAGTCACCACCAAATGTGACATACTTTCGCCAGATTTGCGTATTATATTGTTCCGGATAGGTAAACAAAATATCCCTGGGCATCAAGGTTTGGGCATCCTGCCGAACCTTATCGATAATGACCTGATTCTCCAGCCGTGAATACGTCCACATCGTCTCCCCATTGCTGACGACAGTCTGATCCGGTGTGGCGATATGGAACCTTTTCAACCCTTCTAAGACCATCATGCCATCGAGGCGTTCAACTTTTCCGGTCACCTTCCACTCGAATACTTGCTGGAACTCAACACGAATCGATTGATCTATGGCGACCTGTTCCTGCACCTTGCTAATCACTTCCTGAGCATCCTGCGCCAAAACAGACTGCCCTGCAAAGAGGGCTATCAGAAAGCCTGGCAGAATGAAAACTCGTTTACCAATATTCATATCTCTCCCATTTCATACACGTCGTAAAAATATACAAAAGGAAATACGGCCTTTTAAATAGAAAACATAATAGATTGCAGGAAAATATGGACTTGATTTGCCTGATGCGCTAGCGATGAGAAATAAAGTGAAACTCAGGGAAAAAGAGGTTCAAATATCAATCTCGCCGTTTTCGATCTCCTCGATGATGGACTCGTCCACCAACACATCTCTGGCTTTACTCCCCTCGTGTCCGCCTACGATGCCCGCTTCCTCCAGCTGATCGATAATTCGCGCTGCTCTGGAGTATCCGATGCGAAGGCGACGCTGAAGTAATGAAATTGACCCTTGGTCATGGGTCACAACTAACTTCAGCGCATCGTGGAACAGTTCGTCCCGTTCGTTGCCGACACTGAAGGTGTTGGTCTCAGAGGCCTCATTGAGGCTTGGAAGTTCCATTGCCTCAGCCCGCGGCTGCTTGTTAATATGGTCAAGCACCGCTTCGATCTCTTCGAGCGTTACAAACGAGTTGTGCAGACGTATGGGTTCCGGTTGTGCCGGTGGGAGGAAGAGCATATCCCCCTTCCCCAGAAGTTTCTCTGCGCCGTTTGCGTCCAAAATAGTACGCGAATCTGTTTTGGATGCCACCTGAAATGCAATCCGCGCCGGGAAATTCGCCTTGATAACGCCGGTCAGCACATCCACGGAGGGCCGTTGAGTGGCGATAATAAGGTGAATCCCGACAGCCCTTGCCATTTGTGCGATCCTGGAAATGGGCTCCTCCACTTCCTTTGAGGCCGTAATCATCAAATCGGCGAGCTCATCAATGACGACAACAATATATGGCAGGTGTTCTCCCTCATGCTCTCCCGAATCCACACTACGGTTGTATTCGTCGATGTCGCGTACGGCGGCATCAGCGAGCAGCTCGTAGCGGCGCTCCATCTCGATTTCCGCAGAGCGAAGCGCGGTCACCGCGTTGCTGGGCTTGGTGATGACGTACTCATCCAGATCCTCACTGGTAATCAGATGGTAGCCTTCTAGCTGCTGATACACGGAGAGTTCCAGTTTCTTGGGATCGACCATAATGAGCTTGAGTTCGGTCGGTTTGGCGCGGTAGAGCAGACTCATTATCATGGTATTGATGCAGACCGACTTCCCGGAACCGGTGGCGCCTGCGATGAGCACGTGCGGCATCTTGGCCAAATTTGATACGTATGCCTCTCCGGAGGTTGTTTTTCCCATGGCGAAAGTCAACGTGTGCTCTGCGGAGACAAACGCATCCGAATTAATGATATGTTTCAGGTAGACGGTGGCGCCATGCTTGTTGGGAATTTCAATGCCGACTGCCGCTTTTCCGGGGATAGGCGCAAGCACCCGAACCCGTTGGGCGCGCATTACCCGGGCGAGATCATCCGCCAGAGATGTAAATTTGTTAATGCGAACGCCCTTTGCCGGTTCCAGCTCATACCGGGTAATAATCGGGCCGGGCGAAATATGGACAACTTTTGCCTCCACACCGAATTCTCTCAAAGATCGTTCCAGCTGGCGGGCATTTTCCACGAGTTCTTCCCGCGTCGCTCCCTCTTCCACTTCATCCGGCGCCTCGAGAAGATCGGAGGATGGCAGTTTGTATTCTCTCCGCTTCGCCTTCTCCTTTGACGAATCGAAGTCAACGATATCCTCGATAACCTCTTCATCCATCGAGTAGTCGCTTTTACCGGGCTCAGACTTTCGTGCCTTTTTGTGCTTACTCAGGGACCTTTGAACACCCTGCGTTTGATCAGCAGGCTTATCCTCCGG
>JAANXI010000097.1 GCA_018263365.1 Fidelibacterota bacterium | reverse complement strand
GTGCTCTTCCGATCTTGGATCTGTTCGTGAAAAAGCACTTCAGCCGCCGATGGACATTTATATTCGATGTCTTTATCCGGATGGGGATATTCATCCGCGGAACTGCCGGTTTAATCGGCACTGGAGTGCGGAAACTGGCGCCGCAACTCATGGACAGCGCTCTGATCCTCATCGGTTTTATCGTGGCAATTCTGGTTAAGTTCGGTGACTTCCAGTACATCCTGGATTATTCGTTTCTGCCGGTCGTTTATACCGGTATCTGGATCGGAGCGATGACGTTCACCCGGGCGTACACGAGTCGGGACTATTCCATCGGAAAATCGCTGTCAGGATTGGTACTTGGATTTATCGTCATTAGCACCCTGACATTCTTTTTCAAGCAGTTTGCCTATTCCAGAGCCGTCCTCTTGCTTGCCCTGATTTTTGCCCTGATTGCGTTACCCGGATGGCGATTGCTGTGGCGTAGACGCACCGGTTCGGTAATAGGCAGGCCCGTGCGGCAGCGCAGGGCAGCCATTGTGGGAGCCGGAGATGAGGGCAGCCGGATTTACGAAAAACTCAAATCGCAGTTGTCACACGGATATGAGATCGTCGGGTTCGTGGATGAATCCATGGAGAAACAGACTAAGGCAGACATCCTGGGCGCCGGCAGAGAACTGCCGGAACTGGTCAGAGTCCATAACCTGACCGATATCATTTTTACGTCGGACGTGTACCAAAATATCGAAATTCTGGCAATGGTAGATGAACTCAAGGATCACCAGGTGGAACTAAAAATCGTGCCGCACAGCCTGGAGTTCATCCTTGGAAAGGCGGCGGTGGAAGATATCGGAGACATTCCGCTGGTAGAACTCGATTTTCCGCTCTCAAACAAATTCTACCGGTTTGTGAAGCGATCAATGGATCTGGTGTTTGTTGTCGCTCTGCTTCCCCTCGTAATTCCGATCTGCTTTACTATTAAAGCGTTGAAAAGAGAATCGTTGAAATCCGAGGAGTTTCTCGGGCACAATACCAGGCGATTCCAGGCCAAATATTTTAACACTAACTCTGATAACACTGGATTTTGTGCGAAAGCACCGCTGATCTGGCAAGTGTTAAAGGGGAATATGAGCATGGTCGGGATGCCTCTGGTGCGGACAGAAGAATCAAATGAGGCGCTCCTGTTCAAGCCGGGCCTCTTCAGCCTGTGGGAGATCGAGTCGGACGACATTTCAGAGCGACAGCAGTACAACCAATACTATATGCAGCACTTTTCCTTCTCCTTTGATGTACAGATTTTTCTGCAGGGTATTTTTCGCCGGGTTATTGATTAAGAAGCCGGTACGGAATGCTTATATTGGCGTAAAACCCGAAATTTAAATGATAGCAGGTGAAGGAATTATCTTTTATACTATGGATTTCCGGGGGATAATAATTATCGAGCAAACCACGGTCAGGTAAATGAGGGGCTTATGCAGACCGTTTTAGATTTTGAAAAACCGATAGTCGAGCTAGAACAAAAAATCGAAGAGATGCGGGGGCTTTCCGCCGCCGATGATATGGATATTGAGGATGAGGTGCAGCGACTGCAGGAGAAGCTGCGGAAACTTTCCAATAAGGTTTACAGCAACCTCTCTCGCTGGCAGCGGTATCAACTGGCCAAACACCCGGATCGGCCGTATACATTCGACTATATTGACCGGATGTGTTCGGACTTCCTGGAATTACACGGAGATCGCCGTTTTGGGGATGACAAAGCAATCGTATCAGGTATCGGGACCATTGATGATACAAAGGTAGCCATTATCGGTCACCAGAAGGGCAGGAATACCAAGCAGAACGTCTATCGCAATTTCGGGATGCCCAATCCGGAAGGCTATCGGAAGGCGCTCCGCGTGATGCAGCTCGCCGAGAAGTTCGGACGACCGGTCATCTGTCTGCTTGACACCCCGGGGGCGTATCCCGGTATTGGAGCAGAGGAGCGCGGCCAGGCGGAAGCTATCGCCAAAAACCTGTTTGAGATGTCCCATCTCCGGGTGCCGCTCCTCATAATCGTTATTGGCGAGGGCGCAAGCGGCGGTGCGCTGGGCATTGGCGTCGGCGATCGCATACTGATGCTGGAAAACACCTGGTATTCAGTCATATCGCCGGAAGGGTGCGCTTCTATTCTGTTCAAAGAGGAGGGCGCTTCCAAGGCGCCGGAAGCTGCTGAGGCGATGAAAATTACCGCCCAGGATCTGATGGAAATGAAGATCGCTGACCGCATCATCGAGGAGCCGACCGGCGGCGCTCACCGGAACTACGATGAGACGGCGAAAATTCTGAAAAAGATTATCCTCGAGGAAATTCAATCATTGGAAGAACTGGATACCGACACCCTGCTTCAGCAACGCATAGAGAAGTTCAGCAAGATGGGGACCTGGGAGGATTAGCTGGTTTTTCTGTACCCTGGCGCGTCTTAATCCTGTAATTCGTACATCCATGATAGTGAACCGAATGGCACGTATTGACACAAAATCTCTGATAAATGGCGATATTCGCAGCGTTTCCCGGGCGATTTCCTTTGTGGAGAACAACCGGAGCGGTACGGAAGCACTGCTCGATAATATCTTTCCAAAGATTGGAAGAGCATATCGGATCGGAGTAACCGGACCGCCGGGCGCGGGGAAGAGCACATTAGTCGATAAGCTCATCAGTCTCATACGTGAGCAGGAGAAAACAGTTGGCGTCATCAGCATCGATCCCACCAGTCCGTTTTCCGGCGGGGCGCTGCTTGGCGACCGTATACGTATGAGTCGCCATTCGGGCGATGCCGGCGTCTACATTCGAAGCATGGCATCCCGGGGATCGATGGGTGGCCTGGCTGTGAATGCGCAGGAAGCCGGGGATATCCTGGATGCGGCCGGCATGGATATCGTCATCTTTGAGACAGTGGGAGTTGGTCAAGTGGAACTGGATGTCGCAGAAGCGGCCGATACCACCGTTGTTGTGCTTGTACCTGAGAGCGGCGATGAGGTGCAGGCGATGAAATCCGGGTTGATGGAAATTGCGGATATCTTTGTGCTGAATAAATCGGACCGTGAAGGTGCGGATCGAGCATTTGTTGATCTCAGGAATATCCTCGATCTGAAGAGCACCCAGGATGAAGATTGGCCCATTGAAATCCTGCAAACGGCGGCAATGAATAACGAGGGCATAGATGCCGTCTACGAAAAAATTCAGTCGCACTACCAATTTTTACAGGATTCCGGCGGACTGTTGAAGAAGCGTCAGCGCCGATACGAGAGGCGGGTGGAAGGTGTGGTAAGGCAGCATCTGAACCAGATGTTCTGGAGCGCCGACCGTACAGAAAAGCTCACTGATGCGATTGAGCAGATCGAGACCATCAAGAAGAGCCCATACAAGCTGGCCCAGGAACTCATTCAGGACCTATCCATTTAATGTCTGATGCAAACCAAGCTTACACCCCGATGGCGATATCTATTCCTTATATTGAGCGCAGTGCTGCTCATTGCGGATTCCATTGGGGCGCAATACCACTATTTCGGACGAAATAAGGTTCAATACACCGATTTTGACTGGCACGTTCTGAAAACCGAACACTTTAATATCTATTTCTATCCAGGGATGCAGGACGTCGCGGAGGTCGGTGCCGCGGCAGCGGAAAGCGGTTATGCGGACTTGTCCGTTCAGTTCAATCATACCCTGGATCGTCGGGTGCCGCTGATCTTTTATAGTTCACATCTGCTATTCCAACAGACGAATATCACCCCGGGATTTATCCCGGAAGGGGTTGGTGGGTTCTTCGAATTCATCAAAGGCCGGGTTGTCATTCCCAGTAACGGTTCCATGAACCAATTCCGGCGCGTTATTAGTCATGAGATGGTACACGTCTTTATGACCAGCAAGGTCAATCGAATCCTGAAAGATCGCGGTCAGCTGACACATCCCGGGCCTCCGTTGTGGTTTATCGAGGGACTAGCTGAGTTCTGGTCAACTTCCGTGCTTGACCCCCAATCCAAGATGATTCTCAGGGATGCGGTGCTGAACAACTATTTTGTTCCGCTTACGGAGATCCACCGCATAACCGGCTCGTACCTGATGTATAAGGAGGGGGAGAGCCTGCTGACGTTTATCGCGAAGGAGTATGGCCCCGAAAAGTTGCTCCTGCTGATCGAAAACATCTGGCGGGATGAAGACTTCGGAAAGGTGTTGGAATTTGTGCTCGGCGATCCTGTCGAAGAGATTAGCCGGAAGTGGCATTTCTGGCTTAAAAAACAGATCTATCCGCTGCTGGAAAAGGAATCGCTGCCGCAGCCAACTACAGAGATGATAACGCAGAAGGGTGTGAATCTCAGTCCGGCGGTGTATGAATCACACGGGGAAAAGCGCGTTGCGTTTGTCTCCAACCGTATCGGTTACACGAATATTTATTCCAAACCCATCAATGCCCCGAAAAAGCAGGAACCAAAATTACTGGTAAAAGGGGAGCGCAACCAGCAGTACGAGGCGTTCCACTTTATGGATTCGGAACTCTCCGTTTCCAAAGAGAATATCCTGGCCTTTGTGACCAAGAGCGGCGAACAAGATGCGCTTCATCTCTATGATCTGGATGAGGAAGAACGGGTTACCTCGGTTACTTTTAACAACCTTATCGGAATTTCAGCGCCGCACTGGAATGCTAAAGGGAAGAAAATCGTCTTTTCAGGCATGGCATTCTCCGGGAAGGTCGACCTGTATATTTACGATACCGAATCCGGGCATCTGGTGCGTCTGATGCAGGATTTTTACAACGACCGATCGCCGATATTTAGCCCTGACGGGAAGTACATTTATTTTAGCTCCGACCGGACGAATTACGGCGAATCAGGATATTCGAACATCTTTAGGTATCATCTGGAAAACGGGAATATTGAGTATGTCACGCACGAACGCTCCCATGACAGCCACCCGGCGATATCACCGGATGGAACGCGTCTGGCATACATCTCAGACCGTGGCGGGACCAACAACATCTGGATCCGCGATATTACCGGAAATTCAGAGGCGTCAGACCAATATCAGTTGCAACAAGTAACCGATTTTGCAACAGCGGCGCTTCACCCAGGCTGGATGACGGATTCCACGTTAGTCTGTACCGCCTTTGATGATTACCAGTTTCAACTACACCGGGTAGAATACAAACCAAGGCAGCCAACGAAGGTTCACTGGGCTTCCTTTCAGGAAAACGTTTGGGATTATCCGAGGTTCGAGGTCACAGATTCCAGCCGAATCAACCCGTACAATCGGAAATATTCGCTTGATGTCGCCGCCAGCCAGATCTCGAACGACCCGATCTTCGGAACATCCGGCGGCGGACAGATGGCGTTTTCGGATATTCTGGGAAATCATCGCTGGGAAATACTGTTGTACAATTCCGCTGAAACTGCTGACGAATTTTGGCGACGATTTAACGTCTTTGTAGCGAAGTATAATCTCAGCCACCGGGCCAATTACGGGTACGGCATTTTTCATTTTAATAATCTGTATTACAATCCTCGAGAGGGGTTTTACAACGAGCGCCGGTACGGGGGCATGTTCATGCTACGCTATCCGTTCAGCCAGTTCCGGCGGCTGGAAGCCTCCCTCACACTGAACCGATCCCGGAAAGATGATTTCATCGGGGAGCCACGGAACGCCTTCCTGGTTTCGAATTTCATCGGATACGTGAAGGATAATTCGATCTGGGGGCCCACAGGTCCCATGGATGGTCAGCGCTTTTTGGTCCGCACCGGGTATACCACGGATCTCCGATATAATAATGTAAATTACTATACGCTGATCGGCGACTACCGGCACTATTTGCGGTTAACTCAGCGAACATCCTATGCGCTTCGGATAATGGGATTGCGGAGCGATGGATACGAAGCTCAACGTTTTTACATCGGCGGCAGCTGGACGTTGCGCGGATATCCGCGGTTTCGCATCTGGGGAAAAAATGTCTTCTTGTGGAATAACGAGCTGCGGTTTCCGCTCATGGACCAGATCGGAGTTCAGTTTCCGTTCGGCGGGATCGGATTTCGGCAGGTACGGGGGGCTCTGTTCGTTGACGCCGGTAATGCCTGGGAAAATGAATACCCCGGGTTCAGAGGGAGCTTCGGTTTGGGAATCCGGGTAAATCTTGGCGGTGTGTTAGTACTCCGGTACGATATCGGACGCAGAACCGACTTTACCAGCATCGGAGATGGTACGTTCTATCAATTTTTCTTTGGATGGGATTACTGATGCGGATATTGATATTTACAGTATCTGTATTGGTGTTTATTCTGGTTGCGTGCGGGGGAGCGCTGCATTTATCTCAAAACCAGTATAATGCTGTCGAAAATCCGGTATTTCGTGCAGAAAAAATCGATAAATACCAACTCAGGAATATGCCCGTAGGCGATCCCGTGTTTTTAGACGATCGTCATTCAGCGTGGGTATCGGCACAGGGTGAAGTGCTGATCTTTGATCACGAGAAAAATAAAGAGGTACGTCATTTTTCCGGCAAGAACGATGTGAGCGAGATGAGTTACCCCGGGGGATCATCGTTCTACTGGATTGAGGAGGAGCAGAGCGAGCATCATCTGACCCGGTTCGGTTTTACTCTTGATGATGAATTATGGCGTGAACGGTGTCAACCAACAGTTGTCAAGCCGGTGGTGGCAGATTCAGTAGTTGTAGTCGCGGGGATGAATGGTCAGGTTGTTGCCAGGGATACTGCAAACGGGAGGAAACACTGGGAAACAGCGCTGCAAGAGCGCGTATTTGTGCAGCCAGTGCAATTCGGAACGGATATCTTAGTGCTTACAGATGAAGGAAACTTATACGCAATACATCACGCGAGTGGTGAAATCCGTTGGAAAGAACCGTTCAGGAGAACCATTTTATCGCAGACGCTCGATGCTGGCAGTCTGTATCTTGGCGGATTCGATGGAGGTATGATACGGTATGATATCGTAGATCGCAGCATCCGGTGGACAGTAAAAACAGCGCATCAGGTGCGGAATGCGCCACTGATCCAGGATGGAAGGGTCATCTGGGTGAACAGCGGAGGGGAAGTGTTGACAATTGATCAGCAGACTGGGGAACATACGCAATTGGTTGACCTCAGTACGCCGGTTGCCGGTTCACCGGCTGTAACAGAGCAGGGGTACCTGATTGCTGGTATCGATAATACATTGTACCATGTGGATTTTTCAGATGGCGGGTTTCTGAACTCCATCGAATTCGAGGGGCGGTTGCGGAGTAGCCCGTTCTACTTTCGGGATCATTGGTATGTTACTATGGAAG
>JAANXI010000096.1 GCA_018263365.1 Fidelibacterota bacterium | reverse complement strand
ATCGGTTAGCCTGTCTCCTGCTGGCTGGTATTCTCCTATAACATACCAGCTCAAATTCCTTTCTCAAGTCTAATAGACTTATCGGGACAGGCATGAAACGTCTCTACCGGGAGAACAATCTCGTGTTTAGCTCACTAATTTTTTCCTTGGTTTTCTGTTTTCACGCAGCCTCCATGGCGCGTCTCTACTGAAATTGGTGTTGAAGAAAATAACCAGGGAGGCGATTGCGAAATTACTGCAATGAATGGATGAAAAGAACACTCTCCTACCATTCATGAATTATTCAGGTTAGTCTAAAATCAGTCGGTCAAATTTTCAGTTCGGATTCAATGGTCACTCCATTGAATTCAGGTTCTGCCAACAAAAAATTATTGCTTTTCACTCAGCCATCCCTAAAGTTAGTACTTATCATAGTCTTCGTTCCGGAATTCAGATATATTAACCGGTAAAAACAGGAAACAACCGGGAGTACTTATGAAGTGCAGTTCCACTTTGTTGATTATCGCGCTCACATTTTTTGCCCTGCCATCCTCTGTGAAACCCCAACAGGATTTCGAAGAATGGAAACAACAGCAACAACAGGAGTTTCAACAATTTCAGGATGCCCGGGACAAGGAGTTTATGAAGTATCTGCAACAGGAGTGGGAGGATTTCCAAACCTATCAGGGTCTTGTCAGGGATGAGACGCCCAAACCCAAAAATATCCCAACTGCGGAAACGGAACCGGAAATAACCCCTGAAAAACCGGACGCCCCGAAAGTCTCACCTCCGCCCACACTGGAGCCTGCCCCATCAGACCTTACCCCGACTGCTCCTCAACCCCCACGGACACCTGAAGAACCGGAAAAATATCAAACGATAGAGTTTCAATTCTTTGGAACGCCTGTTCAAGTTAAGTATGATCGGCAAATAGGTAGTCCTGTCGAGGAAAATATCGATCAGGAAAGCATCAGCGGGTTCTGGAAATCGCTGGGAACGGCTGACACTAAATCCCTGATAGATCACACAGAGGAATACCGCAAAAGTCTAAAATTAAACGACTGGGGATACGCCATTTTTGTCCATCACCTGGGAGAAAATCTCTATGAGAATTCTCCCAATTCAGCCACACTCTTCGCCTGGTTTATGCTCCTGAAATCCGGCTATGATGTGCGAGTCGGATACTATGAGGATACGGTCTATTTACTTTTGCCTTCAGAGAATACTTTGTACAGTATTCCGTTCCTGACTATTGCGGGAACAAAATACTACATAATGCCGCTGGACGGCCGCTCTTCGCACGTCAAAGGCATAACCACATACAAGGAGGACTATCCTGGCAAATCGCGACCGATTAGTTTTCGGTTAGACGCCTCGCCAGCCATCACCGAAAATCGTAACACCCGGGAATTCAGGTTCGAATATCTCGGGGAACAATATACGATAGAGGTACCGGTAAACAGGAATATCACGGAGTTTTACGATACTTATCCCCAAGCAGATATTCCGATTTATTTTCAGTCCGCGATGTCGCCACACACCGCAAAATCTCTGGTGGAGGAATTACGCCCGGTCATCGCAGACGAAACCGAAACCCGGGCAGTGAACCTGCTGCTCCGGTTTGTGCAAACTGCTTTTAAATACCAGACTGATGCTCAACAGTTCGGCAAAGAGAACTACCTGTTTCCCGAAGAGACGCTCTACTACCCAGCCTCCGATTGCGAGGACCGGTCGGCATTGTTTGCGTATCTTGTTCGGAATCTCCTTGGCCTGGAGGTCATTGGACTGGATTATCCGGGCCACATCGCCACCGCCGTGAAATTTTCCAGCGATGTTGGCCGGGATTCGATTACATATGATGGACAAACCTATACCATTTGCGACCCGACGTACATTAAGGCAGAATACGGTATGACCATGCCGGTTGTTCAGGACAAAAAAGTTGCGGTATTTACGTTTGATTAGGAATTAGCCATGAAGATACGCGAATGGACACTAAGTTGACTCGACACAATTTTGTGGTCTAAAGATATTAATAAGGGCATTTTATATTTTATGATTTTTTTCAGCCCTTTTAGTGTCCAAGTTTTCCATACAAGTTGATCAAACCAAAAGTGCAATAAAACCGAAAAGGAACGCCGATGAAAACCACCCAGTTATTGCTTTATCTTCTGATTCTCCCGGGGATGATCTTTGCCCAGGATCCGTTTGAAACGATGGACGATGCGTTTACCGAAATGGAGAGTGACCAGTTGACGCTCCGGTTTTTCAATGCACTGAACGGCGAGCCGATTCCGGCCGCCGATGTCACAATCGAGAGTATCGGTACATATCAAACTGATGGAGAAGGGAAAATCCTGTTTCCGATTCCGGCGGAGAACGACACCTACAAGGTCACATTCTCAAAACAGGGCTACGTGAAAGCAGAATTTCCGCTGGCTATCGAGGCCGGCACGATTTTTTTCAACCGGTTTTCCGTCTCCCCCGCACTGCCGTTGGGCAACATGCGCATCGTCCTCGACTGGGATTCGCGTCCGGAAGATTTGGATGCCCATTTTATAAAAGAAAGCGAATACCATATTTCCTACCAGGATATGCGGGTCTCCGGAGATGGCGTGGACCGGCTGGACCGGGACGACCGCAACGGTTACGGCCCGGAAACAATAACCGCCAAGAAAATAGACAAAAACGCACACTACGATTTTCTGGTACACGATTACTCAAATCGCTCCAGACAGGGAGTAGTGTATTTGTCCCGCTCGAAGGCGACAGTCAAAATTTATCAGGGCTCCGAATTGCTGCACATGCTGACGATCCCACGGAATCAGATCGGCACGATCTGGCATGTGTTCAGTATCCGGAACGGCGAAATAGAACTGGTGAATGAATTATTCGAACATCATTCGGGAATATAACTTTCTAATCACGAAAGGAAAGCTATGCAGTTTTTGAAGCACATTCGCAGGCAAAAAGTCGCAACAATATTCCTCATTTGCATTTTTCCCTTGCTGCTCATAGCACAGGATGCCCCTCAAAATTCCGGTTTCGGACTGGCAATCCATGGAGGAGCTGGTACTATCCTCAAATCGAAGATGAGTGCGGAAAAGGAGCAGGCTTATCGGAGTGCGCTTGAATCCGCCCTGGAAAAAGGATACCGGATCCTCGAAAAGGGTGGATCCAGTCTGGATGCGGTGGAACAGGTGATCAATCTGCTGGAGGATGATTCGCTGTTTAACGCCGGGAAAGGGGCCGTTTTCACCGCAGAGGGTACCAACGAACTCGATGCATCCATCATGGACGGCAAAACCCTAAATGCCGGAGCTGTGGCAGGCGTAAAACACATCAAAAATCCTATTAGCCTCGCCCGGTTGGTAATGGAGAAATCACCCCACGTGATGCTGGCGCAGAAAGGAGCGGAGGCGTTTGCCAAACGACACGGCGTTTCAATGGTAGATGAAGACTATTTTTATACGAAACGGCGTTGGGAATCACTGCAGCGGCGCATCGAAAGAGAAAAGCAGAAATCCGGTGATGGTTCACACGGAACGGTCGGCTGTGTGGCACTTGACAAGGATGGCAACCTGGCGGCCGGGACATCCACCGGGGGGATGACCTACAAGCGGTTCGGGCGCATCGGCGACTCTCCGATCATTGGAGCGGGTACTTACGCAAACAACAAAACCTGTGCAGTCTCCGCAACAGGCCATGGTGAGTACTTTATCCGAAATGTGGTCACCCACGATATCTCTGCGATGATGGCGTATAAAAATATTTCCTTGGAAGAAGTGGCAAATACAGTCATCATGGAAAAGCTCGTCGAACTGGGCGGCTCAGGCGGCGTGATTGCCATAGATGCTGGGGGCAACATCACTATGCCGTTTACGACAGATGGGATGTACCGGGGATATTATTTGTCCGGTGCAAGTCCGGTGGTGAAGATTTTTAAGGGGGAATGAATAAAGTAACATTCGACAATGCTGTCATTCTGAGTGAAGCAAAGCGGAACGCTCCGGGAGGAGTCTCTGGTGAGAAAGAATCTCCTTTAATTACGAATTGTGGCTAGGAGATTCTTCCCCATAGGGATCCCTTCCGGGACACTTACTCTCAGAATGACAAATTTAATGCTGCTTAAACTTAAACAGGTTTTCCGCTCCGACTGACTCTTCGGTTTTCTCCAGCGCGTACCGACTCTCGAATAAAGCTATCGGGTTGTCATCCATATCTTTGGTGACGTGCGTAAAGTAGGCCGATTCTAGCTTTTTCATCACTTCGGGATCGTCCGGAAGCCAGCGGGCGGCGCCGTAGTTCACCGGTGTTTTATTCAGTTCCACGCCGTATTCGGTCTTCATGCGGTGCTCCACCACGTCGAACTGTAATACGCCGACGGTTCCCAGCAATAACTCATTGCCCACTCCATGCGGCACTTCAAATACGTGAACCACGCCCTCCTCGGAGAGCTGCTGCAATCCCTGGCGGAGCTGTTTCCGCTTAAACGGCTCCTTGGTAGAGACTTTGAGGAAATGTTCGGGCGAAAAGAGCGGAATCACGTTGAACTCAACGGGATCCTCCGAATAGAGCGTGTCACCGATCTGAAATTCGCCGGGATTAAACAGGGCTATCACATCGCCGGGATACGCTTCTTCCAGGATATCGCGTTCGTCGCCCATCAGCGTATGTGGCGTTGAAAGTCTTACCGTTTTTCCTGAACGGCTATGCGTCACCTTCTTGCCTCGCTCAAATCGGCCGGAGGTGATGCGGACAAACGCCGCGCAGTCTCGGTGGTTGGGATTCATATTGGCCTGGAGTTTGAAAATAAATCCGGAGAACTCCCTATCCATTTCCCGCTCGTTTCCATCCCGTGCCTCGTATGGCTGCGGAGATTGCGCCCATTGGGCGAACTGTCTGAGAAAAAGGTCTACGCCGAAATTATTTAGCGCCGAGCCGAAGAATACCGGTGTGACTTCCCCGTTCAGGAAAGCCTCCTCGTCGATTTGCTCCAGCTCATCTCGGATGAGCATCACCTCTTCTTCGAACTTCTCCTTCTCGGGTTCGGGGATTGTCGACTTTTCCAAACCTTCATCGAATGGAAGAACCTCTGTTTCCGCTTTTTCTGCGCCATGCTTGGACTTGTGATACAGGTGAATTTCATCGCTGTGTACCACGTAAATTCCCTGAAAATTTCGGCCTTTACCCATCGGCCAAGTTGCCGGGACGGCGTGAATGCCCAGTTTGCTCTCCACGTCGCTGAGCACCTCCAACGGTTCCAGTCCAATGCGGTCGCACTTGTTCACGAATGTAATAATCGGGATATTCCGCATCTGGCAGACTTCGAACAGCTTCTCCGTCTGCTCCTCGACGCCCTTCGCAACGTCGATAACCATCAGCGCATTGTCCGCGGCGACCAGTGTTCGGAGTGTATCCTCGGAAAAATCTTTATGGCCCGGCGTATCCAGCAGGTTGTACTTGACGTTCTCATATTCAAAGCGCATCACCGAGGAGGTGACGGAAATACCACGCTCCTGTTCGATGGTCATCCAGTCGGAGGCTGCATACTTGCGCGCTTTTCGGCTCTTAATAGATCCCGCCTCGTGGATGGCGCCTCCGTACAGGAGGAATTTTTCTGTGAGTGTCGTCTTCCCCGCATCCGGGTGTGAGATAATGGCAAACGTCCGGCGGCGGTTGATCTCATTGGCTAATTTATTGGGACTGACTTGGGCTGTTGCTTCAGTTGGCATAACAATTTTCTCGGTCTGGTTCTTATTAGTTCCTAAATTAAGCGATTTTATGTGGCGACCTGCACCAATCTGTTGCGCGCGAAGGCTCCGCGAAATCCTCAACAGACCCTCCGGGTATGCCTTCGGTTTCGCAAACCCTTTTCATCTC
>JAANXI010000095.1 GCA_018263365.1 Fidelibacterota bacterium | reverse complement strand
GATGTTGAGATGAAAAGGGTTTTGGGAAACCGAAGGCATACCCGGAGGGTCTGTCGAGGATTTCACGGAGCCTTCGCGCTCAACAGATTGGTGCAGATCGCCGCACAAAATCGCTTAATTTAGGTAAGAGTACGATTAGGATTAAAATTAGGAAAACACTGCCCAATTCATTCAATCAGAGTAGCAGAGCGCCACTTCCGCACAGAATTGATCACGTATATCTCCTCTGCCTGTTTTAGCATCTCTTTTGTGACGATATGCTCATGAATTTTCCCCGCATCGAGCAAGTACTGACGCATCGTACCGGGAAGCAGTCCGCAGTGAACCGGAGGCGTTATTAATTCACCCTCCCACCTGACAACGATATTTGCGATACTCGTTTCGGTTACCTCGCCGCCCGGATTCCACAGAACAAATTCCCCGTCCGTAACATCGCCTGAAAGACCAAATTCGTACATCGATCGATGGGTGGTTTTATGATAGAGAAACCTGTTTGACGGATCGACGGGTGCGGGAGCAAATCGAAGCGGAACAGTTTGATCTCCCTGTCTGTCTTCATATTCAGACCATTCCAGTTGCGATTTGCCATTTTCGGAGAGCAACAGGCGTATCCGGTAATCGTTGTTCGCGAAGTTTGATTCCAGGAAGTGTAATTTCTCTGTGAGCAATTTTTCCTGGTAATCGTAGCCAAAATATTCCGCGGACTCACTTATCCGCTTCAAATGATAACCCAGCAGAAAGTAGCCGACTTCTTCCTTCCACAAGAGGGTTTCCAGGAGTTGGAAATCCGGCCGCGGATCGGTGATTTGGACTGTTTTAAGCCGGGCTTCCTCCAGTTCCTCTTCAATATCGGAATCCCAGACGATGCCGCCGCCGGTTCCGTATTCCATTGTGGAATTCGCCTTGTTAATCAACGCCGTGCGAATAGCGACGTTGAACTGCATCTCCCCGCCCGGAGACATGTACCCGATGGAGCCCGTGTAAATGTTGCGCGGGGATCGCTCCAAATCGGC
Organism: Fidelibacterota bacterium; assembly: GCA_018263365.1. Lineage (GTDB taxonomy): Bacteria > Fidelibacterota > JAANXI01 > JAANXI01 > JAANXI01 > JAANXI01. The sequence continues at coordinate 6,030 of JAANXI010000095.1, read as the reverse complement.
GATAATCCGCATAGTGCTTATTTTGGGCGCGCCAGTGATGGAGGCACAGGGAAAGAGCGCTTTGAATATTTCCGGGAAATCGGCTTCTGTTTCGCACTCTACTGTGGAAGTCATCTGCCAGACAGTGGGATATTTTTCGAGGGAGTACAACTTCGGAACTCTGACCGTCCCTGATTTTGCAATCCGCCCCATATCATTCCGCACCATATCCACGATCATAACATTTTCGGCGCGGTTTTTTTCTGACTGGTAGAGCCAGCCCGCCTGATCTCTGTCACCTTCGAGAGTGAGTCCGCGCTTGGTTGTGCCTTTCATCGGCTTGGATATCAGCCGACTACCCTCTTTTCGGAAAAACAGCTCCGGTGAGCCTGAGCACACCGTCCAATCTCCGGTTTCTATAAAGGCCCCATAGTGCGATTCCTGCCTCCGAAGCATATCCACAAATAACGACTCCGCGACACCGGTAAACTCGGTCACCTGTCGGTACGAGTAGTTCACCTGGTATGTCTCGCCCTCCTCCAACAGCCCCCTGATTGTCTTCAGCGCTTTTCTGTACTCTTCTGTATTCAGACCTTTTCTCCACTGCCCAAGGGAATACTGATTAAAACCCTGTTGGGGGAACTCCATGTGAGATACAACGTCGCGGAAAAGACCGAACCAGAGCAGCGGAAACTCTGTGGATTCTCTCACCTGCATTGCTTCGTCGAATGCCGGAGCCGAATCGTAACTCAGAAATCCCGCAGCGTACATTTTATCCCGTGATACCCGGTCGTTGGTCTCTCTGAGCGCTCCTTCGACTTCATTGACATCTTTGGTAGTGATAACGTCAGTTAGCCCGCGGAATTCCTGCCACTTTTTACGCTGATTATCGTAAATAACGACACGATATTTCTCGACATTTATCACTTCAGCGAGTCCGTTCTTTTAACATTTTTGTCAAATACATTAAAAAAAAGAATACAATTGCAGAAGAGTCCCGATAGAAAATTATTCTTAACCTCGTCCTGGTGCGGACTGGTCTTTATCAATCATGGTATCGTCCCTTGCCGAACAACTGTCAGACCTGCCGCTCAGGTATTGCAGCAATAGAAAATAAAACGCCACACATGCGAAGTTAAACCACGCCTCCCAGGCAAAGAAGCGCCGGATCATCATATGGTCATAGGGATCAGTGGTGACCATACGAATCCCTGAGTAAAACGCGCCAACCAGGAAATGGAGAAAAACAGCAAGGTGAATCCAGTTTATCCAGGAATCGGAACGGCGTGCGTATTTCGCGTACAAGCCGTAAATAACCAAAAGTGCCAAAATGACATAAAACAGTATTTTACTCCACTCCGCAAGACTTGTGTAAAATATCGGTGCGTCCATGAGCTACTCTCCTTCGGAATAATAGTTGGGTAACAGAGAGATCTTCGGAATCATTGGTGAATGGTTTTGCTCTGCTCCAGGGCGGCAGCGGCGGCCAAAAATTCCGCCGGGACTCTGTTTTCCCTGCCGCATTTTGGGCACTCAATTGTCTCATCTTCGAAATTCCGCGGTACCTTCATGTTCAGTCCACACATGCACATGAGCATCCCATACCCTTCGCCCTGTTGCAGAATGTTCTGGACATCCCGCCATTTCTTCTTTTCACTCGCTTTCGTCGACTCGGCGGATGCTTCCCTCGTCTCCGTCGGCTCAGATTCCACCAATGTACGGTTATCGATCATTTTTTCGCCGGGGTGCAGTGATTTATACGCCTCTTCGTACTGCGCAAATGAGGCATCTCCGCCCATACCTCTGAGTATGCGGATTCGGTCTTCCACCGACGGATGTGTACTGAACAGACCGCCAGTCTTCCCTTTGGCCGCCAGTGGATTCACAATGTACATCGGGGCATGTGTTCGGCTGGTTTCCACGTTGTCTCCCTGGTAACCGGAGATTTTTTGCAGTGCAGATGCCAGCCCCTCGGGATATCGGGTAAACTTAGCCGCGCTGGCATCGGCCAGGTACTCGCGCTTGCGTGAACAAGCAAAATACATAATCTGAGCAAGCAACGGCGCCAGAATCGCTGCGAGGATCGAGACGACCATGATGATGGCGCCCATTTTACCGTTATCTCTGGACAGATTACGCCGGGATCGGGAACTATACCACAACCCGCGGAGGAACATGTCGGAGATGATGACCACCGCACCAACGGTCACGCCGACGATCGTCATAAACAGCGTATCCCTGTTCACGATGTGGCCGACCTCGTGTGCAACCACGCCCTGCAGTTCATCCCGGTTGAGTTTCGCCATCAATCCTGAGGTCACCGCCACGGCGGCGCGTTCGGGACTTCGTCCCACAGCAAAGGCATTCGGCTCCGGCGTATCGATGATGTAGACCTTGGGCAGGGCGGATAACCCGGATGCAATTTGCATTTCCTCAACGATGTTAAAGAGTTGGGGTGCTTCTGAATGCTGCACCTCCCTGGCTCCTGCCGTTCGCAACAGGATCTGTTCTCCACCAAAGAAACTGGTCAGCAGCATAATAATCCAGATCACCATCGCAATGGCGATGCCGAAAAAGAGTCCGTCAATAGATGATGCGCCGGCAAAATAGAGGCCGATAACCGCTCCAAGTCCGGCAAGTACCACCGCTAAAACCATCAGCAGAATGACAGAATTCGTTTTATTTTCGCGTATCGCTTCCCACATGGGTATTTAGTCCAAATATTTCATAAGTGTATTTTTTCTTGTCGCTCAAACTTGGGAAACTTTTTCCGGCGTCTACCCTTCGACAAGCTCCCGTCAAAAGCCGGGTTAAAAAACAGGATGACGCCTCGAAATGTCACTCTGAGCCCGTCATGAGCCGGGTCGAATGACTTGTCGAAGAGTGGCACGCGTCCTGTATGACTATTTTGTGAAGGAACACCTAGTACAATGAAGGAAAAATTCATAAATTTTTCAGTTAAAATTCGACTTGCGGGACGTCGCGTTCCTCCAGGGTTTCCAGCTCAAAATATTCCGCCTTGGAGAAGTTGAACATCCCGGCGATGATATTCGACGGGAACTGCTCGATAGCGTTGTTCAGAGTCAGCACCTGATCATTATAGAACTGCCGGGCGAACCCCACCTTATTCTCTGTGGATGTCAGTTCTTCCTGCAACAAGAGAAAATTTTCGTTCGCCTTGAGGTCCGGATAGTTTTCGACCACCAGGAAAAACCTGCTGAGCGCCTCGTTTAACTGTCCTTCCGCTTTGGCATTCTCCGCAACGCCGTTCGCCTGCATCGCCAGATTTCTGGCTTTCGTGATTTCTTCAAAGGTATCCCGCTCATGCTTCATGTAACCCTTGGCGGTCTCCACCAGGTTGGGAATGAGATCGTGACGGCGTTTCAGCTGGACGTCAATCTGTGACCAGGCATTTTCCACCTGATTCCGCTTCCGGACGAGTCCGTTATATGCGGCAACGACAATTGCAGCAACTAGTACAATTAGAGCAAGTAGGATAATCGTACCCATTTACGCCTCCTTTTCACCTTCAATTTGTGAGCCGAATACATTGTGCAAAAATACCTGCACACGCTGCATGGATTCGGAAACACCTTGCGCCTTCGCAATAGCCTGTAGTTCGCCTTTGTCCAGCCAGATGCCCCGATCAACCGGACAGACATCAATTTCGACTTTTGTGTTGGGAAAATTGCCGTATCGCATCCGCTTTCCGCACCTGGGACATGATCGGGCTCCCTTTTTCAGTAATGCCGGCTCCAGCGATTCCTCGTGCCGCAGTTCATCGTGCAACAGAAGCGCCAATTCACCGGAATCAAACCAGGAGCCCTTGCACCGCGTACAATAATCGATTTCGATGCCTTCGTGCTCCAGGATAATCATCGATTTATTACAGACCGGACATTTCATAGATAAACCCTCGAGTCGATACTCACAATTTGGACAGGGATAATTTACAACCATCTTTGATAGAAATTCTCTTTATAATCAAATCCTTCTCTTTCCTGTCCGTACACTTCAGCAATTTTTGATGATATAAATGGGCCTCACCCCTCAGTAGAATCCGCAGGCACGTAGGTACCGTCGAACCAGGTTTTCCAGGTTTTCCCGTGGTCCGTCGATTGCTCAATCAACTGGTGCACGTGGCCGTTTTCTTTTGGTGTCAAGGTCATTCGGGACATTTTTGCTGAGCCGTCGATGGTTACATGTGTCCCTTCGAAACGCATTGCACCGTCAACAAATTTTCCACTGTATTCGATGATATAGCCGCTTGCTCCAACCCATTGCTGTTTCCACTGCTCTTTAATCGAATGGTAAAAATTGATACTCTTCCCCTCAGATCCGCGGACACCGGTCCAGTTTTCAACGAGCATACATCCTTTCAGCGATTTTTCAATCCGGTTGTGCCCGACCAACTGCCCCTGCGGATTGTACACCTCCCACTCGCCGATCCAGAAATCCAGCTGCCGGTACGCGGAATCGTACTCGCATGGGCGCGCATTGCGGTCAGTCTCCTCCACAATCTGCGTAAATTCCTGGTGACTTCGAACGGAATTGAGGTCAGAATCAGTCTGCAACAGTTCGACATTTGAATACCCGGTTCGGGTTGCTTTTTTCAGATGAGAGATTGCGGAGTCCGTATTCCCGGAAAGCGCATAAGAGCAGGCGATATTATAATGGACAAACTGCGGGTAAAATCCCAGGCTGTCTGCCTGTTGGTATGCTTCGATGGCTTCGTCATACTCCTCAAGTCCGTGATGGGCTCTCCCCAGCCCAAACCACGCTCGTGCGTTAACAGGGCTCTCTTTCACAACAGATTGATACGCCTGCACCGCTTTGGCAAAATCGCCTTCCTGGACCGCGGATTGTGCCTTCTCCAGCGCTGATTGCGACACGACCGTATTCGCCGCAAGGATGATGGAGAGCAAGAGGATATATTTTGCACACAATGCACGCATAAATTCCCCCGAAATTTGTTAATAACAGACTGCTTTCCACAAGACCACGAACGGTTCTGATCTCCTTGTGGAATAATGAGTTGAATATGTAACAAGCAGAAAGAATAATTTATGAAAATCCGGGTCTGTTGCAACTGCTGTTTCCGATAACCGATTCTTGTGACTTCTTGCTCTCAGATGACTCTAATAAGTGGTATGCAGCCGCGATCAAAATATTCCCGGGCGGCTATTTACGCGATTTTCATCTGGCACGGCTTCTTCCTGGCGCTGACAAAATCGATGCTGGATCTCAACACGATTTTTCCGGCATTAGTCACCAACCTCACCGATTCAAAGACACTGTTTGGAGTACTTTACGCTATTATGCTGGGCGTCCCGTTTATTTTTAACATCTTTTTTGGGCATTTTCTAAACCCCAGACGCCACAAAAAGCCCTTCCTTTTGCTAGGAATCTATCTGCGCAGCACTGCGTTCCTGGGCATGGCAGCCTTTACTTATTTCTTCGCCACTGATTCCCCGGGGATGGTTTTAGCGAGCCTGTTTTTCTGGGTCTTTATGTTCTCCTTCAGCGGCGGATTCGCCGGATTGAGTTACGCGGATATCATCGGAAAACTGGTTCCCAAGGGAAAGCGGGGCAACCTGTACGCCACGAAACAGTTCACGAGCAGCCTGGCTATCCTCCTGGGTGGCATCGCGGTTGCCAGGATTTTTTCCATGGATGCGATGCGGTTTCCGAACAATTACAGTCTGGCGCTCGCCATCGGTTTCGGCGGGCTCATTGTGGCCTCCGGAGCGTTTTGGTTCATCCGGGAACCGCCGTCACCGGCAGAGTCGAACCGGGAAAGTTTCAGGGATTTCCTGGTAAAAGTTCCGGACGTTATTCGTCGCGATCCAGCGGTTCTCAGGTTTATCATCGTGGAGAATCTGGCGAGTTTCAGCCTGATGATTCTTCCGTTTTATCTCGTCTTTGCTAAAGATGTCTTTGGCATCCAGGAATCTTACGTCGGAAAGTATCTGCTATATCAAATTGTAGGAGCGATTGGCTCGAACATCATCTGGGGTGTACTGTCACATAAGCGAGATTCGAAAACAGTCC
>JAANXI010000094.1 GCA_018263365.1 Fidelibacterota bacterium | reverse complement strand
AACCCGGTAATACAAGAAAAACCAAAAAGGAGTGAATCATGAAAAAAACAGTATTCATGTTGTTGGTATTATTGCCTGGGCTCTGTTTCCCGGCCTGGGTTGACCGAAACGATCCCGGAGACTATACCAATATCATTGATATTGGCCTTGGTATGTGGCATAAAGATATTTATGTCTATCAGGGACAAACAAATACCCTTTATTTTCAGCGATCTAACGGGGGATTGGTACAGGGGCGAATTCGTATTAACAACGGTGATTGGTCAGACTGGGTTTCTGATTATAATACCTTTGAGTTCAATACAGCAGGAAATTTTACTAATCCGGGAGAATATACCCTTGAGTTGGATTTTTTTATGGAAGATGGTAATCGATATACTCCCACCTTCACCGTTCACTGTGTTCCTGCACGATATGAGTTTTATTATGACGACAACGGCAATTTTCTGTCCCATTGGAAGGGGGGCGATAATGCAACAGACCGTCCAATACTCATAGTAGAAGGGTTTGATCCTACCAATGAAAATTCGCCAGCGAAATATTTTGATGCGGCATCGAATTTTATGAGCGAATTATTAAGTCGGGATACCGATATTTTTATTCTCGATTTTGATGAGGGCGGGGCAGATATGACGACGAATGCCCAAATTGTTACCTCGGCCATAAATTACATTGAATCTATCCGTTCAGGAAACCAACAAATAGTGCTTTGCGGCGTTAGTATGGGAGGCGTGATTGCCAGGTATGCTGCTGTTGCAGCAGAACAGGACGGACAGCCATTTGATATTTCTCATTTTCTCTCCATTGATTCGCCTCAACGATATGCTTTGTTAGATGCAAACTTTCAGGATTATGTGAACGGTCATGATGGAGGAAATCCCAATCCTTCTCTGAATAGTCCTGCAGCAAAACAACTCTTGGAATATAATACATAACCCGTTGTGTGAAACTCGATGAACAGAAAAAGACTCGTACATAAGGCTACTCCGGTGTATATTATGGGTGTTAAGCTCATAATAAAACAAGGAGATAGCCTCATGCACGATATCAAAAAAGTGTTTGATCAACTCCAGCCCATCGTGGCCGAAATGTTGCATAAAGATACGGATGCGGACGGCAATTTCCAAAAGCCCGGCCGCCCGCCACAATTCGCGGATGTCGATCTCCTCACGCTCAGTCTCGTAGCCGAGAGTCTTTCCATTGACAGCGAACATGCCTTGTTTCAGCGGCTGCAGAGTGATTATCAGGACGCCTTTCCCACGCTGATCGATCGCTCCGGTTTGATGGCCGGCGCCCGGAGAAACCACGGCGCTGCACAACTGATGAAAAGGAAAATGGACAGGCTCGCAAACAGATATCGTTTCATAAGCAATGTATAAGGGTTTGTGTTTTTCCGTTGTTGGTGATTGGAATATGTGAGAAGGATGTGACGATTGCCAAGAATAAATCGGATCGCTGCAACAAATCCTTGGGAAAGCGAATGTGAATCCCAAAATTTCCATTGCCATGAATATGCGAAAATTCCTCATTATTGCTTTTGCCGGAGTAACTTTTCCGGGCCTTCTGGCCTGCGACGATGAAATCAATATCAATGATGTTACTGTCCAGGGAACCGTCTTCCGGACGCCATCCAACGCCGGGATCCTGGTTGATATTACGCAATTGGGTTCGCCGATGTACAGGCTGGCCCCGGAGGTGAACGGGGGCCCTGCGCAAAATCTGAATCAATCGGAGCGGTATCTCGTGAATACCAGCGTCCAGCCGGTGAATTATGATTCGCTCTATATTCTGGATGTGGAGATCAAAGACGAGATCATCGCCGATACCGTGAAAATGCCGGGAAACTTTCGCATTCTTGCGGAACGGGACACCTTCCTGGTTGCGTTTAACTTCATCCCGACGGTGACCTGGACCCGGGCGGATTCGGTTTCCTCTTATTTCGTTGAGTTATGGTATTATGACAATTTCGGAAATGTGAATTTGATTCATCAGCAGCAAACCGGGCAAGATACCACCTATACCCTGCCGCGACTCGATGCCTATGGTGTTTTTCGGGTAGATGTCTATGCCTACCTGTACGGAATTTACCATCCGGATCGGGGCCATTTGACCACCTACAGTAAACCGGTGTGGTGGCCGGTGCACGGTTCCTGGAACGCCTGGGTGCGCCGCTCTGTTGCCTATTGGGTGCTGTAAGTCTCACTGCCGTTTTGTTCCGCCAATATTTTTCACAGAATTATTGAATTCCTATAAAATTTCATCTACATTACCGCGATATGGATAGGAGGCCGCGCCATATATTACCAATTGCTGTATTTTTGAGTGTTGTATTAATTGTTGTTCCATTTTCTTACGGATATTCCTCCTCCCAATCCGATAATCAATCTAATATAGATACGGTTTCGTCGTCCGGCGAGATGATTATTCTGCTGCACGGTGCGCTGAAATCCGCCTTTTCGATGAAGCGCCTGGAGAATATGTTCGCGGATCACGGGTATCAGACCTTGAACTGGGATTACGACAGCCGGAATTACGCGGTGGAGGAAAACGCAGCCAAACTCGACTCTATTATCAAGGCGCGGAATTATGAGCAATATAAGTTGAACTTCGTCACCCACAGCATGGGCGGAATAATAGTCCGTTACTACCTGGATAAATATACTCCATCGAAGCTGGGCCGGTTCGTGATGATTGCGCCGCCGAATCAGGGCAGTCTGATTGCCAATGAATTGCAGAAGTTTCCGCCGTTCCGCTGGCTGTATAAAAAGAATGTGGATTACCTGACCACCGGTTCAGAGGCCTTTGCACCGAATGCGGGCATTCCGCCCATGGAATTCGGGATTATCGCCGGCGGCACCGGGGGAAAGTACGGGTTTACCTGGTATTTACCCGGCGATGACGATGGCACCCTCTCGGTAGAGCAGACCAAACTCCAGGGTGCCAGCGATTTCATCCTTCTGCCGTATATCCATGCAACAATTATGATACAGGACAGAACATTGCAGCAAACACTGAACTTTATACAAGAAGGACATTTCGAACATCAGCAACTGACGAGGGCCGACTGGCCGTTTTAAACAGGAAACTAGTTACGAGACTAACGAAGTATAACCATTAATACATAACCGACTGACAGGAGATTTTATGAGTCAACAGAAATACGTGTACTACTTCGGGGGCGGCGAGGCCGAAGGTTCGGCAGAAATGAAAAATTTGTTGGGCGGCAAAGGGGCGAACCTCGCAGAGATGACCAATCTCGGCGTCCCGGTGCCACCCGGATTTACTATTTCTACAGAAGTATGTACCTACTATTATACACATGATGACACCTACCCCGATGGCCTGGAAGCTGAAGTGGAAGAGGCCCTGAAGAAAGTCGAAGATGTGATGGACAAAAAGTTCGGTGACAAAAAAGATCCGCTGCTCTTTTCCGTGCGATCCGGGGCCCGCGCTTCCATGCCGGGCATGATGGATACCGTCCTGAACCTCGGACTGAACAACGAAGCCGTCCAGGGACTGGCCGAACGCGCCAACCCGCGATTTGCCTGGGATTCCTACCGCCGCTTTGTCGCTATGTTCGGCGACGTGGTACTGGGTATCCGCCCGGAATCCAAGGACGACGAGGATCCGTTTGAGGTTGAACTATACAAGATCAAAGAAAAATATGACGCTGACGAAGAGGTAGACCTTGGCGTCGATGCTCTCAAAGAACTGGTCGAAAACTATAAAGGTATTATTAAAGCCAAAACCGGCGAGCCGTTCCCGGAAGACCCGGAAAAGCAGCTCTGGATGGCTATCGGGGCGGTCTTCGGCTCCTGGAATAACGAGCGCGCTATCGCATACCGCGAACTGAACAACATTCCGGATGAATGGGGCACGGCGGTCAACGTGCAGACGATGGTCTTCGGGAACCTGGGTGAAGGGTCCGCTACCGGCGTGGCTTTCACCAGAGATCCCGCCACCGGCGAGAACAAGTTCTACGGCGAATATCTGCCGAACGCCCAGGGCGAAGATGTCGTTGCCGGTATTCGGACGCCGCATCCGATTAACAAGGTCAATGAAACCGAAGACGGACCAACATCCCTGGAAACCGAGATGCCGGAGCAATACGAAGAATTGATTGAGATCCAGGACAAACTGGAAACACACTACAAAAATATGCAGGATCTCGAGTTCACCATCCAGGACGGCAAACTCTGGATGCTCCAGACGCGGAACGGCAAGCGGACGGCCATCGCCGCAATCCGCATGGCCGCCGAAATGGTGGAAGAGGGATTGATCAATAAGGAAACCGCGCTGCTCCGCGTGGAGGACCCGGAATATTTGAATCAGCTGCTGCGTCCCGTCTTCAATGCGGATGAAAAGCAGAAGGCGCTGGATAATGGCAAGAAACTGGCCGAAGGACTGCCTGCCGGTCCCGGAGCTGCAAGTGGGCGCGTAGTCTTCAACGCACCGGATGCGGTCGAATGGAAGAAGCGCGGCGAGCAGGTAATTCTGGTCCGCCTCGAAACCAGCCCGGAAGATATCCGGGGTATGGATGCGGCCGAAGGTATTCTGACGGCCCGCGGCGGCATGACCTCGCATGCGGCGCTGGTGGCTCGCCAGATGGGCAAAACCTGTATCGTCGGCTGTGGCGCCCTGGAAATTAGCTACAAGAACCGCCAGATGACCGTGCCGGGTGGCAAGGTTCTCAAAGAAGGCGACTGGATTTCAATCGATGGAACGATCGGTGACGTGATCGAAGGCAAACTGGAAACGCAGCCCTCCGAAGTGGTACAGGTGCTGATTGACGGAACCATGCAGCCGGAAGAGTCCAAAGATTTCCATATATTCAACGAGTTTATGGAGTGGGCCGATGATGTCCGTGAATTGGGTGTCCGTACTAACGCTGACCAGCCGGATCAGGCGAATTCCGCTGTGGCATTCGGCGCGGAAGGCATCGGCCTGACGCGGACCGAACACATGTTCTTCGGCGGCAATCGGATCGACGCAGTACGCGAGATGATCCTCGCCGATGACACCGAAGGTCGTGAGAAAGCGCTGGAGAAATTGCTGCCGATGCAGCGGGATGACTTCAAGGGCATTTTCGAAGCCATGGAGTCCCGCCCGGTCACTATCCGGACGCTTGATCCGCCGCTTCACGAATTCCTGCCGCATACCGACGAAGAGATCACAGATCTTGCCAAGAAGTTGGATGTGACGGAAGAGAAGATCCGCGCAAACATGGATGCGCTCCACGAGATGAACCCGATGCTTGGTCATCGCGGCTGTCGTCTCGGCATCACCTATCCGGAGATCACCCGGATGCAGGTGCGGGCCATCATGGAAGCTGCCTGCGAAGTGAAGAAAGAGGGCGGCGATCCGCACCCCGAGATCATGATTCCGCTGGTGGGCAACGCCGAAGAGCTGCGCTTGCAGGAAAAAGAGGCGCGCGAAGTGGCGGAAGCTGTCATCGAAGAAACCGGCGTTCAGATGGATTATTTGGTCGGTACGATGATCGAGATTCCGCGTGCCGCGCTGACGGCAGACGAAATCGCCGAATCGGCTGAATTCTTCAGCTTTGGCACCAACGATCTTACACAGACAACCCTGGGGATCTCCCGGGACGATGCAGGCAGATTCCTGCCGGAATATGTCGAGCGCAAGATCTACAAGAAGGATCCGTTTGCCTCGATTGACCAGACTGGCGTTGGCAAACTGATGGAGATTGGCGTGGAACTCGGACGCAAGACCAGTCCTGATCTCAAGGTCGGCATCTGCGGTGAACACGGCGGCGAACCGGCTTCGGTGGAATTTTGCCATCGCACCGGACTGAACTACGTCAGCTGCTCGCCGTTCCGCGTACCGATTGCGCGTTTGGCTGCTGCACAGGCCGTTCTGAAAGAGCAGGGC
>JAANXI010000093.1 GCA_018263365.1 Fidelibacterota bacterium | reverse complement strand
CCGAGACCGACTTCTACCTTCAGTTTCATCTTCTTCTCTGCCTCGTTCCAGTTCGGCGAATAGTATTTTCCGTCATGTCGCTTAATCCGTTTTCCAAATCCAGTTCCGTGATATGTGCGCCGCCTAATTCCAGAACGCCTTTCCCTAGTCCGATTTCCAGATTCATTGTCGTGGGAAGGTCGGGATTATATTCGATGTCCCACCTGCTGTTCTCCTCACGATCTTCCCAATCGATGTTAAATTCATCACCGTCATCTTTATTTGACTTCACCGTCAGATACCCGACATCGTCCTCGATCTCATAATCCACAGCCGGAGTAAAGAGGTCAACCGGATATTCGATATTAACCACATACGCCTCTTCGGCCAAACTCGGATTGAGCGTAAATTTTCCTAGTGCATATTGTACCTCAATATTCATGGCTTTTTCCTTGCTGATTAACTGGGAACTTCTGAGATGCTCTGTTCCCTTCTGTGCCGAGACCGGCGCTGCGATAAAAAGGCTGAACAGTACAATGATACTCCATTTCTTTACTTGCATGGCAATTCCTCCAATGTCCGTTAAATTTTCAGTGAAAAATCGATATCGTTATTCAAAATGCAAGCAGGATACCAGGTAAGAGGAATCTGCCTGAAAAGCCCTTATACCAATAGATTACGGGGCTGCGTAGAGGTGAAACGTGTTCTGTGATATATGGAAATGATATGAGAGACATATCAAATTGATATGTCCCGGTCCAGCCAACACTTTACTTGATAAAAATCATCTTCCGGGATTTGACATGATTTTCGTACTGCAACCTGAATATGTAGACTCCGGAGCTAACCGTTTGTCCCATGTCATTGGTGGCATCCCAGTAGTAAGAAGTGTACTGGCCCGGCGGAAGTTCTTTTGCGAATAGCGTTTTAACCTTTCGCCCGGTGATATCGTAGATCTCGCCGGTCACAAACTGTGTGATGGGCACGGTAAAGACAAGTTTCGTTCTGGAATTAAACGGATTCGGGTAATTCGGCGCCAAATTGAATTCGGTTAAAAACTCACAGCCGTCACGCACTATATTTGCCGGAACCTGATTCGCGGTTTTTAACACCCAGTCATCCGGATCGAGTTCGATGTCGGTCGGCGCCCAATCCAGCATCACGGAATAGACGGCATCCCGTTCGTCGTTTTGTACCACAAAAGTAGTGTCATTTCCCAGGCTGTCGGTCAATTGAATGTCCAGCGGCATCTTAAAGATATACGGATATTCCCGATCCTGGGTTTGGTGGACGCATATAAACGCCTCCGTACTGTCTCCAGCCGCTTCCGTCCAGAGACAATAATCGTAGTTCGGAGGTCCCTGCGAATAAATCCATTGCTGAAAGAACGCTGATAAATCCTGTCCGGAGACCTGTTCCATCACCTGCTGAAAGTCTTCTGTAGTTGCCGTACTCATATAGTAAGCGTCCCGATAGGCGCTCAGTCCCTCAAAAAACGTGGAATCCCCGACGACATGCCGCAGCATGTGCAGAACGTAGCCTGCCTTATCATAACTCAGATTTCCGTTAAAAATCCCGTAGACGCTGGTCGTATCCTCCACGTAAATCGTGCCGTTTCCGCGATACGCCATACTTGCCATATAGTTATGGTAGGCGTCCTCTCCCTGGATCGCCTCCAGGTACAGCGCCTCAGCGTACGATGCAAATCCCTCATTGAGCCAGATATGGTGCCAGTTGTGCGTGGTAACCATATCGCCCCACCATTGATGTGCCAGCTCATGCACGATGATCATCCGGCTGTAGCTGCCCATACTCGAAATGGTCTGGTGCTCCATAGCGCCCCCCCAATTGAAGCTGGCCATCCCGTATTTCTCTTCCAGGAATGGATATTCCCCGAACAGCTCCGCAAAGGCTTCAATCATCTGGCGGGTCTCATCCACGTTTTCGGTGATATAACTGTAATTTGTCTCCTGGGGATACAAGTAATAATCCAGGAGCATCGAATCGCCGTTCATGGCGACATAAGTATCGGTCAGATTAGTGTAATTGGAAATAGCCACGGAAATCAAATAATTCACAATCGGATAATGAACTTTCCAATGATAGGTGTGCGTACTGTCGGTTGTCTGGGTGATAGATTCCAGTGAGCCGTTTGAGACCGGAATCAGGTCGTTGCTTGAGGTTATGCGGATATCCGCCGAATCCGCCTTGTCCGCCGGGACATCTTTGCAGGGCCACCAGGTTCTTGCAAAATACGGCTCGCTCAGACTCGAAATAATCGGTCCCTGACTGTGGTTCTCGAAGGTTAAGCCCTGGAAACCGGCGACAACCGGACTGCCGTTGTAATGCACCACCACCGTAAACTCCTGCCCGGCCGTAAGCGGCGGATCGAATTCCATATTGATGCGTTCGTTGGTATGCGTATATCCTGAGTGATCCCCGGTGACGTTTGTCACTGACATATTATCGGCGAGATCCATCGCAATAGTGGACTGACTTCCACCAAGATTTTTAGCTCGCATTTCCACAGTCCCGGAAATAGTCTCCGTCGACTGGTGAAACGTCAAATCGAGTGAATAATACTGCACATCGTAGTGGCCGTAATCAGTGGTGGAAACAGACTTTCGCATCTGTTGCCGCTGAGCGAGGATATTTTGTTTCGCTCGTGCCAGTTGCTCGTGAGGATTTTCTGGTACATCCGGGCTCTGTGCAAAAAGAAAAACCGGCAGCAAAAAAAGGGGAAATATATTTTTCATCTGGACACCTGTTTTGTTCAAAAAAATCTAATGCAATTTAGGACTGGAAGCATGGCGCCACAAGAAAAAGATAGGGAGCCTTCTGAAAGCACCACCCGGCGAGTAGTTTTTCCAAAAGAATTCTTTTTCGTTGAGTTGTAGTAAAGAATTCGTACTTGCTAAAAGTATACCCGATAATTCAGTTTATAATTCCGGCCAGGCTCAGGCATTATCACCTTCACACGCGAAAGATGCTTTCGATACACGGTATCACTTACGTTGTGTATTGTGAATGCAATACTATGAATATATCGTCCCTGGGGAATCATATATTGGGCATTGCAATCCATAATAACATAGGCGTCCGTTGGTTCTTCAAACTCAGCCGTGCGTTTCTGTGCGGTTGCACCCCGAATCGCACCACCAACTGACAATTGATCCCGGTTGTATTTGAGTGAGAGTTTCCCGTTTAACGGCGGTATTCGCGGCAGCGGCTGATGCGAGTCCACGAGAGTTGCCAGGACGTAGCTAAATGCTAATCGTCCGGTCCAGTGCTCCGTCAGATTCCCGTGAGTTTCGGTTTCGAATCCCCGAAACACGGCGTCCAGTCCTGTATACTGGTAAATCGGCAGCAGTGTGCGATAATTGATTTCGCCCGTGTTTCTGGGATAAATGTATCCGGAAGATGAATTCTGAAACATACTCGCTTTCCAGTGCCAGACGTCGGAGTCATACGCCAGAAAGAATTCGCCGCCGATTCCGATTTCGGAGTCCAAACCGGGATTTCCGATTTCGAAGGCATAGGTTGCCAGGTGCGGCCCTTCGGAAAAGAGTTCTTCCAGCAGCTGCGCTCTGTAGGAGCGCATGACCGTTATCCCGGTTCGGAAATTTTCCATAACTTGATATTCACCGGTGACGGCACCGGCAACATCAGTAAAATTTCTTTGGCGGAGGTATCCGATTCGCTCTGACATTCGTTCTTCTTCCGGGAGGACATCGTGGCGGCCAAAGCGAAAAGAACCTTTCACCTAAATTGAGCGATTGTTGTGGATGAGATGTGCCAAGATGTTGAGATGAAAAGGGTTTTGGGAAACCGAAGGCATACCCGGAGGGTCTGTCGAGGATTTCACGGAGCCTTCGCGCTCAA
>JAANXI010000092.1 GCA_018263365.1 Fidelibacterota bacterium | reverse complement strand
GTATAGACGCCGCTCTCATTTTTCTCAACCGGGTTCTTTGCAGACATCAGCGCCAGGTACCCTTCCGACACTCTGATCGTTGCGCTGTAGGTCATCCTGACCGCCGGGGAATCCTGCAGCGGAATCCAGGTGCGCGCCAGGTTGAACTGTGACTGGCTGTATAAAAACTGTTTCTCGCCACCGGCCGTCTGCTCCGGTTGTACCCATTGCAATGCTCCGGCGTTCGGACTGGTGCTGTAATCTATGGTAACGGTTTCGGTTTCGGGCGTAATGGCAACAGTCAGTGGACGCCCGATGTACTTCACATATTCGCCCAGGGTGTAACTCGCCTCTTTTTTATCGGAGCCAATGGTCACATTATGGATAGTCAAATCTCTGGTATCAAGAATCAGGACATCGGCGCCGGTCTTATTATTCAAATGGAGTGTGGCTGTACCGGCAAGCGTTTGAGAGTTAAAATCCACCTGCAAATCCAAATCGAGACGGGTAATCCGAACTTCATTGATATTGGCCAAAGATGTAGGATCGTCGATTTCCTGGGTGAAAAGTGCTGCCGGGGTCAGCCCGATAACGAGCGCTATAACGGATATCAGTCGTTTCATACGCATTGAGATCCTCATTTAAAATCGTTGAAAATTTACGTCTTTAAATGAACAAAAATTCCGGGAGGGTTGCAAATCCGAAACCGCCGTTATTCACAGGAACTGATCATAGCAGGAGATCGGTACTACTCGTTACTCCAGTTCGTACCGGAAAGTAATAACCCCCTCTACTGGCTGTTGTTCAGCTGAGGGCGGCAATGGGTTGAATCGCCAGTTTTCCAAGGCATTCAAAGTGATTTCTTCCAGTTTCGGAGAGTCCTTTTTCACGGGAATCATCTGGCCGACCCGCCCGTCCGGCGTGACCGTAAACCGAATCTTGATCACTGCCTCTTTTTGCAGGTCTTCCGGGTATTCGGGAACAACCTTGTTTAAAATAGACCGCTCCGCCGCCTCTCCTGATATCTGAAACGGTTGATTGTTGGGCGGTCCGCCGATCTCAGTGGCGGGCATTACCCCCTGATCGTCGAGAGCCATCCTCTGGGGATTGGCGGAGATCTTTTCATCGCCGGCTCGCTCCGGCGCCACCTCACCGGACTTCTCACTCTGGTACACATCCGCGCGCATCGGGAGATCCTCGCTGCCGGTATCTCTGGTCAGTTTGTCCGAATTACGCTGGATAATCTGCGGTTCCTCGTCCTCGAGCATCCGGCGCTCGGGCAGGTTGACCGGCGGCGCCTGTGGTGAGGCCGACTGCTGCTGGGTGACTTCCGGCTGTTCTGGGGCTGATTGTTCCGCTTCCACCGGTTCAGGTTCAGGAGGTTCCGGCGTCACTTGTTCTGCAGGCGTCGTTTTCCGGGCAGGCGCTGGCGTTTCGGAACGGACCTGGCTGCTGACGAAACTGATCTCGGCATAATCTGGCGGCGAGATATCCAGTCCGACGTTTAATAACATAAGCAGCATCAGGAGAATCAGATGCACTACTCCGGAGAACACTATCGTCTTCCGGATATCCGCAAAGATATTTATGATATCACGCTTCATCTCAATTTCGGGGCTATAATCCCTTTTCCGTTGCGATCATAAAACGCTCCGCTCCGGCCAGTTTGGCGATATCGATGATGCCGATGGTCTTATCCAGTGACAGGTCTTTGTCCGCCCGGATAATCACTAATCGTTCCGGATGCTCATCGAGTATTCTCTTCAGATTTTGTCCCAGATTTTCCCGGTTGATCAACTTCTGGTTCAGAAATATCTGATCGTTATTGGTCACTGTCAGGAAGATGCGCTGCTCATCCGCCTGTTGTCCGGTGGCGGCTTTCGGCAGTTTCACCTTAATGCCGGGCTGCACTACGTACGAAGACGTCAGCATAAAAAATATTAACAGGAGCAGCACGATATCTGTCAGCGAGATCGCCGAGAAGGCGGTCATCTTTTTCTTATTCGTCTCGATCTTCATCCTGTCCCTCCCTTTCATGAAGGATTTCGAGCAGATCGCTGGAACTTTCCTGCATTTCGAAGACGTGATGCGCTACCTTGCCCTGGATCCAGTTATAGAATATCAGCGCCGGGATTCCAACACTCAGTCCGGCCGCAGTCGTAATCAACGCCTCCCAGATCCCGCCGGCCAGGACGCTGGCATCCACGTTCCCCCCCAGAGTCTGAATCTGGATGAACGCCCGGATCATCCCCGTCACCGTGCCCAGAAACCCGATAAGCGGCGTGATAGCAGCCACTGTTCCCAATACGCCAAGGTACCGTTCCAGGTGATAGACTTCGGACTCGGCCGCACTTTCCATGGCATCTTTGATTTCATCTCTGGGGCGATTATGCTTTTTTAGCCCAGCCTTGGTGATGGCAGCCACCGGTCCCGGCGTCTCCTCGCAGATGCGGATTGCGTCGTCCACCTGATTATGGTTCAACAGGCCCCGCACTCTGGTAATAAATGCGTTGGCGTTAATTCGAATTTTCCGTAGTGACACCAACCGCTCTATCAGTATTGCCACGGCGATAATTGAGGCGAGTCCGATGGGAATCATCAGGATGCCACCCTTGGTCAGTATTTCAAATACAGACATATATCTCCTCCTGTTGCTCCTGCCATCCTGTGGTTAAAAAGTTGCTTTTGCGCCCAACAATATCCGTAAGCCATTGGCCGGAATCCCCTGCCAGTGACTGTATTGTCTGTTTAATAAATTTTCACCGCGTATAAATACAGTAAATTGCTCGTTCAGAGTACGCTGAAATTCACCATTGATATCCAAATACGGGTCCAACTCACCCGAACCGGATACAGTCGTCTGTCGTACTCCAACATATCTCAACTCAACGCCTCCCTGGCCCAAACTTCCCAGATCAATCTCAGCAATGACCGGCATTTCCATCCTGGAATTATACGGGATATAATCGATATCCTGCAAATTGTCATCTCCGTAATTTACAGTGTATGCTTCCAAAGATGGAATGAGCTGCAGCCATCCGGTCACTTGCATATTCGCCCCGATCCGGACCTTGATTATTTCCACATCAGACTCGGAAACGAGAACAAACAATCCGGTCGCATTGCGCATCCAATATTGCATTACCTGATAATTTGAATAGCGGAGTTTTCCTTGCAGTGCAATAGAATTAGTCAATTGCAAATCAAGGGCGAACCGGCTGCCAAATCGCAGGCGATCCGGTCTGGGTAATACCCGGTGATCGATATACTTGTTGTCTTGCACACGCTCAGAAAAAGGTTGATACTGATATCCTGTGGTAACGCTCAGGGAAAATCCCAGATAATTCACGGGGATATAATTCAGTTTGCCCCAGGGAGAAAATCGGTGGAGTGTATTTACCGAATCATTGGAAAAGGTCTCGTATTGCAGCCCGAAAGTGGACGTCCACGCATTCGAAAAGGTAAACCGACTCTCCAGACCAACCCGGTTCAGCGTATTGACGAGCGGGTCACTAATAGTGGAATTTGATAGGTTGTCTCTCAGGATCGCTGCCGTGAATGAGAACGGAATCTCCTTCAGTGCATTGCTGTATTTTCCACGAACATTTAGGGTACGGTTGGACGTTTCATGGTACTGAGTTTCGGCAGTATCACTCTGCATTGCGAGACCTTGCAACCCGATTACAAATTGGGTCTTTCCTTCATCGGGATGGTCAAATTGGATTTGGGTCCGGAGAATTCCCTGTGCAGTATTTCGCGTGGCGCTGGAATCCAATATCTGATACAGCCCAAAGCGTTCCCCCTGCATCTCCCCCGTTAGTTCTGCTGAAAGGCCCTCACCGAACTCAAAATAACTTTGCGCACGAAGTCCGCCGTTTGTACGTGAGTTATTTTCGTAGTCTCCCGCATCGTATTCTCCCCATCCTTGTCCGGTGAGGGTTCCGTTCGGCAGCCTCCGCCAGTATCCGGCGTTCCCCCGGACTGCGATCCCGTTTCCGACATCAAGGCGGGACCAGGCATACTCTCCGACATTGTAAACATCTCTGGAAATGGACGGCTTCTGTGCCTGCCGGCGAAACCAGGTTGAGACAAACTCCGACGGGGCATCCGGTTTGACAAGCGACGGCGATTCCGGCACTATGCTCTGCTTCTCGCCGGTGACTTCAATGTTTCGTTCGGCGCCTAGTACCAGCACCTCCGGCAATTCCAGTTCCGGCTTTTGCAGCTCGACTTTTTGCGTGGTCTCTGCGGTTACCGTTGTATCCTCTGGCATTTCCAGGCGGGTCGGTGGAGGAGTCGCCTTCTCTTCCTGTGCATAGGTAAACTGCAAAGACGTGAGCATCAATACGGCTAGTATGAGGACACTCTTCTTCATTATTCTATTCTCCAGCCAGTGACTGGNGCCGGGTTTTAGCCTTCTCAACGTAGATCGTATCGCCGGGAAAATCCTGGATCAGTGTCTGGTATAAACGTCTGGAATCGCCTAGTTTGTCCAACTCTTCATTACACAATGCTGCGTTATACACGCTTTTTATCACCCACTGCCGTTCGCTACCATACAGATACTTCGTCTTCAAATATTCCACCACCGCAGTCTCGCAGTCCCCCTGAATTTTTGCGATATCACCAATTAAAAACTGTGCTTCCGCCGCAACTCCTGAGGAACCTCTGTCCAGCACGGCACCCAGATACGATTTTGCCTCATCGTACTTTTTCTGTGGAATGGCCGTTCTCGCCATACCAATCCGGGCAAGATGCTTCAGGGAAGAATCATATTCGCCGTGCAGAATGCTGTTAAAAAACTTCCCGGCCTGTCCAAAATCATCAGACCTGAGAAAGGCAATCCCCATTTTATAGGTGGCTAGTCCCACATTCTCATGGTTGGAATAATTGTTCAGGATACGCTCATAATTGGCAACCGCCCTGTTGTAGTTCTCCTGTTTCAGATAAATATCGCCAGCGTGGAGTAGCGCATCTGGCGTCCGTTGCGCCTGTGGATAGTCTTTCCACTGCCAGCTGAAGGCCACAAGCGCGGAGTCCGGATTGCCCGCGTTTTCAAAGATGGTACCGCGCTGGAACTGTGCATTATTCGCCACTGACGTGCCGGGATATCTCCGAAGGATATTCGTATATTCGGCCAGCGCCTGCCGGTATTTCCGTGTTTTTGCGTAATAATCCGCCTTTCGGCTCAGGATCTCCGCCGATCTCCGGGGATCTGAGATCTCTGCTATCAAACTATCGATAATCGCCAATGAGGTATCGGCATCACCTTGCTGGATAATCGACCAGAGCAGACCTGTCACGGCATCCGGGATAAAATCGCTCCCCGGGAATTTATTGATGAACTCCCGGTACCGCTCAACAGCATAGCTGTACTCTCCAAGATTATAGTACGCATCACCCATATTATAGAGCGCATCGTCCGTGTACTCACTGTCGGGATACCGCTGTATCAGCATCTGGAAGTCGCCGATGGCCGTCTGATACTGTTCACCGCGGAATGCAGCTCTTCCAGACCAATACACTGAGGCCGGAGCTCGCTTATTTTCCGGAAATTGCTCATGTACCGCATAAAACGCTGTTCGGGCCTGAACGTTATCGCCGGCGCGCAGATGAGAATGCCCTATCTGCATTTGGGATTCGGTTTTTCTGTCTTGTAACTCGAAAAATTCTATCGCCGATTTATATGCCTTGATGGCTTTTTGATATTCTTTCGCATTGAAGAGCGCATCACCTTGTCGAAAGCGAGCATCCGCTTTCACGGATTTCTGGTCTGATAATTCAGCCGCCGAGTTAAACGCATCTGCAGCATCTGTAAAATTTTTCAAATTCAACGCTGAGTAGCCAAGTCCGTAGTAGGCATCCCCCCGGTTGTCCGGTTCGGTATATCGGTCTAAATAGACGCGATAAGCTTGGTACGCCGATCGGTAATTACCGATATGGTAGTATGATTCTGCTTCCCAGAACAGGGCATCGTTGACAAACTCACTCCCGGGGAATTCTTGCACAACCCGGTCAAAATGCGAGGCGGCGTTCGCATATTTCTTGTTTCGGTATTCTGCCCAGCCGAGACGGTAAGTTGCTCGTGCAAGAACGGTGGAATCCTGATAGGTTTCAAGCGTATGCCGGTAAGCGTCTTCGGCGCTGGCGAATTGCTCCGTGGCAAAATAACATTCCCCAACCATGACCGCGGCTTCACTGGCGAGCGGGGAGTTCGGATAGTTCTGCTCAATCTTTGTAAAATGCTCCCGGGCCTGTTCATACTGCTTATCCTGAAATGCCAGAGACGCGAATTCGTATAAAGCATTCGGTGCACTACTTGATTCAGGGTATTTCACAAAGACTTGGTTAAAGGCATCTCTGGCGGCAGATCGTTCACTTGCCATTAGATAATTTCGCCCGGATTGAAACAGGGCAGAGGCAATTAGTGTATCGCTGGTGCTTACTGTGGCGACTTCCTGAAAAGCCTGCGCCGCCATCCCAGGCTGTTCCAACTGGAAATGCGTCCATCCAATACTGTACTGAGCATCATCGGCATAGCTGTTCTCCGGCAATTTCACAACTTTTGTATAGGCATCCAGCGCTTTTTGATAGGAGTGGGTCTTATAGTAGCTTTCGCCGATAAAATACTGCGCCTCAGCACGCAACGAATGATCCGGGTATTGCTCTATTGCATTATTCAATAGGGATACGGCCTGCTTATAATCCTGTTTTCCATACGCCGTAAATCCGATGCGATACGCGGCTTTGTCGGCCAGCGGACTGTTCGGATGGGTGTCAATAAGTTTCTGGTATGCAGCAAGGGCGGCGTCCCAATTCTGCATCTCCTCATAGATATAGGCGGCAGAATAGGCAGCATAATCGGCGAGAGAAGCCTCCGGATATGTGGTGTAAACACGGCTGTAATAGTCCAGGGATTCCCCGACCTTCCCGCTGCGATATAGCGCTTCGCCATACCAATACAGCGCGCTGGACATCAAATTACTTTCAGGGTGACTATCAAAAAAGGTACTCAAGACATCTATGGCTTCCTGGTGTCGCCCAGCATTTACCAACGCTTCGCCCAATCGAAAGGTGGCTTTGTCCCGGTAGCCGACTGCCGGATAGGACTGCAGCAACTTCCGGTAGTGCTCAATCGCTTTAGAATATTGATTCAGGTGTAAATACGATTCGGCTAGCAAAAATTGGGCTTCTTCAGTGTACTGGCTTGAATCATGTTTTCGGAGGAAATCCTGAAATTGGGACGCAGCCAGCTCGTACAACTGATCGTTGAACATTCCCTTTGCAACGGAAAAATCCTTGCGCACACTGACATCATTCTGGGATGGTTGTGCTGGTAAAGCAGTTGCTATCAGAACACTCAGGGAAACGAGAAATGCGAACCAGAAATATCGGCAGGTCTGTTGTCTTCGGGGCGCAGTCAATTGCGAATTCATACAGCCTGTTTCACTCCCATCTTCGTCCATTTGCTACCAAATTGTGCATCTGACGGTTTCCGTCAGCAAATGTTCCGTTTCCGGAAGAAAAATCGAGTTTTACGCCCCTTCTTATCAAGCGAATAATTTACTATGGAATTCAGGAACAGCAAACGGGAAAAGCACGACAGCGTTAAGGTAACCAGTAGCCAGTTACCAGTGATCAGTAACCAATGGAAAATGCGGAATCTATAAGGGAGAAGGTCAATGCCGATTCCTTGCTGTTCCTTCTCATTACATCCTAAATTGAGCGATAGTTGTGGATGAGATGTGCCAAGATGTTGAGATGAAAAGGGTTTTGGGAAACCGAAGGCATACCCGGAGGGTCTGTCGAGGATTTCACGGAGCCTTCGCGCTCAACAGATTGGTGCAGATCGCCGCACAAAATCGCTTAATTTAGGTACATATAAGATGGTTCCCGCTTAAAGACCGGAAATCGGGTTTAAGCGGGATTCACAAGATGGGTTCGATGGGACTGATGATGATTGGTGGGATGATGATCAGAACCACGCAATTTTATCTACATAATACGCGATACTCCTGAGACCTTATATCCTCATACTGTATTCCCTATCCTCATTTTCCTCAGGAGAAGAGCAGTTTAAAGTAGAACACCGGATTCGCCAGTTTCTTTCGGGGGACCTCGTTTGCCAGCATCCCGGCGATGATGTTGCTGACTTCGTCGCTTCTGGCTGCCTTGTTTATTACAAAATTCAGCAGCGGACGAATTTTGCCCAGTTTCTGGAGTTTGTAGCTGACCTGGAGCTCATCCCCTACTTCGGCCCAGAGACGTTGGTCATACTGCGCGATGAATTCCTCGCTGAAATCTCCGGCTTCAATAGCTTCGTCGGCAACCTCAATTGCATACTTCGCGGAATACAGGGCGTTGCCAATTCCCTCACCAGTAAACGGGTCGATGAGACTAGCCGCATCCCCCAGGAGCATAAAACCGTTTCCATAGATTTTCCGATGCTTCGATCCGACTGGCAAATTCCATCCAGTGGGATCTTCCATAGGTTCCGCATCGGTAAACCGTTCCTGAAATGCTTCACTTTCTTTGGCGTGTTCCATGGCTTCCTTCAGATCCACATTCCGGTCTTTAATATATTTGTGCAACATCCCGATCCCCACGTTGGCGTATCCGTCTTCCAGCGGAAATATCCAGAAATAGCCCGGCAGTACCTCATCAATGTAGTGGAGTTCAATCTGATCCGTGAGCCCTTTCACGCCTTTATAATACTGGCGCAGCGCCACGACCCAGTGCTCCGGATCGTGTTCATACAATCCGGTCTTCCTCGCGACGAGGGAATTAAATCCATCACAGCCCAGGATAATTTTCCCGCGATAGTCGAGCGACTCACCGGTTTCGGTGTTTTTGCCCGACACGCCAACCAATCTGCCGTTCTCTCTGATCACATCCTTAACCAAAAAATTCTCGACGGTGGTCGCGGCAACCTTTTTTGCCTCCTGGAACAGAAAATTGTCAAAGATCTCCCGGCGGATCACAAATCCGCTGGGCGTATTCTCGACGATATTGCGCTTAAAATCGATATTCACCTGTGTATGGGTCGGACTGCCAAACACCACTGATTGGATGAACGCTCCCGGCAGCTCACTGACCTGATCCAGCAGTTCCAGTTCCTCCAGTATCGTGACGGATTTGCCCGACAGCGCATCGCCGCAAATTTTATCCCTGGGGAAAGAATCTTTGTCCAGCAACAAGGTCGATAACCCTCTTCGGTCAGCATACAACGCGGCTGCCGCGCCGGACGGGCCACCGCCAACAATAATCACATCGTAAGTCTGTCCGTTACTTGTGCTCATAAAACCTTCACGCGTTTGGTTGAAATTTTCAGGATTTCTTTCGCTCGTAAGTGACGAAACTAAAATCATACGGATGGTCGTTTTTTTCGTGATCCTCTCGCTCCACCTCATCCCAGTTCGCCGGATTGATATCGGGGAATTTCGTATCTCCTTCGAACTGTTCATGGATGATCGTCAGGTACATCCGATCGGTTTGGGGAAGCGCTGATTTGTAGATTGCGAAACCCCCTGCCACCATAATTTCCTCTGCATCTCCGGCGGCTTCGAAAGCCTCTTTCAGCGAGTGCGCCACCACAGCGCCTTCCGCCTCATAGTCTGTTTGTCTGGTCACGACGATATTTTTCCGCCCTCTCAGCGGCTTTTTTCCCAAGGATTCAAACGTCTTTCGTCCCATGATTACCGGCTTACCCATCGTCGTTTCTTTAAAATGTTTCATATCGGCAGGCAAATGCCACGGCAAGTCGTTATCTTTGCCGATCGTGCCGTTATCACTCAGAGCGGCGATGATTGAGATAGTCATATTAACTCAGACCGCCATCGGTGCTTTTATCCCCGGATGATGCACATAATTCTCCAGTTCGATATCATCCATGGTGAAGTCATCGATGTCCGTAACATCCGGGTTGAGTTTTAGTGTTGGCAGAGGCTTCGGCTCGCGTTCGAGCTGTGTTTTCACCTGGTCAAAATGGTTGTGGTAAATATGCGCATCTGATAAGGTATGCACAAATTCACCCGGGCTTAAATTTGTGACCTGCGCAACCATGTGTAACAGGAGCGAATACGAAGCAATATTAAACGGGACGCCCAAAAACATATCGCAGCTCCGCTGAAACATGTGCAGTGAAAGTTTTCCATCGTCGACAAAAAACTGATAGAGGATGTGACACGGTGGCAGCGCCATCTGATCCAGCTCGCCGGGATTCCACGCCGTCACGATATGCCGCCGGCTCGTCGGGTTTTCCTGAATGTCTTGAATCACCTTCTTCAGCTGATCGATTTCCCGGCCGTCCGGCGTGCGCCAGGATCGCCACTGCACGCCGTAAATCCTCCCCACATCGCCGTCGAACTCGGCTTTGGGTTTCCAGTAACCGGCCTCGGCATTGGCGTCCCAGATGTGACACCCCATTTTCTGTAATTCTTTCACGTCCCGGCTGCCGCTGATGAACCAGAGCAGCTCGGCTTTCATCACGTTGAAGGCCAGTTTCTTCGTGGTCACAGCCGGAAATCCATCCGTCAAATCAAACCGCATCTGCTTGCCGAAAACCGCTCGTGTTCCGGTTCCGGTCCGATCATCCCGGTCCACACCGTTCTCGAGAATTTCTTCTAGCGCTTCCAGATATTGATGCATATTTCGTCTTTCATTGATCAGCGTGAATAATTAATGCTTAACTTAGAAGAATTTTCCTTAGAGTAAAACTGATTAATTGACGACATCGGTGAAACGTGAAAAGTGAGACGTGAAAAGAATGATCGTGTGTTCAGGTTATCATCCATTAATCAACACAAATCATGATACGTCCGCCTGCTCCATTTTACGCGTTCCTGCTTTACTCACGGTTCCAAGATAAATCGCAACAAGGGCAATGATTGCGCCGATAATTTCGATCATTTTAGTCGGGCGGTTGAAAAACAGGATATCCCATACAAATGCCAGGCCGGGCTGTAATAAAAGGATCAAACCGGTGCGGGAGACATCGATTTCCGGCAGCGATTTTGAAATGAGTATCCACCCGATCACCTGGCTAAAGACCGCATAAGCAATCAGATATCCGAAGTTTCCGACATCCGGTATGACAAAGGACTGCTCCTGCATTAGTGCGATAATCCCCAGGAAAAAGGCCGAAACGAGGGAGACAACGGCGAGGATGGTTCCGGCAGAATGGCCTGCGGTATTAAACTGTAATTTGCGAAGAACTAATACGTAACTGGCGTAACATATCGCTGTTGCCAGCCCCAATACTATTCCGATTTTATAGTTACCGCTTAGCTGGCTCCAATCCAATCCGAAGATCAAAAACAATCCACCCATCGCCAGCACAAATGCGCTGCCCAGCCTGAATGTCATTCGCTCCTGATAGATTATCACGCCGAACGCTGCAAGAAAAAACACCTGAAAGTTGCCGAGGATAGTAGCGAGTCCCGGTCCGACGTATTCAATACTCTGGTGCCAAAAGGCTAAATCCGCAGCGAAGAAGAGACCTGCGAGTGCTGCAAAACCAATGAATATGGAGTCCTGCCAGAAATTTCGCAGCCGACGACCGTGCATGACAAGCAGGATCAATCCGCCGAACAATACCCGGTAGAATGCCGCAGGGGTCGAAGCGACGTCCATGGCTTTCACAAAAACGGCGGAAAAACTGATAAGGAACGCGCCGAAAATCAGTCCCAAAACAGGGTGCAGTTTACGCTGGCGCATTTAGGTATCCGGGTTGTACAAAAATGAGGTCGACACCATTGATACTATTGATGACGAGGCCAGGGTCGATCGTTACGGATGTATCGTCCCTCCCAAAATTCCAGGAAAAATTCGGAGACAAGTGGATGTTCAATGGGTAATTCGGAATTGTCCGGCTCCAGGCTGGATTGAGCGGCATAGGTGACCTGCTGGGATTCGTGCACCAGTACAAAATACCACGGCTGCTCCAGGTCCGGCTGACTCTGATTACTCCAGTACCAGGCCGCATCGGCTTCGCAGGTCGCGTCAAACTCCACAATCACACCGCGATAGCCGTACCGTTTATGATGCACCAGTTGCCCGATTTCAAAGATAGGATCAATGTCACCGCCGTTCTCGCCTGTAAGATTTTCAGAGACTTTTATCCGAACGTCGCGTTCCTTCAATAACTGGTTAATCTTTTTGATATTTTCCCGGTTCGGCGGTTCGCTCATATTTGCCAGTTCATATTCCAGCGCCGTGCCGAATTCCGCCAAAGCCTCAGAGACCTTTTCCTTCACCACCGGCGAATCATCATCGATTAACCGGAGAATATGTGGTAAATCTTCGCGTTTTGGCATCGCTCATCTATCCAAAAATTTTGTGTTCTCATTTGTCTAAAAGATAAGGAATATTATCTAAAAATCTAACAGGCGGAAACCATAGTCAATCAGATTTCAATGTTACATTGGTCGCCCCCCAGCTCCCTTCGAAACCCTGAGCCAGTGCATAATGTTCTACGATTGGAGATTTTTCCAGAATGGAATGAACTATTCTCCGGAGCGTCCCGGTTCCCTTGCCATGAATAATCCGTACTTCGGTGATCCCTCTCTTTTGGCACTCCCGGAGATACTCCGGGACAAGGCTTTTCACATCGCCGGGATGAAACGTGTGCAGGTCTAGTGTGCCATCGATTGGAAATTCGGTTGTATGATTTGAGTCAGTCATATCTACGCGCATACAAGAATAGTCCGTAGATTACGCAGAAACAACAAAATAAACATAGCTTTAAAACATCCGAAGATGATAATAATTTTGTTTCTCAGAGCGGAATGCCTTAACAACAGTATTTACAACTGATATATCATTCTGGTTTAGGCGACAATGTTTCACTACCGATCATGGGATGCATATTAAACTGATATAAACCATATCATTTTGATATACCAGGTCTGTGATACGCGTTTAACTGATGTTCCTCTCATTTCGTCAACATTTCCCTTGATTGTAACCCGCTTGATTCGAAATATTTAAACAACAGGCTTTTTGCAATAAACACAGGAGAAATTGCTATGAGCAAATTTCAGGATGCAGAAGTTACGTGGCTTGGCCACGCGTCGTTTCAAATCAAATCTCCGGGCGGGAAAACCGTGCTAATTGATCCATGGCTCAACGAAAATCCGTCGGCGCCGTTTGAGGAAGATTCGATTGAAGAGGCCGATGTCATCGCATTAACCCATGGTCATTTCGACCATCTTGGTGATACTGTGCCGATTGCCAAGCGCACCGGCGCGAAGGTTATCTCCATCTTTGAAATTGCACAATATCTTGGCAGCCAGGGATTAGGTGAAGAGCAGGCCATCGGTATGAACATCGGCGGTACCGTGGAAGCCGAGGGTATTAAATTCACCATGGTGCGCGCTATACACAGTTCTGGTATAATGGGCGACAGCGGCATTGTTGATGGCGGCGACCCGGCCGGATTTATTATCGAATTCGAGAATGGTTATACCATGTATCACACAGGAGACACAGATTTCTTTGGCGACATGCAGTTTATTGGTGAATTTCACAAACCGAATCTGATGCTGGCCTGCATCGGCGATCACTTTACAATGGGCCCCAAAACTGCCGCCCGCGCAGTGGAAACAATCAAACCACAGCATGTGATCCCCATGCACTACGGAACGTTCCCCGTGCTGACCGGCACGCCGGAGGAATTACGGAACAACCTCCCGGATGTGATGAAGGACACCGTGATTACAGCAAAGATTGGTACACCGATGAGTTAATACTCAGATAATCTCACCCAAAAAAGCCTGCGGTCGGCTGATCGCAGGCTTTTTTCTTGAAAAAGCTCCGGCACATTATTTGATTCCATTCCAGGCTATCCGACTCTCAAATCAAATTCAGAAGGCCTGCCTGTGTCGCGTATCTAACGGCCTCCAACATTTGTCTTCTGCTCACAGGACGATTTAACTCAGGATATTTATTCGCATCTACTTTTCCTGCCGGTCGGTACTGTCCCATAATATTTACGGTTGTTTCTACGGAAATTTCGGAAGCGATAAACTGCAATATCTTTTCGGTCTCTTTTTCACCGTTGGGCATCAGGGGATGCCTGACAAGCAGCCCACGACAGGCGACACCATCGTTATTTGTCTTCAGAACGCCCACCTGATGATGCATTTCCCGTAGCGCTGACCGGGCTGTCTCAGGATATTTGGGCGTCTTCAGGTATTTTTTCGATTTTTCACGGTTCCAGTATTTGAAATCCGGCATATAGATATCAATAATACCGTCCAGCAGTTGCAGGCTTCGTTTGGAATCAAATGCACTCGTATTATAGACAAGCGGAAGGTTAAGTCCTTCTTCAATAGCTATCGGGAGCGCTTCCAGTACTTGCGGTACAAGGTGTTCCGGGGTGACAAAATTGATATTGTGGCAACCATTTTCCTGCAACTCGAGCATCATCCGTGCAAGTTGTTCAGGATTAACCTCACTGCCGGCGTCGCGCTGGCTGATCTCGTAATTCTGGCAGAATACACACCGCAGGTTACACCTCCCGAAAAATATTGTGCCGCTTCCGTTCCAACCCCGGAGACAAGCCTCTTCACCGTGATGGGGAAAATGACTTGTTACCCTGGCGTATCGACCGGTGCGGCATACTTTCTTTTCGTCTGCCAGTCTGTTGATTCCGCAATTCCAGGGACAAAATTTGCACGACTCCAGTCCCCGAAGCGCAGACTCAATACGCTCCTCGAGCACTCCGGATTCATAGAGGCCAATATACCCCGGCAGATTGTCGGATTGTGCGTTCTCCACCTGCTTACCCCCGGTACGAGTCTATGACCTTCCACGTAATTTCGCCGCCGGGCTCTACTAAATATTCCAGCAACATCTGCCCAGCAATGTGCCCGTCGTCGTAATACGCCATCACCCATTTGGAGGAGAGCACATAAATCTGGTCTTCGTAAAAATGCATAGTGCCGCCAAGCACGCCTTTATCAGGTATCAGTTCGGTGCGGGATGCCAGGTCAGCGATGAGTTCCTCTTCGGGATTGACTAACCCTTTCTGCTTCAGAAGCCGAATGTCGTATTGCGACAGGAGTCCGTTGAAATCCCTGTTCAATGGCATCCTGACAATTGTTTGCAGACTGTCGACCCGCTGTTGTAACCTCGCATGTTTACTTTGGATCTGCTCCAGTTGCGTCGCTAGGCGGTTCACATGGAGCAGCAAAAAGAGGCTCCCAATGAATAACAGTCCTAAAACTATCGTCTTCCAGAATTCGGGATTTTTGAGCCGGCTTTCCCCGGTGCTGTTGGTTTGTTCAATTTGTTCTTCTTCCATGAGATACTCCGTGATTAGTTCATCTTCCTGGAAAAAACTATTCTTCCCCACCCCGGTAAAAACGAATCTGTACTTTTTCGATAGTGGCTAATCCCTCGACTATGGCATCATCAATGGTGGGGAGAAATTGTTCGATTTTATCGATGGTATCCACGATTTCGACGATGATTGGAAGGTCTTCTGACAAGCGCAGGATCTTGGCGGTATGGATCCGGCTGCGTGCGCCAAATCCCTCCAGGCCACGGATGGCAGTGGCCCCGGCCAATCCCTGCTCCCTTGCCTGCTTGATGATCCACTCGTAAAGTGGCATACCTTCCTGCTTATCGCCTTCTCCGATGAAAATTCGCAGCAGATGTCCCTCTTCAGGCAGCATAATTCACTCCTTTGGTTAACGTGTCAGGTTCAATCCAAGCCATACTGCAAGTAATCCCAGAGACAGGTGCAACGCTATATTCCAGAAGGTGCCCAGCAACTGACCGTCGCGCAACAGGCTCACTGATTCGTAGCCAAACGAGGAGAACGTGGTGAAACCGCCGAGGAATCCGACCATCGTCAGCAACCGCATCTCTGCTGATAAAATTTGCCGCGTTTCCGCGANTCCGGCGAGTAGTCCGATGAGAAAACAACCCAGTATGTTCACCGTCAGCGTGCCGTACGGAAACCACGGATTGTTCAGCCATTTGTGGACCCAGCCTCCTATAACATACCTGCTTGCGGCGCCCAGAAATCCACCGACTCCAACGAGTAAAATATTCATTCGAATTATTCCCGCATCATTTATATATACCTAAATTAAGCGATTTTGTGCGGCGATCTGCACCAATCTGTTGAGCGCGAAGGCTCCGTGAAATCCTCGACAGACCCTCCGGGTATGCCTTCGGTTTCCCAAAACCCTTTT
>JAANXI010000091.1 GCA_018263365.1 Fidelibacterota bacterium | reverse complement strand
GACCCGGTGTCGAACACGGATATCGTGGAACGAATGCTGCGCAACCTGGTGATTGTGTACACACGCGACGAAAACCAAAAGCAACTGCACCGAATGCACCGACTGCTCAACTTTTACTCCGAATATTACGTGAACTCAGAGGACGAATGAAACCCACACAGTATCCCGGCGAATCCCAGCGCGAAAAAAAGGAACGCACCAAAAAAATCGTCCACGCACTCAAAGAGGAATATCCGAACTCGAAGTGCTCGCTGAATTTCACCAATCCTTTTGAACTTTCAGTTGCCACTATTCTTTCGGCTCAGTGCACTGACAAGCGGGTGAACAAGGTCACTCAGGACCTGTTCGAGAAATATCCATCGCCGGAAGATTACGCCAGCGTCGACATCAAGGAGCTGGAACAGGATATCCGCTCCACGGGTTTTTACCGGAACAAGGCCAAGTCCATCAAAGGTTTTGCCACGGCTGTTATCGATGAGTACGGCGGCGATGTGCCGCAGTCGCTGGATGATCTCACTGATTTGCCCGGCGTGGGGAGGAAAACTGCCAATGTCATCCTAGGGGTGGCCTACGAAATCCCCGGACTGGTGGTGGATACCCACGTCAAACGGATTAGTCGGTTGCTTGGACTCACCACGGAAAAGACGCCGGAAAAAATTGAGTACGATCTGCAGGAATTGGTACCTGAAGAGGACTGGACGCAGTGGGCGCACCTGATTATCGATCACGGGAGGGCTGTCTGCAAGGCGCGGAGTCCGCAGTGCGGCGAATGTGTGCTGTTTGAATACTGTCCGTCGGGAGTGATTGAAGAGGAGTAAGACTATCTTATGCCAATTGTTGAACTCACCAAACGATTCCGGTTTGAGGCATCGCATGTGCTGCGGAACCCGGACTGGGATGACGAAAAAAATTACGAGGTGTTCGGGAAGTGCGCGCGTCCCAACGGACACGGGCACAATTATGAGCTGTTTGTGACAATCCGTGGGGAGGTCAATCCGGACGACGGCATGCTCTACGAATTGAAGCAACTGAAAGATCTGGTGAACACACATCTCATTGATAAGGTGGACCATTTTCACCTGAATCACGATGTGGAGTTCCTGGACGGAATCATACCCACTGCCGAAAATCTGGCCATTGCCTTTTACGAACAGTTAGAGCACGTGCTGCCGGATGTACTGCACGAAGTCCGGCTCCTCGAAACCGAAAACAACTGGGCTGCGTATCGTGGCGAAGAGTAAGCAGGACGAATACACACACTCTGAACCGCCTTTTCCTGCCTCAGAAAAACTGTTCCTGCTACTGGCGTCCGTGTTTATCGGCGCGTTGGTGATGGCGAATATTCTTGGCGTTTCCAAATTTGTCAATCTTTTCGGACTCATTATTCCCGTTGGTGTCTTGCCGTATCCGGCGACCTTTCTTGCCACCGATCTTATCTCGGAAGTTTACGGACGTAAGCGGGCAAATTTTGTGGTCTTTATCGGGTTCGTCATCAGTATTTTCATTATTGTTATGGTCACTGCGGGGCATTTTGCGCCGATGGCATCCATTACTGCTGATCCTGAACTGTACGAGGGGATTTACGGCTACATGGTGCGTGGCACACTCGCATCCATGGCGGCGTATCTCACTGCCCAATTTGTGGATGTACAACTTTTTCACTTCTGGAAGCGACTTACCAAGGGGAAACATCTGTGGCTGCGAAATAATGCCTCAACGATGACATCCCAACTGGTGGATTCCACTGCGGTCATTGTTTTTACGTTTTGGGGATCCATGGGCATCGGGGAAATGGCGCAGACCATCTTTTTTGCATATATTTTTAAGTTTTTCGCCGCGTTGCTGGATACGCCGCTTGCGTATCTGGGACGCTATTTAATTAACAAGCATATCATGGATGATTCGTAAGTGGCTGCTGAGGTTGCCTCCGGGCAATCCGGCATGCAGATTGAAGGGACATGAACATGAATAAGAACGAATTCGAAAGTACCAAAGAACTGACAAAGCAACTCCTCGAAAATATTGGCGAGGATTCAGATCGGGAAGGGCTCGTCGAAACGCCGCGCCGCGTTGCAGCGGCCTGGGATTATTTTTCCAAGGGATACGATTTGGATCTGGATGATCTGATCAATGATGCGCTTTTCGATGTGGAATACAACGAGATGATCACCATTAAAGATATCGATTATTTCAGCATGTGCGAGCATCATCTGCTGCCGTTCTTCGGGCGGGCGCACGTGGCATACATCCCGGATAAAAAGGTTATTGGATTGTCCAAAATACCGCGGATTGTGGAGATGTTCGCCCGTCGGCTTCAGGTGCAGGAACGGATGACGCAGCAGGTGGCGAACACCATCAACGATGTACTGCATCCGCTGGGTATTGGAGTTATCATTGAGGGCCGCCACATGTGTATGCAGATGCGGGGCGTGGAGAAGCAGAACAGCTACGCAACCACCAGCGCGATGTTCGGCGCATTTGCCGATGATCAGCGAACCAGAGATGAATTTCTAACGCTGATCAACTTTGGACAAATTTGATCAAATTTTTTTACATTACGGAGTTAATACGAATTCATAACAGGTGAACAGGTTTATGAGTTTATTTGGGGCACACGTTTCAATCGCGGGAGGCATTTATAAAGCACCGATCAGGGGTGAAGAACTGGAATGCGATGCCATTCAGGTATTCACCAAGAACCAGATGCAATGGAGTGCCAAGCCGCTGAAACAGGAAGATACGGATAAATTCAAGATGAACATGGAAAAGTACAGGCCGAATTCCGTAATGACCCATGATTCGTATCTGATCAACCTGGGATCCCCGGAAGATAAAAAGCTGGAAAAGTCCCGAAATGCGTTTTTGGATGAAATCCAACGCTGTGATCAGCTCGGCATTGATTTGTTGGTGTTTCATCCGGGCTCCCATCTGGAAGCAGGCGAACGTCGTGCATTGGATACCATCGCTGACAGTTTGAACTGGGCGCACGAGCAAACGCCGGATGCCTCGGTAATTTCCCTGCTGGAGATTGCCGCCGGGCAAGGAACCAACGTTGGTTACACCTTCGAGCAACTGATGGATATGATCGAAAACGTAAAGGACAAATCCCGCGTCGGCGTCTGCATGGATACGTGCCACATGTTTGCGGCAGGATACGATATTCGTACCAAAGATACATACGAAGCGACGTGGAAGGAGTTCGAAAATGTCATCGGACTGGACTGGCTGAAGGCGTTCCACATCAACGATTCCAAGAAACCGTTCAAGTCCAACCTCGATCGGCACGAAAATCTCGGCAAAGGCTACATCGGTCTGGAAGCGTTTCGCCTGCTGCTATACGATGAGCGGTTTACCGGCATCCCGATGGTGCTTGAGACTCCAGGCGGTGACGAGTGGTTCACAAAAAACCTCAAAGCTATGCGGGGATTGGTGGGGAAAACCAAAGAGGTCGAAGGCCCGGCATTGGAAGAGGACGGCGGTTAATCCGGGAATTGGGTTGATTTCATTTCGGCCCACGGCTACCTTGCAAATTACATATCTTATGAGACCAATTTATTTACAAAATTCACCATTAATTAACGAATGAAAGAAAAGGTTTTTTCATGTCAGATAATTCATATTCCGTAGATGTTGCAGTCCTCGGCGGCGGTCCCGGCGGATACGTTGCCGCCATCCGTGCCGCTCAACTCGGTCATTCGGTGGCAGTCGTTGAACGGGAGGATCTCGGCGGCATTTGCGTGAAATGGGGCTGTATCCCTACGAAGGCACTGCTCCGGAGTGCGGAATTGTACGAAACATTCCAGAACGCCGAAGAGTACGGGCTTACCGTCAAAGAGGTGGGCTACGATTTCAAGAAAGTCATCCAGCGATCCAGAAGGGTGTCGAAGAAGCAGATTAAGGGCGTCGAAAACCTGTTTAAGAAAAATAACATCGAATATATCAAAGGCTCGGGTAAATTCACCGATGCACACACGCTGGAAGTCGATTTGACCGAAGGCGATGAGAAAGCCACAGTCGAAGCGGAGCATATTATCGTGGCGACGGGGGCTCGCCCGGGGCAGATTCCCGGTGTGGAAATCGACGGCGAGAAGGTTATTAGTTCCAAGGAGGCGATGAACCTGGACGAGCAGCCGGAATCCCTGATTGTGATGGGGGCCGGCGCCATTGGCGTGGAGTTCGCCTATTTTTACAACGCTTTCGGCACAGAAGTCACTGTCGTGGAGATGATGGACAGTCTGGTCCCCGTGGAAGACGAAGAGATTTCCAATGAACTCGGCAAGGCGTTTAAAAAGGCCGGAATTGATGTTAAGATCAGCACGAAGGTCGAGTCGGTTAAAACTACCAAGAACGGTGTGGAAGTCACCGTCTCCAAAGATGGCGAAGAGGAAACGCTGAAGGCGGACAAGGCGCTTATGGCTATGGGCGTGCAGGGGAACGTGGAAAATATCGGTCTGAAAGATCTCGGAGTGGAAATCGAAAAAGGCCATATCGTCGCTGATGAATATTACAAGACCAATGTTGATGGTGTCTACGCTATCGGTGATGTGATCGGTCCGCCGTGGCTGGCGCACGTTGCCTCCAAAGAAGGCGTGATCTGTGTGGAAGGCTTCTCCGGGAAGAATCCGGTGACACTGGACTACGATTTAATTCCCGGCTGCACCTACTGTCAGCCACAGATCGCGAGCATCGGACTCACGGAGCAAGAGGCCAAAGATCAGGGATACGATGTGAAAGTCGGGAAGTACCAGTTTCGTCCCAACGGAAAAGCGGTCGCCAGCGGCGAGACCGAGGGCTTCGTGAAGATGGTCATCGACAACAAATACGGTGAGATCCTCGGAACGCACATCATTGGAGCGGAGGCCACGGAATTGATTGCGGAGGTCGGCGTAGCAAAATCCCTGGAAGCGACCTGGAAGGAACTGCACAACACAGTACATGCGCACCCGACGTTGTCCGAGGTCATCGAAGAGGCGACCGGCGCCGCATTCGACGAAGCCATCCATCTGTAATTCCAGTATGAAGATATTTGATAGGAAATCTGCAATAGTAAAAATAACTTACAATTAGATGACTAAAACCGTCATATATGAATGGCTGGGACGACAGCCGTATCAGCCGGTCTGGGACTATCAGAAGGAGTTGCTGGCCCGGCGGGTGAACGGCGAAATCGGCGACCGGTTATTGTTTGTGGAGCATGAACCGACGTACACACTCGGCAAGGCCGGCGATGAGAATCATTTGCTGGCGGACGACCGGGAGTTGCGAGCGAAACATGCCGAATACGTGCCAATTGACCGAGGTGGTGATATCACATTTCACGGCCCCGGACAACTGGTAGGCTATCCCATCCTGGATTTGCATAATTACAAGAAAGATGTCCACTGGTATCTGCGCCAGCTGGAGGAGACGATTCTCCGGACGCTGAGCGAATACGACATCTCCGGTGTGCGCAACGAGGAATATACCGGCGTCTGGGTCGGCGACGAGAAGGTCGCCGCCATCGGCGTGAAGGTGAGCCGCTGGGTGACCATGCACGGCTTCGCGCTGAACGTGACCACCAATCTCGACTGGTTTGGCCGGATCATCCCGTGCGGGATTTTCCACAAGGGCGTCTGCTCGCTGAAAACGCTGCTGTCTGAAGCGCCACCCATAGAGGAAGTCCGAAAAATTTATACCGAAAAATTCGCCGAAGTATTCGGTTGCGAGATCACCGAAGCCGCATCGACATCCCAAAAATTTACTGCTGATCAACCTGTAACAAACGAGGTCGTTCTGTGAGTACTAAGACGCAGGAGAAACAGTCTAAATCCGGTCTATCGAAAGAGCAACTCATCAATGCGTATCGGCTGATGCATCTGGCCCGCGGGCTGGACAACAAGATGCTGACGCTCCTCAAGCAGGGTAAAAGTTATTTCCACATCGGTACCTCCGGCCACGAGGCGGTGCAAATTGCGCTGGGCTACGCCATGAAGCCGGGCCACGACTGGTTCTACCCGTATTACCGTGATCTTACATTTTGCCTGACGCTCGGTGTCACGCCGAAGGATACGCTGCTGCAATTTCTTTCCAAAAAAGATGACCCGGCCTCCGGATCGCGGCAGATGCCCCAGCATTTTGGCGCCAGAGATCTGAATATCGTGTCACAGTCCAGTCCGACAGGAACGCAGTATTTGCAGGCCGCCGGATGCGCCATGGGGAATCTGAAGAAGGGCGCCAACGAAATCGTGATGGTCAGTTCAGGTGAAGGCACCACCAGCCAGGGCGACTTTCACGAGGCGCTAAACATTGCCGGACGGGAAAAACTGCCGCTCATTTTCCTCGTTGAGGATAATCATTACGCAATCTCTGTCCCCAAGGATCAGCAGTCAGCGGGTTCGATATACGATCTCGTACAGGGATACGAGAACCTGGAGCGTTACGAGGTCGATGGGACCAACTTTTTCGAGTCACATAAGATCGCGAAACAGGCCGTGAAGCGCGCCAGAGAAGGCGAAGGCCCGTCGGTGATTGTGGCGGACCTCATCCGGTTGCTGCCGCACTCCAGCTCTGACGATCACAAAAAATACAAAACAAAGGAGCAACTGGAGGAGGAGCAAAATCGGGATCCGATTCCGAAGTTCGAGAAGATGTTGCTCGAAGAAGAGTTCGCTACGGAAGACGAACTTGAATCGATCCGCGATGAAGTGAAAAAGGAGATCGACGACGCAGCGGACTGGGCGCTGGATCAGCCATTTCCGGAGAAATCCACGGTGACGGATCACCTGTACGCGATGGATTACGATCCGCCGGAACTCGCGGAGCCAAAGGAAACCGGCGAAAAGATTATGATGGTGGACGCCATCAATCACGCGCTGCACGAGGAGATGGCCGGAGACGAAAATGTGCTGGTCTTTGGCCAGGATGTGGAGGACGGCAAGGGCGGTGTTTTTACCGCAACCAAAGGATTATCCACCGAATTCGGCCGGGAGCGCTGCTTCAACTCACCGTTGGCGGAATCCACGATTGTCGGCACGGCGATCGGACTGGCGACACGCGGATTTAAACCGGTGGCGGAGATTCAGTTCGGGGACTATATCTGGACGTCCATGATGCAGATTCGCAACGAACTGTCGACGATGCGATATCGTTCCAATAACGATTGGAGCGCTCCGGCGGTCATCCGGGTGCCGGTTGGCGGATATATTCACGGAGGATTGTATCACAGCCAAAGCATCGACGGCTATTTTTCGCATCTCCCGGGAGTCCGGATAGCGTTTCCGTCCAATGCAGCAGATGCGAAAGGACTGCTCAAGACGGCCATCCGGTGTCCCGATCCGGTGCTGTTTCTGGAGCAGAAGGGGATGTACCGCCAGCAATTTTCCGCCTCGCCCGAGCCGGATGAGGATTATCTGCTGCCGTTTGGGCATGCGCGGGTGGTTAGGGAGGGCGACGACGTCTCAGTTATCACCTGGGGGGCGCTGGTGCAACGGTCGGTGGAGGCGGCGAAAGAAATGGAAAAAGAGGGCATTTCGGTTGAAGTCGTGGACATTCGCACGCTAAATCCGCTAGATACGGAGAGAATTTTTGAATCGGTGAAGAAGACGAATAAAGTTCTTGTGGCTCACGAAGATAACTTAACCGGAGGTTTTGGCGGCGAAGTCGCCAGTCGCATCGCTGACGAGTGCTTTATGTACCTGGATGGCCCCGTTCGCCGCTTGGGAGCAAAGGACTGCCACATCCCGTTTAACTGGGATTTGGAATCGGTGATTTTACCGCAGAAAGATGACGTGGTGCAGGTGTTGAAAGATCTGGTGGCGTTTTAACGGATTATTTACTGATGACTGGAGAATTTTACAGCCGTCGGCGCCCAAAGGGCGACCGGCGGTTTATTTCGATAAAAGGATTGGAATGAGCAAGTGACACAGGCAGAACTCAGCGAGTTAGTTAAAAGATCGGAATTCACGCCCGTGGCAGGATTAAGCGCGGAAGATTGCGTAACCCTTTACTATTACATGCAATTGACTCGCACCTTCGAGATGCGCCTGGCGAGCTTCTATCGCCAGGGAAAGATGGTCGGCGGTGTGTATCTGGGAACCGGAAACGAGGCGACATCCGTCGGGGCAACCTATACCCTGGAAGACCGGGACATTCTGGCTCCGACGCACCGGGACATCGGTGCGCATTTCGTGAAGGGTGAATCGCTCCGTGCGATGGCGTTACAGCTCCTCGGACGCGCGGAAGGTCCGACCGGCGGCAAAGATAACGGCTTGCATCAGGGCAATAAGGAAATTAACACGCTTGGGATGATCAGCCATCTCGGGGCGATGATTTCGGTAGCCGCCGGCGCGGCGCTTGCTTCGAAGATCAAAAAATCCGGCCAGGTGGCGATACACTTTATTGGCGATGGCACGTCGAGCATCGGCGATTTTCACGAGGGACTGAATTTTGCATCGGTAATGGAATTGCCCGTCGTCTATATCATCGAAAATAACCAATACGCCTATTCCACACCGAATTCAAAACAGTATGCATGTGACTGGATTGCGCAGCGTGCACACGGGTTCGATATGCCGGGAATCGTGGTCGATGGAACTGATGTCGTAGAGATGTATCGAGTGACGAAATGGGCCGTTGAACGTGCGCGAAGAGGAGAAGGCCCTGCACTGATAGAGAGCCAAACTATGCGGATGCGAGGCCACTCCGAACACGATTCCGCCGATTACGTCCCACAAAAAGTTATGGAGAAATGGGAGGACAAAGATCCTATCGATATATTAAAAAATTACCTCAGGGATTGGGGCGTCCTAACAGATGTTACCCGCGAGCAGATAGATGAGCAGATCGAATCGGAAGTGGAGAAGGCGTTTGAATATGCGCTCGATGCGCCGGTGCCGGAAGGGCCTGAAGCGGCAAATGGGGTGTATGCGAGGTGAATTTTCGAGAGGGATTTTCAAGAATGACCCTTTCAGGGGGCAAAGACTCTGAACGCGTCTTCAATTGATTGGGATAAGGTAATTTTATATAGAAAAAAACATAACGGTCTTCACATTGTCCGAAATTGGAAGCCGCTCTTCGACAAGCTGGGAGTGACTTCCCAGGGCGTCATCCCTCGGCAGAGGTTCCTCCTGGAGCTGAGCCTGTCGAAGGGTAGACGCCGGGATTTTTATAAAAAGCAATAACAAAGGAATTATCCGAATCACATGGCAGAAATAACATATATCCAGGCAATTAGCGAAGGGCTGCGGGAAGAGATGCAGCGAGACGAGAGCGTATTTTTGCTTGGCGAAGATATCGGGAATTACGGCGGCGCGTTCAAAGTTACGAAAGGTTTCGTTGAGGAGTTCGGAGAAGAACGGGTTATTGATACGCCATTGGCGGAATCGGCTATCTTTGGTATGAGCATTGGCGCGGCGCTGCAGGATATGCGTCCCGTAGCGGAGATGCAGTTCTCTGATTTTGTCTCTACGGGATTCAACCAGCTGGTGAACAACGCCGCGAAAATCCATTATCGCTGGGGAGCGGCTGTGCCGATGACGGTGCGCATGCCCACCGGCGGCGGCGTCCACGGCGGACCGTTTCACTCGCAGAATACCGAGGCGTGGTTTTTTCATGTACCGGGACTCAAACTTGTAGCGCCGTCAAATCCGTACGACGCGAAAGGATTAATCAAGGCGGCCATCCGGGACAAAAATCCGGTGCTCTACTTCGAGCACAAGTATTTGTATCGCCGGGAAAAGCAGGAATTATCGGGCGACGATTTTCTCGTGGAGATCGGCAAGGGACGCGTCGCCAGAGAAGGGGAAGATTTGACGGTCCTGACTTACGGATCAATGGTTCCAACGAGTCTCGAAGCCGCAAGTCATCTGGAATCCAGGATCGATGTGGAAGTCATCGATTTACGGTCGCTAATGCCGCTGGATATGGAACTAATTATCGGGTCTATCAAAAAGACGAACAAGGCGTTGATCGTGCACGAGGATATCAAGACCGGCGGAATTGGCGCGGAACTATCGGCGCGGATTACCGAGGAGGCGTTCGAGTGGCTTGACGGTCCGATCCGGCGGGTTGCCTCCATCGATACGCCGGTGCCGTTTGCACCGTCTTTGGAAGAATATTTTATGCCGAATCCGGATAAAATAGCGGCCGGCATTCAGCAGTTGTGGGATTATTAGAAAGCGCATAACTTTTTAATCTATGAATAACCGACGCAGGAGCGTTTCATGAGAGTAGAAGTAGTCATGCCCCAGATGGGTGAGAGTGTCGCTGAGGGGACCATCATCAAGTGGCACAAGCAGCCCGGCGATGCGATCGAAAAGGACGAGATTCTGCTGGAGATCTCCACGGATAAAGTGGACTCG
Source organism: Fidelibacterota bacterium (assembly GCA_018263365.1). GTDB lineage: Bacteria > Fidelibacterota > JAANXI01 > JAANXI01 > JAANXI01 > JAANXI01. The sequence goes on along the minus strand of JAANXI010000091.1, from coordinate 5,590 downwards.
GAGATCCCGTCCTCTCATGAAGGGAAGCTCGCCGAAATTACGGTGGAGGAAGGCAAAACCGTCGACGTGGGAACGACCATCGCCTACATCGAGACAGAAAAGGATGCGGACATCGAATCCTCTGACAACGGTGAAAGCGAGAAGGCAGAAGTGGCAGAAGATACCGCCGAAAGGTCCGAAGAAGCTACTGCGCCGGCGAACGGCGAACAGATAGAAACGAAGGGACGCTCCGGCAAAGATTTTTACTCGCCTCTTGTGCGATCGATCGCGGCAAAAGAGAATGTCTCCCAGTCTGAGTTGGAGTCCATTGAAGGCACCGGCATCGGTGGGCGTGTACGAAAGCAGGACCTGTTGGGATATCTGGAATCCCGTGGAACAAAACCAGCAGCCAGGCCCACAAAACAAGTACAGGCGATCAAGTACACTGGACCAATGGAAAACGTGGATGTTGTGGAGATGGACAATATACGAAAGTCCATAGCCAAACACATGCGGACAAGTCTGGATACGTCGGCTCACGTTTATTCTGTCTCGGAAGTCGATATGAGCAAAATCGTGGCGTTCCGGGAAAAGCACAAAGCGGAGTTTCAGCGGAAAGAGGGATTTAAATTGACCTACACGCCGTTTATCGCAGATGCAACTGTGCGGGCGCTCAAGGATTTTCCGCGAGTCAATGCTTCCGTGGATATGGACAAGGGCGAAGTTCTGGAAAAACGGTTTGTGAATCTCGGGATGGCGGTTGCCATCGAGGATGGTCTGATTGTTCCGGTAATCAAAGGCGCGGATGAGCGGAGTTTTCTTGGTTTGGCGCGTGAGACCCATAGGCTGGCGAACAAAGCGCGGGACAAAGAACTCGATCCCGATGATGTGCAAGGCGGCACCTTCACAATTACCAATCCCGGAATATTCGGGAACTTGTACGGCCTGCCTATCATTAATCAACCTCAGTTGGGCATACTGGGCGTCGGCGCGATTAAAAAGCGACCGGTTGTCATCAACGATGCGATTGCAATCCGGTCGATGATGTATTTGACACTGAGCTATGATCACCGGGTGCTGGACGGCGCAGTTGGCGGACAGTTCTTGCAGCGGATCGTGCAGTATCTGGAAGAATTTGACGGAGAAGGAATACTATAGATGAGTATCGAAGTTCGGGATTTTCCCCAGATACCGGCAAAGGATTCACGCAAGCCCGCGTGGCTGAAAATCCGGTTGCAGCATGGGAAGACTTATAAGAATATTAAAAATCTTATGACGGAAAATAGCCTCAACACGGTGTGTGAAGAGGCGCAGTGTCCGAACATGAGCGAGTGCTGGAATCGCGGTACGGCGACATTTATGATACTGGGTGATATCTGCACCAGGAGCTGCGGATTTTGTGCGGTGAAAACCGGCCGGCCGCCGATGCTGGACGAAGAGGAACCGAAGCGGGTGGTCGATGCGGCATTGAAAATGGATTTGAACCACGTGGTGGTTACTTCGGTAAACCGTGACGAGCGCGAGGATGGCGGAGCGTCGGTCTTTGCGGATACCATCGCGCGGTTGCACGACGCCATGCCGGACGTCTCGGTGGAAGTGCTGATCCCCGACTTCAGGGGCAACTGGGATGCACTGCAGACGGTTATCGATGCGGAGCCGGAAATTCTGAACCACAACATGGAGACGGTGGAGCGCATTTATAAACGAGTGCGCCCGCAAGCCAAGTATCCGCGGTCGCTGGAGTTACTCTACCGGGCGAAGCAACAGGGGATGCGCACCAAGAGCGGCATTATGGTCGGCATCGGCGAAGAGACACAGGAAGTGGTGAATCTGATGCAGGACCTCCGGGAAGTCGATGTGGATATCATGACCATCGGACAGTACCTGCAACCCAGCGATAGCCATCTGCCGGTCGATCGGTATGTGCATCCGGCTGAGTTCAAGTATTACCGGGAAATCGGTGAGCGCATGGGGTTCGACGTGGTGGAGTCCGGGCCGATGGTGCGGAGTTCGTATCACGCTGACGAGCAGGCGAGTGGAGTATTGAACTAGGGATCGCGAACCGAAGAATTTTTAACAGAAACAACTCACCTCTTGTTCTCCTCTCCTTCTATGAGAGGAGAGACACGACTTCAACGATTCATTTCCCTTCCTCTTCGGAAGAGGAAGGGCCAGCTCCGGCAGGAGTCTCTACCGAGAGGATGGAGTTGTGTCATTATCAAATCATAATATTGTCAGAAAATGAATTCCGTCGATAATCCATTTTTGTTGGCTGGTATTGATCGTGATGCACGGGAGCATATTAAAGCACGATGCCGGGAAATCCGACAAAAACAAACTCCGGCCGAAGAAAAATTTTGGGACGCAATCCGAAACCGAATGAGTTGAGACAGGAGCTCCATCGGGGCTCCGAGATGAATAGTACTGAGTGCAACCCAGGGGACGGAAGTCAAACCCATCTATCAACCACAAACGGGGTTGAATCGATAGGGATAATTTGGTATTTAATCTTTGGGATTGGGGCTACCTGGGGAGGATCCACAGGCATTGCATTAACAGGATTCAAAAACTATATTATCTGTCCTGATGGACAGCGGTGTTACTGTGGACGTGTATACATCGCTGGGATTATTGAAAAACCGTATTCTATTCTGCAAACCGGAGATACCGGGCAGCAGAAAGGAGATAAAGCAATGGTAAGTTTGACAGAACGAGCAGAAAAAAAGTTACGCGATCTATTAAATGAAAAGAATAAACAGGATGCCGGGCTTCGCGTCTTTGTGCAGGCCGGTGGATGTTCGGGGATGTCGTACGGCATGGAGTTCGAGGAGGAAGCACAAAAGTCCGACGAAGTCCATGAACAGAACGGCGTGAAGCTCATTATAGATAAATTTTCAATGAAATATATTGCCGGTTCTGAGATCGATTACGCTGATGAAGGCCTAATGGGCGGCTCGTTCCAGGTGCAGAATCCCCAGGCGAAATCGACATGTGGTTGTGGAACTTCCTTTAAGGCCTGAAGCGGAGATATTGTATGGCTTCCAGTGATCGAAAGACAGCGTGGATCGTTTACGGTACTATTGTCGTCGCCGGATTGCTCATCGTGTTTTTGAATTTCGGAACCGAACCGTTATCCAGTTCCCAAAGCCGGACAGAAGAAAACATCGACAGAGAAGCGCTGGCAAAAGTCGCGCCGACCATGTCTGATAAAGCTTATCATCTCCGGTATGAGTCCGAAGACCAATGTATCACGTGCCATACACAGGGCGTGATGGGGGCGGCCATTATGCCGCATGACCCGCGCGAAAATTGTGCGGAGTGTCATAAGGTCAAGGAGAGCTAACTCCGTATTCTGGTATTTGATAGCTGAACTGTTTTTTACATGAAATTAGATTTTTCCGAGATACTGCGGTCCGATCCGGTTCCGTTTCTTCTAAAAAAGGTTCCGCCCTACCTCAAATATCACATCTATTCCGAATTATTTGAGATACCTACGGATGTCCCGATGGTTCGGGACGCGATGGAACAGGCACAGAGCGATGATGTGTTCCGCCGATTATTAAAGCGGCAAAACGATGATGGTTTGTGGGAGCCGAAGCAAGAGTTCGCACAGGAACAACATCAACTGGGAATACAGTTTTTCAGCCAGGCTCTGATGTTACACCGGCTTCTTGAACTTGGAGGAACCCGGGAGATCCCGGCAATTCAAAAGGGAATTGTTGCGCTGATGAAAATGCAGCACGGGGATGGAAAATTTCCGTTGTTTTATCAACACCAGGGATACGCACTGTGGGTACTGCTTCGGTATGGACTGCAAGGCAACCCGTTTGTGGATCGTGGCTTGCGCTGGCTGCTGCGCCGGCAACGGGATGATGGCGGCTGGCTGCATCTGGTGCAGGTCCCGCGCGGCGAAGATAAAGAGAAATATCCCAGTTGCATCTGGACAACCTGTCATGCGTTGTGGCCAATGACACTCCACAATGTGTATTACAAGGATGAGCCGGTGCAAAAAGGCGTCGAATTTCTGTTGGACCATTTTTTGGATACCAACCATACCAAATTTTTCAACACCCCGGATGCCTGGGATTATCTGTATCTTGGCCACGACGAGTCCGGCTGTTTTCGCGGCGGAACGCTGAAGGTACTGGAAATTGCTTCCCAAACGGGATTCGACCGTTCCAATGATGTGATCAAAAAGGCATCAAACTGGCTCCGGGATCAGCAACTGGAGAACGGACTGTTTCCGGCCATCGCCGGCAAAGATTCCAACGGCGACTATATGGTGACCATCCGCATGCTGCAAGTGCTAAAGCGTCTCTATCCTGAGACGATTGTTGAAGAATAATCTTCCTGGTCTACCCGTCCGGCATTACGTTGTTTCCTCTGGTGATCTCTGCCATGAACGCAGGAGACGATCTTTTGTCAGCATATCTGTCACAACCACTCGACAAGTTGGCGTGAAATTATGGAAAACTGAAGGGGAATTTCGTTTGGCACAGACATTGTAAAGATGTTAATGCTTTTAATATGATGAGAAAAATTAGGAGGACTCCTTTTGAATGAAATAGCTGAAGCGACAGAAAACGTTGAACTCGATGAAATCTTTGGGAAAAATGACAAAGTAGCACTGCCGATTATGCCGTTGCGGAATACAGTCCTGTTTCCGCAGCAGGTCATTCCGATTTACATCGGCCGGGAACGGTCCCTGAATTTGATCGAAGATTTACCCGGGGACAACCGATACATCGGCGTGGTTGCCCAGGAAGAGGGCTCGGTAGAGGAACCGGCCAGCGGCGATTTATACTCCTTCGGAACGGTGGCACAGGTGCTGAAGGTCTTCGACATGCCGGACGGAAGCAAAAGCGCCATAGTCCAGGGTATCCACCGGATGGAGGTCACCGACTGGACACAGGAAGAGCCGTATTTTCGCGGAGTACTCCAGCGTGTGGATGAAAATTATAACGAAGAAGATATCGAAATCGATGCGTTGCAGTCCAATCTCCGAAATATTTACCGTGAACTGATTAAGATGGCGCCGTACCTGACGGAGGAGCACATGAGCATGCTCTCCAATATCCAACATCCGGCGCGCCTGGTTGACCGGGCGATTGGTAACCTGAATATCGGAAATTCGGAAAAACAGGGGATTCTTGAGGAACTGAATGTGCATGAGCGTCTGGAAAAGGCGACAGTGCTTATCAACCGTGAGATCCAGCGGTTGGAACTCGGTGAAAAAATTCAGTCTGAAGTCCAGGGAGAGATTTCCAAAACCCAGCGCGAATATTACCTCCGGGAGCAGTTGAAAGCCATAAAGAAAGAATTGGGCGAAGACGATCAGACGCTGGAAATCAAAGAGATTAGCGAGAAAATCGAAGAGGCGGAGATGCCGGAAGAGGCCAGGCAGGTTGCGGAGAAGGAGGTCGATCGCCTGGAGAAAATCCCGCCGGCCTCGCCGGAATATACGGTGAGCCGGACGTATCTCGAATGGCTGGTTGAGCTGCCGTGGAGCGAATCCAGCGACGACAATATGGATGTGAAGCGCGCCAAGGAGATCCTGGATGAGGATCATTACGGGCTGGAAAAGGTTAAGACGCGGATTCTGGAGTATCTG
>JAANXI010000090.1 GCA_018263365.1 Fidelibacterota bacterium | reverse complement strand
GTTAAGATGAAAAGGGTTTTGGGAAACCGGAGGCATACCCGGAGGGTCTGTCGAGGATTTCACGGAGCCTTCGCGCTCAACAGATTGGTGCAGATCGCCGCACAAAATCGCTTAATTTAGGTCACAATTGTTCACGTATTTTCCCTGTAATATTCATCTGCATTCTTTAATTTTTTCCAACACAGAAAGGGGCGAATTGTGGATAGCAAGCATTGGATTGTTCCTGGATTGTTGATTCTCGTTACGCTAATAGGATGCGCGGTTTTCGCGCCGCCGGACAAAATGTGGCACGATATTCCGGTCAGTGATGTGGAACAGAGATATCCGATTCCGGAAAAAGCAGAATATCTCCGATTCAAACAGGAAAATTTATCCCGGATTCACAGACTTGATTCAATTTTCACCATGGAAGGCATTGTTATTCCAGTGGAGCGAGTGCTGCAGCAGGGCAGTGACTGGCAGGATTTGAATATGCCTGCATACGCACTACCGCCGGATTCGCTGATTATGAACATGATTCTGACGCTTCGGCTGTTGCAGGAGGAGATTGTACCACGGATCGGGGAGGTGGTTATTGTGTCCGGATACCGCACGCCGGAATACAACGAACCTGCTGGCGGCGCATCCCGGAGCCGGCATCTGTTTTTTGATGCAGTGGATGTGGCCCCGGTGACCGATATCCCGGAGCGCGTCCTGAAAAAACGATTGCGGAAATTCTATTACGAGCATGGTGAAGAATACAATCTTGGCCTGGGATTGTACGATCATAAGCGGTTTCATGTGGATACCTGGAAGTACCGCAACTGGGGAGACTGGCCGGGGGAGGAATAATTTCCCAAACATTGAATAGCACGCTGTCCCCGACAAGTCGGGGAACACAGAAACTTATGATTATCACAGATAAAACAGAAAAATGCCTGCTATTCTTTTGGAGGTACCAATGACGAAAACAATATACCGTAACGTCACTATCGAACTTAGACGCGGTGATATCGTAAACCAGCCCGATTGTGACGCCGTTGTAAATGCAGCCAATGCTCAGCTGCGCATCGGCGGCGGAGTGGCCGGAGCGATCCATCGGGCAGCGGGGCCCGAACTGGAAAAGGAGACACGTCCGCTGGCACCGATTGAACCGGGCGAGGCCGTCATCACCGGTGGACACGGTCTGCCAAATCCGCATATCATCCACTGCCTCGGGCCGGTCTACGGCAGAGACGAACCATCGGATACGCTCCTGGCGGACTGCTACAGAAATGCGCTTCAACGTGCCGAAGAGAACGAACTGAAAGTTATCGGCTTCCCGGCGATTTCCACCGGGGCGTTCGGCTATCCCATGGAAGACGCTGCTCAAATCGCGATGTCCACCATGAAGGAAGTTATTCCGGACCTGCGACACGTCTCAACAATTCGGTTTGTGTTGTGGGGAAAGCAGGCCATGGATGTGCATGAAAAAGTCCTGAATACAGTGTTCCAGGACTGATTGCCGGGGCAATGCTCCAGTTTCTGAACATCTTTTTCCTTGTCTTCCACTCTGGATTTACGCTCTTCAATCTGCTGGGCTGGATTTGGAAAAAGACGCGACTCGCCAACTTGATCACACTGAGTCTCACCGCTTTTTCCTGGGGCGTTCTTGGCATCTGGTACGGTTTCGGGTACTGCCCGTGTACCGACTGGCACTGGCAGGTTCGCTGGGAAATGGGGCTCCGGGATATGCCGCATTCGTATCTCACATTTTTAGTCAGGGAACTGACCGGCGTGGAGCTAAATCCCGAACTGGTTGATATCAGTGCAGTCATTCTGTTTGGCTCAGTATTTATTCTTTCCATTGTTTTGAACATCAGAGACTACCGTAATAGGAAGGTGAAAGAAGAACATGAATCCTAAATTTTACTACAAAGCACTTTTTTTAATTTTGGTTTTTATCGGTATCACGGTCCCGTTTGCGAGTATCAGCGGACAGGAAAAACCTGTCAATACGCCGGATAACGATTACCTGGAAATGAGCGTACTGTACCAGCAGAGAGCCGCAGAGTACCGGGCGCTGTGCTACCAGGCATATAACGTGGCGGAATATCGGCTGAAGGAGATTCTTGAGAAAACCTCTGCCCCCGAATCACTGGCCGTGGTTGTCGATATTGACGAAACGGTGCTGGATAACAGCCCATACGAGGCGGAGCTGATCCTGGAAAACATCGACTATCCCGAACGGTGGACGGAGTGGATTGAAGAAACAAAGGCAAAACCAATACCTGGGGCACTGGATTTCCTGAGTTATGCCGATTCCGCCGGCGTGCAGATTTTCTACGTCTCAAATCGCAAAGTGAGCACATATTCCGGAACGGTTGAAAACCTGAACAAATGGGATTTTCCGCAAGTGAAAGAGGACCATATTGCTCTCAGATTGGAGGAATCCAGCAAGGAGAGCCGCCGGGACCGTATTGATAAATATTACAAAATTGCACTGCTGGTCGGCGATAACCTGAACGATTTTTCCCATGTCTTTGAAAACCGATCGACCCATGATCGGAATACCGCGGTTGACCTGTTACAAGAGGAATTCGGCCACCGGTTTATCGTCATGCCGAATGCGATGTACGGCGAATGGGAAGGCGCGATTTACGACGGCGATTGGTCGCTGACAGACGCACAGAAGGACAGCGTCCGGAAAAAGGCACTCCGCGGATTTTAGGATCCAAGAATTGACATGAATGACCCCGGAGTGTTTTGGAAATAGGGTGTAGGAAACACCAGTATTACCGTGTTATTGTGTTAAGGTGATATAGTTTGAACCGGTGGGAGATGGGAAACGTGAGATGACAGGGAGAAGGCAGAGAGAAGAAGGGAAAAAGTGAAAAGGTGAAAACGCAGAAGTGAAAAGTGAGGAGTAACTGCACGCAACTAGATTCAGTTAGATCCCTTCAGTTTTAAGTTTCAAGTTTCGAGTTTCCAGCAATCTCTCACAGAGTAGCAAAGACTCAAAGAAAAGACTGATAAACACCACACTTTATGGAACCGGAAACTTAATACCTGAACACTTGAACACCCGAACACTGCCTTTAACTTGAACACCCGAACACGGTAACACGATAACACTGTAGTTATACAAACAGCGCCAGAATCGCGAAAACATCAATAATCAGCAGCATTGGGGTGACTTCTTCAGTTTTGCCGAGCGCCAGTTTGACGACTGTCCAGCTCAAAAATCCCCAGATGATGCCTTGAGTGATTGAGTACGTCAATGGAATAAGCGTCAGAGAAAAAAACGCCGGAATTGCGTCGTCGAATTCCCGCCAGTTGATCTGCTGCACCGGTTTCATCATAAACACGCCGACTAATACGATCACCGTGGCGGTCAACACTCCGTTAAACGGCATCCCGGCGTCACTGAGAATGGCGGGATTTACCACGATGATGTACATGGCGGCGAGGAAGGTGGTAATCCCGGCAATCACTTCGGTCCGAACGCTTGTTCCGTTCTCTTTGAGGCGAAAAAATTGTTCCATGGATCAACCTGCCATCCGATTTAAAATTGCCATTTCAAACCGAGAGTCGGCATTACCTGAAGATCGGTGGTACCGGGAATAAAATTCAAGCTCAGTTCGACCTCGCTCCCTAAAGACAGGTGTTCCCCGATGTTGTACCAGAGCTGCGGCTCACCCTGGAACACCAGTTTCTTCCCGGCGTCGCCTGCCTCATCCTGCGACCAGATGTCGATGTATCCTGCAAAGGTGATCTTGTCTTCAAAGAACGACTCGAACCAGACCGTTGTAAACTGAAAGTCCGGCGTATCCGAATCAAAGGCGGTTCGATACAGGAGATCGGTATTCAGTACCACCTGTCCGATTTGCACCGGATAACTGACGCCGAACAGCCAGATCGGCCCCAGCGGAAAATTCATCACAATTCCGTCGTTATACTGAGCAGTAGCAGATAATTTTTCGGAAAACGGAAGTACAATGTACCGGGCGATCTCCAGATAGGAGAGGGACATGCTCCGGTGGGCCTCATTGTGCTGGTAGTCGTAGTCCATATCGATAAACCAGAACGTGGCGCCGTACTCGTCCGGTTTGATCATCTCGAGGGTAGTGGTCACGTAATCCCGGTTTTCACCGAAATCATAGTGGAATTGAAAGTTTTGTCCCATTAACGGTCCGGCGGACAGCAGCATTACGGTGATTGCTATGTATCTTTTCATAGGATAGAACGCTCCCTGTCTGATTATTTACTCGTCCTTACAGCGCGGTATACTGGAACAGTTGCCGCAGAACGAGGAAATAAAAGTTACAATTTCCTGAACATGGAAGTAAAGGTTTTGATACCCCAAATTGATTTACAAACGACGTGATTTTTTGTTCAAATCTTCTGTCCGATGAATTACATTTAGCACATTCGTTGGTGGTCTGAATTTATACAGGTACAGTTTGCTGAATTGTTGAACAGGATGGACAGTCTTGGCTTCTTCAAACGACCAGGTAGTACGTTACGGACCGTATCCGGAACTTTCTCTGCCGGCGGTGTTAGTCGGATATGTGCTCGGTGCGCTCATTGCGCTGAGCATCGGCTACGCCAGCCTGATTCTGGGATTTTCCATTGAGGGATCGGAGCTAGCAGCAATTCTGGGATTCGGAATTCTCCGGGGCATCATGCGGCGGAACAGTATCGTGGAAAATAATATTAACCAGACGATTGCCAGCGGCGTGAACGGCGCGTCGGCAGGGATGATGTTCTCCGTCCCGGCGCTGTTTATCCTCGGCTATACGGATTTCAATCCCTATTTGCTGGTGCTCGCCTGTATCGCCGGGGGATTCCTGGGCATTGCGTTTATCATTCCGCTGCGGAAGCAGATGATCGATTACAACCGGCTGGCGTATCCCGGCGGAATTGCGGTGGCAGCCATCCTAAAATCGCCGGGCGCCGGAATTCACAAGGCGATGCTCCTTATCGGTGGCGCCGTGGTGAGCGGGATCGTGCATTTTATCAGCAAGTATACCGGCGTCGGCAACCTGCCGCTTGGCGAGTGGCTGGGAATGCCGTCCTACATGAACGGCGTCTGGTATATCTCGCTTCTGACCATCGGTGTCGGCTTTCTCGCAGGAAAGGGCGGCGTCTACTTTATCATTGGCGGATACGTCTGCTACTGGATTCTGTCGCCGATCTTGTCCACCCAGGGGATGCTGCCGGATGCGGCGGCGCTGGCGTCCGCAGGAGAGAGTATGCCGGTCTATCTGCGCGAAACGCTCTTCAAACCGGTGGGCATCGGGATGCTGATTGGCGGCGCGCTGGCCGGGATCATCCTGGCGTTTCCGTTGATTGTCAGCGCGATTAGGAGTATGCAGACTGCGTCAAAAACCAAATCAGAACTCTCGCAGGATGAACTCCCGATTAAATTATTGTACGTGGGGATTGTGGGTGCGTTTGTCGTATTGTTTATTATCGCCCGCATCTCCACCGAACACATGGGTTGGATTCGCGGCGGATTTATGGCGCTGCTCGGTACGCTCTGGATCTGGATGGCAGGAGTGATCCTGGCTGAATGTATCGGTCGCACCAACTGGTCGCCGCTCAGTGGTATGACGCTCATCGGAATAACCATCTTGATATTTATCGCAAGCGGAATGGGAGATAGAGAGACGGTTATCGCCTCCATGATGGTTGGCGCAGCCATGTGCGTGGCGATGGCGCAGGCCACGGATATGATGATGGACCTCAAGACCGGCTATCTGGTGGGCGCGTCTCCCAAGATGCAGCAGATTGGGCAGTATCTGGGTATCTGGCTGGGACCGATTCTTATCATGGGATTGATTTTTGTATTGCACCGCGCCTACGGCATGGGTTCCGAACGGTTGCCTGCTCCGCAGGGACAAGCGCTTGCCAGCATGATCAGCGGAATTCTGGGCGGCGAAGTGCCGGTGCAGAAATACATTGCCGGGGCAGGACTGGGCGCCATCCTGAGCGCCAGCGGCATCGGCGGCCTCGGCATCCTGGTTGGGCTTGGGTTTTACCTGCCGTTTAACATTGTCCTGACTTACACCATTGGAACGGTGCTCCGATTAGTCGTTGACTGGAAAAAAGGCCCTAAATACAGCCACGATGTTGGTATTCCGATCGCCGCAGGACTGATTGTGGGTGAAGCGTTAGTCGGAGTCGGATTTGCATTGTATTATGTCATAACCGGCGCAGTGGGAGGTTGATATGAAACGTATTGGATTAATACTGATCACCGTAAGTTTTCTTGCCGGATCATATATTACTGTACTGCATGAATGGACTATCAACTGGGCCTGGTTTCTGCCTGGGTTAGTCGTGGGTTTGATTGGCGTGGCTTTAGTCCAGGTAGGCGAAAGAAAAATCGCCGGTGAGGAAGAAGCCGTTGCTGCCAATATCCGGACTCTTGATGAGAGTCTGAAAAAGGTTGTGCAAAACGCCCGCGACCTGAACGCCCGGAAGTCAGAAATCAATGTGTATGATCTGCACGATATCATTGACGAGACCTTCATTGAAGACCTGAATACCTTTGTCGATGCCCGGGAGAGCATCGGTCACGCCTATACGCTCCAGGATTATGCGGACATCATGAGCCATTACGCCGCCGGGGAGCGATACCTGAACCGGGTTTGGTCTACATCTGTGGATGGATATATTGATGAAGCGCATACTTTCCTGGAAAAAGCCGAAGACCAGTTCACTCAGGCTTATGACAGGTTGAAAAGGCTGGAAAATAGTTCCTGATTCCGAAAAAATTTGGTCAAGGAAGTCAATCTGAGCTAGTCGAAGAGGACTCCCTTGACCAAGTACTCAACCTGTTTTGAGATTCTCACCTGACTGAATTATTTCGCAGTAAAATACCACAAGCGAAGGAATGATATATGGTAAAACCGTGGAGGACGCTGCAAACCGATCAACTGCTCGAAACGGATATCCTGACGGTACAAAAATCGCATAGAAAGTCTCCGGCATCCGGAGTTACAGGTGAATTCATCACCATCAATGCTCCGGACTGGGTGAACGTGATTGCTGTAACGGCATCCCGGGATGTCTTGCTCATCAGGCAATACCGGCACGGCACCGATAATATCACCTTGGAGATACCGGGCGGAATTATTGACCGTGATGAGTCACCGGAAAAGGCTGCAGCACGGGAACTGCTGGAGGAGACCGGGTACGCCGGAGATTCGCCCGTCCGGCTGGGGGTGACTGACGTAAATCCCGCCATTCAGACGAACCAGTGCTATACATTTCTCATCCAAAATGCAGAACAAATTGAAGAGCCGAACCTGGGTAAATACGAAGAAATAGAGATGCAGAGTACCCCTGTCGCGGAAATCCCCGAATTAATATCTCGGCGTATAATCACTCACTCACTGGTAATAACAGCGTTCTACTGGTACAACCAGCGGCGCCCTACCCCGGACCCGTGAGCCGTCACAAATTAGCCTAACTTGAATTATTCATGAGTCTGCTCCAAATAGGGGCTGAAGCCCCCATATTTTGATATGTTTCCAAACTTACCCCGTCCCGGCCGGACGGGGCTATTCAAATTCTCATGAATTTTGAGTTATTCTCTAAATATTTAAATGGTGATGTGCTTTTTGGAGTGCACTCATTCATGAATTTCCGTTATATGAGGTACTGGTATCCGTCCCAAAATGCCTTGAACAGGAAGAAGCCAATCTTTCTCACCAGAGACTCCTCCCGGAGCGATGGGCTGAGTGACACCCCGAGGCGTCATTCTGAGCTTGTCGTCCCGGAAGGGATCCCAGCGGGGAAGGGTCAACGCCGAACCAGTACTCAAACTGTTGCATAGAAGCACTTTACCAGTTATTACGGTCTTGGTCTGTAAAATTCATGAATTATTCAGGCTAAGTTATATTGTCCTTTCAACGAAGATTTCATTACATTTATTGTTATGTTAATATCCGTTCAATCGCCGGAATCTATGCGCAATTATGCCTATGTAACTGTTATCCCGAAATCGTCGGAAGGAGAAAATCAAAATGCAGCTAGTTGAATGTGTACCGAATTTTAGCGAAGGCCGCGATCAATCAATCATTGATGCTATTGTCGATGAGATCAAATCCGTGGACGGTGTGACGTTGCTCGACGTCGATCCGGGCGCGGATATGAACCGGACGGTCGTGACGTTCATCGGAAGTCCGGACGCCGTTAAAGAAGGTGCTTTCCAGGGGTTTAAAAAGGCCAGTGAGCTCATTGACATGCGGAAACACGAGGGGTCTCATCCCCGGATGGGCGCCACGGATGTCTGCCCGTTTGTGCCGGTGAGGGATATCTCGATGGAGGAGTGCACCCAAATCGCCAAAGAGGTTGGTCAGCGGGTCGGCGATGAACTGGGGATCCCGGTATTCCTGTACGAAAACTCAGCCCAAAAGCCGGAGCGAAAAAATCTTGCAAACATTCGCCGGGGTGAATACGAGGGCATGGAGAAAAAACTACAGGATCCCAGGTGGGAGCCCGACTTCGGTCCGGCGGAATTCAACGCCAAAGCCGGCTGTACCGCGATGGGCGCGCGAGAATTTCTGATTGCATATAACATCAACCTGAACACCAGGGAAGCCGTCTACGCCACGGATATTGCCTTTGAGCTCCGGAAAAAGGGGCGATCTGTGAGAGAAGGAAACATCGATCCCTTTTATTTCAAGGGGAAGATCAAACGGCATCAGGAGAACAGGTATTTTTGCGGATCGTGTGACTTCGAAGCCAAGTCCATCGATGACGTTGCGGACCACACTGCAGAAGCACACGATTATGATCTTTACTGGTTGCTCAGAGCGCATGAACATGATAAGAATGATTTGATTGGCAATTCCGTAAAGAAGCCAGGAAAATTCGATCATGTGAAGGCGATCGGCTGGTTCGTCAAAGAGTTTGATTGTGCGCAGATCTCCATCAATATGACAAATTACAATGTAACTGCGCTACACCAGGTGTATGAAGAAACAAAGCGGCTGGCGGAGCAGCGCGGTTTGACCGTTACTGGCAGCGAAATCGTTGGTTTGGTGCCGTACCAGGCGCTGCTTGATACCGGAGTATATTATCTGAACCGGCAGGGGCGTTCACCAGGCGTTCCTTATATGGACATCCTGGAGACCGCCATCCAATCGCTGGGATTGCGGGATAAGACTGAAATTGATGTTGGGGAAAAGGTCATCGGATTACCGGAAACGGATGAGGACGCCCTGGTCAGAATGAAGGCGGATGACTTCGCGCACGAAGTATCGCGGGACTCAGCTGCGCCCGGCGGCGGATCGGTCTCCGCGCTGGCGGGAGCATTGGGAGCGGCATTGTCATCCATGGTATCCAATCTGTCCATTGGGAAGCGGGGTACTGAAGAGGTGGAAGAGGACCTGAAGCCGGTGGCGAACCGCGCACAGGAGATCAAAGACGGGCTGCTGGCAAAGGTGGACGAAGATACGGATGCCTTCAACGATTACATGGAGGCAACCCGGATGCCATCCGGTACCAAGGAGGAACGTGAAAAACGCCACGAAGCGATGCAGGCAGGCCTGAAAAACGCCATTTTGGTCCCGTACGGAACGGCTGAACTCTGT
>JAANXI010000009.1 GCA_018263365.1 Fidelibacterota bacterium | reverse complement strand
CGGAGACACGCCCACACACCTCACCATACAATTATCCAGGAAGACCTACCAGTCACCAACCGTGACAATTGAAGGTTCTCGAACCGCCGGGTCCGTCATCGAACTCTCCAGGGAGGAAATTGAGCGACGCGGATCTTCTTCAGTAGCTGATCTGCTGGAACAATCGCCGGAAATCACTATTACGCGGGAAGGCGGTTCCGGTTCGCGGGGCATCAGAATCCGCGGCAGCAACACCAATCAGGTGCTTGTTTTGCTGGACGGCGTCGAACTCAACGATCCGCTGACCGGCGAAGTCAACCTCGACCAAATACCCACGGAGTTGATTCAACAGATTCGGGTTCAGAAATACGGCGGCAGCGCCGAATACGGGTCAGGGGCGTACTCCGGTGTCGTCAATATTGAAACGCGAAGCCAGCCCCTCGACAAATGGAGTGCCACTGGAGCGATTGGCAATTACAGCGAGAGAGAACTGGGTTCATTCCTCTCAGGTAATCCTGTTTCGCCGATTTCATATTCTATTGCTCTCAATTTCCGGGAGGCCACAAACGATTTCCCTTACTCCTACATGCTCCCGGATGGTTCCGAAGTTCAAACAGAGCGTGAAAACTCCGCACTGGCTGTCCAGAGCGTTCACAGTGCACTGCAATGGGATCAACAACCGCGCTCGATCAAAATCGCCGGACACTACCTGCAATCACATCGAGGCCTGCCGGGCAAAATATATCAGTGGACACCGTATGCCAATGCGGAGAATCGTCGGGCCGGTGTCTCTCTGGCGATAGATCAACAATTCTCACAAAGTAAATTGCGGTTTCAATCGAAATTCAGCTCGAACATATCACAATACGAAAATAATCCACCGGAGGATGCGCCCGACAGATACCGGCTGGTCCCGGCATATTCGACGAAATACGATCACCAATCGCTTAAGAGTGACCTGCGGTATGAATATCGGTTCTCTGAATCACTTCGGTCGATGGCAGGTATAGAAGTTGAGCAGTCCGGATTCGAGCAAGAGGGCAACTTCACCGATTACGCCGAGCCTATTCAAGCAGAGCAGCGGAGTTACGGTATTTATGCCGGCTCGGATTTTCGAATCAACTGGCCCCCTGTTTCCGGTTTTTTGATGCTTTCACCACATATTCGATATTCAGATATTTATGTCGATAATGAAAACACCAGACAAAGATACCCGTTCTGGAGCGCCTCTCTGGACGCGGCCTATCATGTAAATGGATCTCAAATTTTTCTGAACCTTAATCACTCGTTCCGTATCCCAACTTTTGGAGATCTCTTTTACCAGGATTTTCGGGTCTCCGGTAACCCGGACGTGCTGCCGGAGAAGAGCAAAGAAGTCAGTACTGGATTCAGTTCTGCCCGATTCACCGGGTTTAATCTGCAAATCTCCGCCGAAATGTACTGGCGGGACTTCAGTGACCAAATTATCTGGGTAACCGGCTCGTATGGGAACTTCTCCCCCACCAATACGGACAGCCGCATCACCGGACAGTCGGCGACTTTGCAATGGAATTACCGGGATCACCGATTTTTCGGACATCTCTCTGGTGAACATCTCAAACCGTTGAACAAAAATCCGAATCACGCCCTGTTTAACAAGCTGTTGCCGTTTCGGGCGCAATACCGGGGACAAATCCAGATGGGCGCCGAATTATTGGGAACGCGTATTACTTATGACCACCGCATTCGAGGAAAACGCTACATCACCCAGGCAAATACGAAATCCCTGCCGGCGTATGATGTCGGAGATGTCCAGGTTCAGCGGACTTTTCCTCTCACCTGGCTTTCTCCGAACTTGAAAGTCCGAATAGGTCTGCGGATCGAGAATCTCTGGAACGCCCGTTATTTCATCATGGAGCGAATGCCTGAACCGGGACGTACCTATCGGCTGGCCTTTGAATTTTCATTAAACCCAACCCAAACACAGAAGGAGTAATCGATGCATCGTTCACTTACACGGATTTTCAGTTTTATTGGAATCATTCTGCTGCTGACCGGATGCGATTCCAATCCCACAGAGTCCCACTATTCGGCAGCGGAGGGTCTGTTCGTCCTGAACGGAGGCGCCCAGACCGTCTCTCATATTGACCTGACCACAGATAAAGTAACGCTGCAGTTTGCAAATGCCCGGGAAATTCCTGCTGACATTGGCATCCTTGGAGAACATTTGTTGGTGCTGAACTCCACTCCCGCTTCCATGGATATCTACCTCGCGGAGGATGGCAGTAGCGTCACTACGATAAATCTCCCCGGCGGTAGCAATCCATACGGGCTGCATATCGACGGGAATTATATTTACGTTTCCGGCTGGAATACAGGTCAGCTCTACATCGTGAATGCCGGGAGTTACTCACTGGAGGATTCTGTCACGGTCGGAATCGGTCCGCAGGGAATCACGTCGGACGAATCGCATATTTTTGTGGCAAATACCGGCGGCTGGCCAGAATATGCGGGTTCCTCAGTTTCGGTCATCAGCAAATCCGATTATTCGGTGGTGAATACCATTGATGTCAGCACCAATCCGCAAGATTTCACCTGGGCGTCCGATGGCAAACTGCATGCTGTCTGCACCGGAAATTACAATGACATTTTCGGGAAAGTCGGTGTTATCAATCCGGTTACAATGCAGGTGGATACCACACTCCGCTTTGGCGGGACGCCTGGCTTCATTGAGAGCACTTCTGATGGCGCGGTATATTTAGCGGACGCCGGCAATGCGGACCGCGGATATTTGTACGCGTATAACGGAAAGGACTACACAATATATAATGATAATGAGTCGCCGATATCCGTGAACAACGGTGCGATGGATATGATTTTCGATGAGGCTGAGGAGTTGTTGTACATCGCCAATTACAATGCCAATACGGTACAATCATTTGATGTACAATCCAACGAGGTAATTCAGACGTATGAGGTGAATGAAGGTCCGCAGGCGCTGGCGCTTTGGTAGACGTTACTTCCGCATTGCGCCCAGCCGGGCGAGCATTTCATTCAGTTCATCTCTGGAGATGTCGTAACCCCGTTCGATGAGCTCACCCCAGAGCAGAATGGTCGGGACGTCCCGGTCGCCGTTCTCCTTTTGGAGGTCATGCAGGCAGACGAGTACCGCACGCTCGATGCGCGACAGTCCGTCCCGGACATCGGGGATGGCATCTCTGAGATGGTTGTGTTTCTCCATGACCGGGGTAAAGTGGGAATTTTTCCGGGAGAATTCAATATGGGATTGAGAATCAGGATTATGGAATGGGAAATTTGGGATAAGGGATATGGGTGTGCTCGCATCTTGGTGAACATTTATTGCTTTTAACGACAGGCGACGAATGTCGTCTTTTATCAAGGAAGCGCGCCCATTTATAGGTACGCGGTTATCGGAAATTCCTCAAGCCTCTATCTCCCGAATGCCTGAAGACGTTCGCTTTTACAATCATCTCCCCGCTTAAACCCGCTTCACGGACTTTAAGCAGTTTTAACGCCTGCTACAGATATTTCGCCAAAACTCTGTTTTGTCTTTTTTTTATGCTTTATTGATCACTCATAACTGGTCACTGTAAACTGAGGTACAGTTTCACGGCTGCTCCGCTATTTGATTGTATCTTACTGCTGCCATTCCGTATATTTGACGCCTATGGAAAATGCACTATTCAATATCGCGATACTGATTTTTGCCGGTGTAACTTCGCAGCTGCTGGCGAACAAACTGAAATTTCCAGCGATTGTGCCGCTCCTGATCGTCGGGGCACTGCTGGGCCAATTCCAGTTACTCCGCGTTGATATGTTGGGACGCGGATTGCAAACAATCGTGCATATTGGCGTGGCAATCATCCTGTTCGAAGGTGGACTCTCACTGCGCCGGGTTAATTATCGCGAAGCGCCCAAAACCATTCGGAACCTGATTACCATCGGGACGCTGCTTACCTGGATTTTGGGAGCAACAGCGGCATACTTCCTCTTCCCCGATCTCCAGGATCCATCCGGGTTGCGCATCGCCGTGTTGTTCGGTGCATTGATTACTGTGACCGGGCCGACGGTCATTATGCCGCTGCTGAAAAACGTTAAGACCAAGCAGAAAGTCTCGACGATCCTGACATGGGAAGGTATTCTGATTGATCCCATCGGCGCACTGCTTGCCGTAGTGACACTGACGTTTATTGAAACCTCCTCTTCAGGTGGATTTCTCGTTCGCGAATTTATCCGCAGTATCGCCATCGGATTTTCCATCGGCATCGCCGGTGGTCTGCTGATGAACTACGTCCTTAATCAGCGACGACTTATCACCTGGGATCTGCGGAATTTGTTTGTTTTATCTGTAGTTATTGTGATTTACGCCCTGTCCGATTGGGTCCAGCATGAGACCGGCGTACTGGCAGTTACTATAATGGGATTACTCCTGGGTATTCTGAAACCGCTGGGTATCGATGAGATTGAGTCTTTCAAAGGCCAGCTCACAACACTCATGGTCTCCATTCTGTTTATCCTGCTCGCCGCAAAACTGGATCTTCAAAGTATCGTGGACCTTAGATGGCGTGGCGTCGCTATGCTGGCTGTTGTTATTTTTGTTATTCGCCCGCTGAACGTCTTTGCTTCAAGCATGAATTCCGATCTCAAAACCAATGAAAAGCTGTTTTTGTCATGGATAGCGCCGCGAGGGATCGTTGCGGCGGCGGTGGCGTCCCTTTTCACGACGACCCTCTCGCATATCCCGGAATTCGCCTCGCAGGCATCGTACCTGGAAACACTCACGTTTCTCATCATCGGAGGGACCGTTTTTATCCAGGGAGGAACCGCCAAATGGATTGGCGGAATGCTGGATGTGCTCCAGCCGGAGCCGCGTGGATTTCTGTTTGTGGGTGCAAGTGCTCCCGCCCGTCAACTGGCGAAAGCAATTAAAGCTGTTGGTTTTAACGTCCTGATGATGGATATCAACCGGAATAACTGTCGCACGGCCAAGCGGGAAGGGCTTGACGCCATTCACGATGATGCCATCGCACCGGATACGCTCGAGGAAGTCCCCCTGGATGGCATCGGTAACCTTATTTCAATTACGCCGAATACCGAGGTCAATATTTTGGCCTGCCAGCAGGGTGCGAAGGTTTTGGGCACCGAACATGTGTTCCGGATTAGACTGCAGGAGGAAGGCGAGAAGCAATCCGATGAGAAAATGCTCCGGGACGAAGGCATCCTGCTTTTTAACGAAGAACTCACGTATGGTGCGCTGCAACAACGACTGCGGCAGGGATGGCAGTTTTACTCCAAAACAACCGACCATGAAATCATCCAGCACGAGGGGGAAGCCACTGACGAAGATTTTATCCCCCTCTTTTACGTGCAAAATGAGCGCCTGGAATTAGTGACACCCAACATGAATGTACCCAGCGGAGTGCAGCTGGTCTGCTTTGGCACGACCCAGGAAGAAATCGAAAAGGATTCGAAAGAGGAAACGGTGGAACAAATTGACCTTAACAGGGAGGAAGAAGAGGAATCTTCCGAAGGGCCTGATGAAGAAAAGGTCGATTAATTTTTCCTGTGTTTCGGGGGATTTCTCCGGTGGAATCCCCTTGATTTTTGCAGTAGACAAAACTAATTTTTTCTTGCTATTTAACAGAGGATATGTGACCTATTTTTGAATACTTCATGATTAATTTTTCTCTACCAAACAAAAGTGAGCAACGCATTACTCAACCCTCCCGTTGTATACGGAGGTTTTTTTTATTGACACCGGAATCATTAACTCTATAGCAAGCGGAGGCAGGTATGTTCGAACCGTATAAACAATCCGGATATATTGATTTTTCAAAGCCGGAAAACCAGCAGAAGATGAAAGATGCACTGGAAAAAGTCCAGTCCCACCTGGGGCAGGAGTATGATCTGATTATTGGCGGAGAACGGGTAAAATCAGATGAGACATTCGACTCCATCAACCCGGCGAAAAAGGACGAAGTCATCGGTACATATCAGCAGGCGAAACCTGAGCATATCGATCAGGCCATGGATGCGGCTTATGAGGCATGGGAAGAGTGGAAGAACTATTCCCCGGAAGCTCGTGCAGCGATATTTGCCCGGGCCGGTCATCTGATGCAGGATCGTCGGTTTGAACTGCTTGCCTGGCAGGTACTTGAACAGGGAAAAAGCTGGTTCGAGACGGACGCCGAAGTCGCCGAAGCCATCGATTTTCAGAATTATTACGCGCGAGAAGCCGTCCGCTACGGCAAACAGCGCGACGTCGATCAGTGGTGGCCGCGCGAGAACAATGAATATTTTTACATCCCGCTGGGAGTCGGCGCAATTATCCCACCGTGGAATTTTCCGCAGGCGATTATGTCGGGGATGTCCTCTGCAGCGATGGTCACCGGGAATTGCATTATTTTGAAACCGTCGAGCGACGCCCCGGCGCAGGCGTACCAGTACGTCAAGATTCTGGAAGAGGTGGGCCTGCCGAAGGGTGTGGTGAATTTCATCACCGGCGGTGGCGGAAAAATCGGCGACAAGCTGGTTGGCCATCCCAAAACACGGTTCATCGCGTTTACCGGCTCGAAAAAAGTCGGCCTGCATATAAACGAACTGGCCGCGAAAAAGCAGCCTGGACAGAAATGGATTAAGCGTGTTAGCGCCGAAATGGGCGGCAAAGATGCTATGATCGTCCTAAAAGACGCACCGGATATGGATGCGGCAGCTGATGCCGCCGTACAGGGAGCCTTCGGTTATTCCGGGCAGAAATGCTCCGCCTGCTCAAGGCTCATCTTAGAGGAATCCATCCATGATGAGTTTATGGACCTCGTCATAGAAAAGGCGCGCAAACTAACCGTAGGAGAACCAAAAGATCAGGATAACTGGATGGGGCCGGTCATTAATGCCGCCGCGCAGGAAAAGATCATGAAATATATCGAGATCGGCAAAGAAGAGGGAACGCTGGTGCTTGGAGGTAACAAAGGCAGCGATGAAGGCTTTTACCTTGAGCCTACCATCTTCACCGACATCGAGCCCGGTTCACGGATGGAACAGGAAGAGATCTTCGGCCCGGTGCTTTCTGTCATTAAAGCAAGGGATTACGATCACGCCCTCGAAATCGCCAACGATACCGATTACGGCCTCACCGGTGGTCTCTGGACGAAGGATCAGGCGAAAATCGAACGGGCGAAACGCGAGTTCCATGTCGGGAATCTCTATTTCAACCGAAGCATAACCGGTTCCATCGTTGGAACGCAGCCGTTCGGAGGATTTAACCTCTCCGGGACCGACAACAAGGCGGGCGGCAAGGATTACCTGCTGTTTTTCCAGCAGGCCAAAACCGTTACACAGCGCTTGGTATGAACCAGAGTTAATCACCGGGAGCCAGACACGTATGCCCAGCCAATGCCGCGAAATTATCCTGTGGAGACACTGGTTCGGATTCTGCTAGTCTGGCTCCCCTTTTTTTGTACATCGACTGTCACCCCCAATACCAATAACTATACGGAGATTTACTGATGAGTAAAACGAATGTGATTATTATGGGTGCCGCGGGGCGGGACTTTCATAATTTTAATACATTTTATCGTTCCAATGATGATTACAACGTGGTTGCCTTTACCGCAACGCAGATACCGGATATCGAAGGTCGCAAGTATCCGGCAGAACTGGCCGGCGAACTGTATCCCGATGGCATTCCGATTGAACCGGAAGAATCGCTGGCGGAGTTAATCGACAAGCACGATGTGGACGAAGTTGTTTTTTCCTACAGCGATGTCCCCCACGAATACGTCATGCATATCGGCTCCAAAGTGATGCAGCTCGGCGCGGACTTCAAAGTCATGGGCGCAACACGGACAATGCTGGAGAGTACAAAACCAGTCGTTGCGGTGTGCGCTGTAAGGACGGGCTGCGGCAAGAGCCAGACAACGCGGCGTGTCGCAGAGAGACTCACCGCTGCCGGCAAGCAGGTTGTCGCGATTCGACATCCCATGCCCTACGGCGATCTGACCAAACAGAAAGTGCAGCGCTTCGAAACCCTCGAAGATTTGGATAAACACGATTGTACCATCGAAGAGATGGAAGAATACGAGCCGCACATCAACCGGGGCACCATCGTGTACGCCGGAGTGGATTACGAAGCCATACTCCGGGAAGCGGAAAAGGAAGCCGACGTCATCCTCTGGGACGGCGGAAACAATGATATGCCCTTCTACAAACCGGACGTCATGATCACGGTTGCCGATCCGCATCGCGCGGGTCACGAAACCACTTACTATCCCGGCGAAACAAATCTTTTGCTGGCCGATGCGGTGATTATCAACAAGATTGACACAGCCGATAACGACGGCGTCGATGCAGTCCGTGCAGCGATTCGGAAAAATAATCCCGACGCCAAAATAGTCGACGGCGCTTCCCCGATAACGGTGGAAGATCCGTCGCTTATCACCGGGAAACGCGCGCTGGTCGTGGAAGACGGCCCAACGCTGACCCACGGCGAAATGAAATACGGCGCCGGTGTGGTCGCCGCGGAAAAGTTCGGCGCATCCGAATTGGTAGATCCGCGTCCGTTTACCACCGGAACACTTACCAACACTTTTGAAAAGTACACGGAAATCGGCACGCTGCTCCCGGCCATGGGATATGGCGACCAGCAGATGCAGGATCTCGAAACTACAATTAATAACACTGATTGTGATGTCGTAGTTATCGGCACGCCGATCGACCTGCGGCGGATTATTTCTATCGATAAGCCGACGGTTCGGGTTACGTATGACTTGCAGGAGATCGGCAAACCGGATCTCAACGACATCCTGGAACCGGTGCTGTAAATGGGGGAGCGAAAAACGGCCGTCATCGCGCTTGGTGGCAACGCAATCAGCCCCAAGTCCGAGTCCGATACGATTGCCAATCAGTTTCGGCACACTCGCGAGAGTCTTGCGGCGGTAGAACATCTGATTGAGCAGGGATATAATCTCGCAATCACGCACGGGAACGGCCCACAGGTGGGCAACGCCCTCCTGCGGGTCGAGCTCGCCCGTGGCAAAGCGCCGATCCTGCCCCTAGGCATATGCGTCGCTGATACCGAAGGCGGTATGGGCTACATGATTGAGCAATCGCTGCAAAACCGTCTGAGAAAACAAAATACCTCCAGAGATGTGGTAACGTTCGTTACCCAGGTGATCGTTGACAAAGACGATCCGTCCATCCAGGACCCCACAAAATTCATCGGACAGTTCTACGACGAAGCCGAGGCAAAACAGCTGGCGAAAGAGAACGGCTGGACGGTAAAGTACGATGCTGCCAGAGATAGCTGGCGCCGGGTGGTGGCCTCTCCGCATCCGCGAAAAATCATCAACTGGCAGCCGATTAAGCAGCTGGTAGACCACGGTACGATAGTTATTGCAGCCGGCGGCGGTGGTGTGCCGGTCTACCCCGATGAAAACGGCGATTATGAGGGTGTTGATGCCGTTATTGATAAGGACCGGGCGGCGGACATCCTCGGGCAAAACATTGAAGCAAGTGAACTATTTATTGTGACAGATGTGCCCGAAGTGTACATCGACTACAAGAAGCCGACGCAAGAAAAATTGGACAAAATCACCATTGAAGAACTAGAAAAATTTCATGCGGAGGGCCAATTCCCGCCCGGGTCGATGGGGCCGAAGGTGGAAGCGGCGATCAGCTTTATTCGGCACGGCGGTGAAAAGGTCGTAATTACTTCAATCGAACACCTGAAGGACTCGTTAACTGGAGAACGCGGCACGCATATCATCCCGTGATTTCCCGTTAACTTACTTGTCAGAATTGTGTAATTTAGAAAGATGCAGAATAACAGAATCAGGAGTATGCAATGAAAATTCACGAATACCAGGCAAAGGAATTATTACGGAAGTACGGCGTACCGGTTCCGGACGGGAAAGTTGCCTATTCCCCGGATGAGGCTGAGACTATTGCGGACAACCTCGGCGGCGGAACCGTGGTAGTAAAAGCCCAGATCCATGCCGGCGGTCGCGGCAAAGGCGGCGGTGTGAAAATAGCTAACAACACTGCGGAAGCCAGGTCGCTGGCCGATGAGATTATCGGAATGAACCTGGTGACGCATCAGACCGGCCCGGAGGGCAAAAAAGTCAACCAGGTGTTGGTTGAACAGGGCGTGGACATTGATCGCGAACTGTACGCCGGTATCGTGCTGGATCGGGCTGTTGGCCGGAACGCGTTTATGGTTTCCACCGAAGGCGGCGTTGAAATCGAAACAGTCGCCGCCGAAACTCCCCAAAAGATCCTGAAAGAATGGATCGATCCGGCGGTCGGTTTTCGTCCGTTTCAGGCCACCCGATTAGCCTACGGACTAGGCCTCGAAGGATCGCAGATAAAATCGGCTGTAAAATTCTTCCTCACGCTGTATAAGGCTTACGAAGAGACCGACGCCTCCCTGGCGGAAATCAATCCGCTGGTGGTAACGAACCAAGGCGACGTCCTGGCGCTGGATGCAAAAATCAATTTTGATGACAATGCGCTCTATCGCCATAAGGATATCCAGGAATACCGAGATCTGAGCGAAGAAGCCGCGTCCGAAGTGGAAGCCTCGAAATACGGGCTGAATTACATCAAACTCGACGGCAACGTTGGGTGTATGGTGAACGGCGCAGGGCTAGCCATGTCCACCATGGACATTATTAAACTGTCCGGCGGCGAACCGGCGAACTTTCTTGATGTGGGCGGAGCCGCATCGGCCAAGACCGTCAAACAGGGTTTCAAAATCATTTTACAGGATCAAAATGTCAAAGCTGTGCTGATTAACATCTTTGGCGGCATCGTTCGTTGCGATCGCGTGGCTCAGGGGATTATCGATGCTCTGAGTGATCTCGATCTTGATGTTCCCGTTGTTGTACGTCTGG
Source organism: Fidelibacterota bacterium (assembly GCA_018263365.1). Classification (GTDB taxonomy): domain Bacteria; phylum Fidelibacterota; class JAANXI01; order JAANXI01; family JAANXI01; genus JAANXI01. The sequence goes on along the minus strand of JAANXI010000009.1, from coordinate 9,855 downwards.
AAGGAACAAACGCAGCAGAGGCAGTGGAACTGCTGGAGAATTCATCGCTGGAATTTTCCGTGGCCAAGAGTCTGGAGGACGCAGCAGAAAAATCAGTGGCAGTGGCAGCATAAATTCAGAAGGAGCAACGCATGAGTATTCTAGTGAATAAGGACACACGATTAATTGTGCAAGGAATTACCGGAAGCGAAGGCGCGTTCCACGCCTCCCAGATGATTGAGTATGGAACAAACGTCGTTGCTGGCGTCACGCCGGGCAAAGGCGGACAGGAACATAATGGTATTCCCGTCTATAATTCGGTTAGAGAGGCCAAAGAACAACACGACGCGAATACGTCGGTTATCTTTGTACCCCCACCGTTCGCAGCTGATGCCATCATGGAAGCGGCGGAAGCGGAACTCAATTTGGTAGTCTGTATCACCGAAGGCATTCCGGTGAAAGATATGGTGACCGTGAAACGGTATCTGGAAGAGAAGCCAACCCGGTTAGTCGGGCCGAATTGTCCCGGCGTTATCACCCCCGGCGAAGCAAAAATAGGCATCATGCCGGGATTTATTCATGAACCGGGACGGGTCGGGATTATATCCCGGAGTGGCACACTCACCTACGAAGCCGTCCATCAGCTGACGAATTTCGGCTACGGGCAGTCTACAGCCATCGGGATCGGCGGCGATCCGATTATTGGATCAACTTTTATTGATCTGCTTGAACTGTTCGGACAGGATGATGGTACGGACGCCGTAGTCCTCATCGGCGAAATCGGTGGTTCGGCGGAAGAAGATGCCGCACAATGGGTTACGAAGACAAACTTCAACAAGCCGATTGTGGCGTTCATCGCCGGACAGACGGCGCCTCCCGGGAAACGTATGGGGCATGCCGGCGCTATCATCTCTGGCGGCCAGGGAACGGCCGAAGATAAGATGGAGGCTCTCCGCGGTGCAGGCATAACCGTGTGTGACAGCCCGGCAACCATTGGTGAACACGTCGACGAGGTACTGTAACCGTTTTATTTGAAGCATTCAGAGGATAATGTTACCAAATCACCTTACCTTTTATGCAAGATAGGGTGATTTTCCAGGAGATAAACATGAAAGGAACAACCCAACGATGCAACGCACCTTAGCAATCATTAAGCCGGATGCTATCCGAAATAATTATCAGGGCAAGATCATTGATCATCTGCTGGATAAAGGATTGAGAATCGTCGCAGCTGAACTTACCTGGTTAACTACAGAAGACGCGCGGGAATTCTATGCCGTCCACAAAGAGCGGCCGTTCTACGATGATTTAGTCGAATTCATGACCTCCGGGCCGTGTATGCCGATGGTATTGGAACACGAAAACGCGGTCTCCTATTTCCGGGAGGTGATCGGTACGACGAATCCGGAAGAAGCCGACGAAGGCACGGTAAGAAAGTTGTATGCGGAATCCCTGCAAAACAACGCAATACACGGATCAGACAGCCCTGAGAATGCACAAAAAGAGATTGCATTTTTCTTTAGTGCGCGGGATATTATATCATAATTGTCCGAAGTAGTGAACCGCTATCACCTAATTTAACGGGGGCCATGATGCGCAGGTATAATTATTTTTTGATCGGTGCTGTTCTCTTGTTATTGATCGGTTGTGGTTCTAAAGAACGCGAACCGATTGTGAAAACCGGGACGGCAAAACAGCCGGTAAACCTGGAAGTCCAGGCCGAAGATGCTCAGGCGGAATCCACGGTCGAGTGGTCTTTCGACGAGTTACCGGAGAATATCTCCCTCAGTCAGTACGATTTTCAACCCATCAATACCAGCCCTCAGGTGAGTTTTATTCCACCGGATTCCGGCGCGTACCGGATCTCCTATTCGGTGACAGATCAGAGCGGAGAAGTGGTTGCTGTGCAGCCGTTCGTCGTTCAGGTTGCGCCAAAGGAGCGAAAACCGGTGACAGAAGAAGGCGAAGATATAACTGCTGCTGAGATGGAAGAAGACAAAGAGGAAGAACCGGCAATGGCTGAAGAGGCCAAGCCGGAACCGCCTTCCAAACCAAAAACCGAACCGAAGCCAACGCAGCGAAAAACCACCAAAACGACTACCGGCACTGACCGTGCTGATCTGATTCCACGGGTGCCAGGACGATACACTGTGCAGGTCTCCTCCTGGAAGACCTTTAGCAAGGCGGAGAGTGTGGCTAATTCAGTCAAGAAGTTGGGATACGATGCCTATATACAGCGGGCAAAATTTCCTGATACCGGTAAAGTATGGTATCGGGTGCGCGTCGGTTCTTTTACCACGTATGAGGCGGCAAAAACGCTGCGGAATAAACTCATTGATGAGCCTTCCCTGCCGAACAGTTCGATCTGGGTGGACTTTCAAAGAAAAGATACATAACCGCGGTTTACTGACACATAAACGCTTACTTCTAATGATATTCGATACAAAAGGAGGAAAATCAGGATGAAACAAGACCTCTATTTCGACTTTCGGGATGTGTTTCGGATTCCGCGCGTCGCACTCAGCGGAAAGAAAATCTGGACACACTTTATCGCCAATGTAATTGGATATATTGGTTTCGTAATCTTTAGCTATATCGGGATTCTCTCCAGCGGATACTCATTCGGGGGAGCGTTTGCCGAATATCATTTCTTTCCCTTTCCCTATGATGTTGGGCTGAGCACTCTGGGATGGATTTTTTATCTCATCGGCGGACTGGTCTGGGTACTCGCATACTATTTCGCCAACTTGGCAGTGGCGCGAGTCACGTACAAGGAATTCAAGGGGGATTTCTTCTACTCAAGCGGTGATGGCTGGCGTTTCGTGAAAAAGCACTGGCATCCCCTGATTTTTGCGCCGATAGCCATCGTTGGGATCATCGTATTCTTCCTGGTAATGGCCGTTATTGCCGCCCTGCTTGGAAAAATTCCCTACGTTGGTGAATTTATTTTTTCGCTGCCGTACTTACTTTACTTTCCGGTGGCCGTCTTTGTGCTCTATTCCGCAGTTGTCTTCGTAATCGTTATTACCTTTACTCCGGCAATTGTTGGCACGTCCGAAGAGGACACACTGGAAGCCGTATTCCAGAGTTATTCCCTGCTTTGGGCCCAACCGTGGCGCCTGGTGACGTATGAAGTCATTTGGAGTGTGCTGGGGACTATTGCCGCATACATCTTTGGCATTGTGATGGCAGCAGGCGTGTGGTTTATATCGTTTGTCTTCGGTATGAACTGGCTCATGGGCGACAAATTGTACCGCATGATAGAATCAGCCTTCTACTATCTCGGCGGTGACTCTGCGGTGTATCATCAGTTTTTGAATCTGTTCTCCTCGCCGTTTGTCCAGTCCGGATACATCTATATGGGGGGCGCGGAAATCAACGTCACTGAAGCGATTGGCGCTGGCCTTCTTGCGCTCGCCTTCTTTGTTATCATGGCGGTAATCGTCTCGTATATCAATGCGCTGGACAGCGTAGGCCAGACTATGATTTATCTCATCCTGCGCAAAAAGAAGGACGATGAAAACCTTCTGGAACGCAAAGATGAAGATGAACTGGCAGAAGAGGCCGAAGACGAAGAATTCGACGTTGACGAAGACCTCGATTTGGACCTCGACGAAGACGATGAAGAGGATGATATCGAAGGGGATTTTTCAGACCTGGATACCGATGGTTCAGATGAGGAATCGACTGACGAGACCGGGTTTGAAGGCGACGAGGAAGATAAAAACTAGCCGTTCACTCCCTGTTTTTATTACCAGTCAAGCCGGAATCAGCAATTGATTTCGGCTTGACTCACTTATACCCCTCCATTAAATTTCAAATTCATGATTAAAATACCTTTACAACGGCTGCGGCACGATAGTGATCTCGAATTCCACTTCGAAGGTTCAGGAGAAAAATTCGGGTTCAACAAGGTTGATTTTCCGGTACCTGATGCAGATATTCAGTTCCGGCTTATTGAGGTGGATCACGGCTACTTTTTAACCGGGCAATTAACCGGATTGGCTCAGCCGGAATGCCATCGCTGTTTGACGCAATTTGACTACGATTTGAATGTGCAGATGGATACCCTGATTGTTCTCGATGATAGCGAGGAATTCACGCCGGAAGATGACATTGTGGATGTCCCCGGTGACACCCAGGAGATTGATTTAACGGACTTTATACAAGATGCGATTGTCCTGGCCCTTCCTGTGAAAATTCTTTGCAAAGAGGATTGTCAGGGCTTATGTGCACAATGCGGAACGAATTTGAACGAATCCAGTTGTGATTGTGAGAAAGAAAATATTGACCCGCGTTGGGAAAAACTAAAAGAACTCAATTTTGAAGAATAAGGGGAAAACTCGTGGCCTTACCAAAAAGAAAAACCTCGAAACAGCGCCGTAATAAACGTCGCACTCACTGGAAACTTACCGCACCTAACGTTGTTGAGTGTAAACAGTGCCACCAGCCGAAACTGCCGCACCGCGCCTGCACGAATTGCGGCTATTACAAAGGACGCCCTGTTTACGTTCCCAAAGATTATCAATAATTCAACAGGCAGTTAAACTCTATGCGGATCGTCGTGGATGCAATGGGAGGAGATCACGCTCCCGCTGCGACCGTATCCGGCTCGCTGCTTGCATTGGATGATCCCCGATACCCGGATTTGGAAATTGTATTGGTTGGACAGCAAGAATCAATTCGCGCTGAATTAACTGATATCCCACCCCTTCCACCAAAATTGCATATCCATCATGCAGGCCAAACCGTATCGATGAAAGAATCGCCAACCAAAGCCGTCAAACATAAACCGGATTCTTCTATTGCCGTGGGAGTAAACCTGTTAAAATCCAACGAGGTGGACGCCTTTGTCAGCGCCGGGAATACCGGGGCAGTGTTGACCTCTTCCCTGTTATCACTGGGCCGCATTGAAGGGGTGAACCGTCCGACTATCGGCAGTTTTTTTCCAACTGCAAAAGGAGGCTGTGTGGTCTTTGATGTCGGCGCGAATCCGGAGGCCAAACCGTTAAATCTGCTACAATTTGGCATCATGGGTTCGATTTATTCGCGCAATCTATTTGACATCGACAATCCAAAGGTGGGATTGCTGAATATCGGCGAAGAGCGAACCAAAGGCACAGATGTACACATTGACGCTTACGGGATGCTAGAGCAGGAACTGGATAATTTCATAGGCAACATCGAAGGCCGGGATATCCTCGCCGGGAAGGTTGACGTGGTCGTATGCGACGGGTTCATCGGAAATGTGTTGCTGAAATTCGGCGAAAGCATCATCGATTCCGTTATGGAAATGGTGCGCTCCGAACTGGATAACAAACCCTTCGCGAAACTTGGCGCATTTTTAATGAAACCGGTGATGCAGTCGATCTCCTCACAATTCAGCTATGAAGAACACGGCGGGGTTCCCCTGCTAGGTATTAACGGCGTCTCAATTATCAGTCATGGGAGTTCAACGCCAAAAGCGATAAAAAATGCCATCGGGGTTGCTCATACCATGGTGAGAAAGCGCATTAACGAAACGATACAATCAGAACTTGAGGTCCACAGAGTCACGTCTCCGAGTATGCCTCAGGTTGATGATCCGCTAATTCCACAAGGATGATATATGGCTTTGAACGCAACAATTACAGCAATAGGAACGTACATCCCTGAGAAGGTCCTGACGAATCAGGACCTGGAAAAAATGGTCGATACCAATAATGAGTGGATTCGCACCCGTACCGGGATCCAGGAGCGCCGGATCGCCTCGAACGGTCAGGCCACCTCGCACATGTCCGTGGATGCCATTAAAGAGATGCTGGATGAGTATGATGTTGATCCGGAAACTATTGATACGATTATCGTCTCCACCGTTACGCCGGATATGTTCTTTCCGTCTACTGCATGTTTGATACAGGAAGGGATTGGCGCGACCAATGCGTGGGGTTTTGATCTTTCGGCGGCGTGCTCCGGTTTCGTGTTCGGACTGGAAACAGCAACGCAATTCATTCAGAGTGGCAGATCCAAGAGAATTTTGCTCGTTGGCGCTGATACCATGTCTTCAATTACAAATTATGAGGATCGCAATACCTGCATTCTGTTCGGTGACGGCGCTGGTGTGGTGCTGGTGGAGCCGACCGAAAATTCCGAGTACGGCATTCTGGACAGCCTCGTATATTGTGACGGTTCAGGCGCTGATTATCTGAATATGCCTGCCGGGGGCAGTCTGAATCCGGCGACGCATGAAACGGTCGAGCAAGGTATGCATTACCTGTACCAGGATGGACGTACCGTGTTCAAATTTGCTGTAAACGGTATGGCGAACGTCTCCGTGGAAATTCTGGAGCGCAACAATCTTACCGGTGACGATGTTGACTTTTTCATTCCGCATCAGGCCAACAAACGCATTATTGATGCGGCTGCAAAAAAAATGAATCTTGCCCCCGAAAAGGTTGTCATTAATATAGACAAATATGCCAATACAACCGCGGCCACCATTCCCCTTGGACTGCATGAAATTGTCAAATCCGGGCAACTCAACCAAGGCGATCTCATCGTATTTGCCACGTTTGGCGCCGGATTTACCTGGGGGGCGACACTCCTGAGATGGGGCCAATAATCAGCGAGGTTACCTGTGAGTAAAACTGCCTTTATATTTCCGGGTCAGGCGTCTCAAAATGTCGGCATGGGCAAAGATATCTATGAGAGCTTCGATTTAGCAAAAGAGTACTACGATAAAGCCGACGAGGTCCTTGGCCAGCAGATCTCAAAACTCTCCTTTGAAGGCCCGCTGGAGAAGTTAACCGAAACCCACGTGACACAACCGGCCATTTTTACTCTCAGCGTCATACTGTTTAAGTTGTTACAGAGAGAAAATGCCTCAGTGGCAATGGTTAGCGGACACAGCCTTGGCGAATATTCCGCGCTGGTGGCAGCTGGCGCCATTGATTTTGAAACAGGGCTCCACTTGGTGAAAGTACGCAGCCAGGCCATGCAGGATGCTTGTGAACGACGTCCCGGGACAATGGCGGCCATTATCGGGTTGGAGGAGTCAAAAGTTGCTGAAGCTTGCACTGCTGCGCACTCACAGGGCATTGTACAACCGGCCAACTATAATTCCCCGGGGCAAATCGCCATCAGCGGTGAGGTAGATGCCGTCAGAGAAGCCATGCAACATGCCAAGGAGATGGGCGCAAGGCGAGCCATCGAATTGGTTGTGGGAGGTGCATTCCATTCCCCGCTAATGAGTTCGGCAAAAGTCGCTGTGGAAGATGCTCTCGAAGACGTGGACTTCATTGATGCGGAGATTCCGGTATATGTCAATGTTTCCGGAAAGCCCCTGCAAAAATCCGATGCATTAAAGTCGGCGCTTATTGAACAGATCGACCATCCAGTGCTCTGGATGCAGACCATCGAGAATATGATTAAAGACAAGGCTGATACCTTTCGGGAAGTCGGCCCTGGCACGGTCTTAACCGGGCTTATGCGCCGGATCGATAAAGAGAAAAGCGCGGAAAGCATTTCTTCCTATCGGGACATAATCAGATTTAAGGAATAACGGTATGTTTGCACTCAATGACAAAACAGTTCTGGTCACCGGCGGCTCCCGCGGCATCGGATACACAATTGCCCAATCATTCGCGGAACAAGGGGCGAATGTTGTCATCTCAAGCCGCTCAGAAGATACGCTGCAACAGGCAGCGGAAAATCTTTCGGAACACGGACAGGTTTACCCAATCCCCTGTGATGTTTCCGATGCTAAGAGCGTCAAGGACCTCATCAAGGAAATAATTGAGGAGTTCGGCTCGCTGAATGTCCTGGTGAACAATGCCGGAATCACGCGGGACAATCTGATGCTCCGGCTCAACGAATCCGATTGGGACGCCGTTCTTAATACGAATTTGAAAGGCGCCTTTTTATGTACTAAATTTGCCAGCCGGCAAATGCTCCGGCAGAAATCGGGATGTATTATCAACATCTCCTCTGTCGTGGGAATTACCGGAAATCCCGGGCAGACCAATTACGCCGCGTCGAAAGCCGGTATCCTTGGCTTAACAAAATCGACAGCGCAGGAATTTTCATCCCGTGGCATCAGGGTGAACGCTATTGCTCCGGGGTATATCGAAACCGATATGACAGATGAATTAAACGACAAACAACGCGAGGAACTCACCGGGCGCATTCCATTGGGCCGCATCGGATCGCCGGAAGATGTCGCGGGTACTGCGCTCTTTCTGGCTTCTCCCCTTGCCGGGTACATCACCGGGCAGGTTTTCCGGGTGGACGGCGGAATGGTCATGAGTTAATCAAAAACGAAGGAGGCACCAGACGATGGATACGTTTGACACTGTAAAGGAAATTATTCAGGACAAACTGGGGGTTGAAGAGAGCAAGATTACCAAGGAGGCATCATTTATTGATGATCTTGGCGCAGATTCTCTGGATACCGTCGAGCTCATTATGCAGATGGAAGAAGAGTTCAATCTCGAAATTCCGGATGAGGAAGCCGAAAAACTGACGACAGTCGGTTCGGTCGTTGATTATATCGACGAAAAAGTCAACTAATCAACAACGAAACACCACAGGATCCTATGAAAAGGCGAGTTGTTGTTACCGGGATTGGTACTGTAAATCCGTGTGGAAACGATCCGGAGAGTTTCTGGCAAAATCTGCTGGAAGGACAAAGCGGGATAGGTGAGATCACCCAATTTGACACCTCTGATTTTGCCGTAGATTTTGCCGGAGAAGTCCGCGATCTTGATGCGGAGCAGTATCTCGATTCGCGCGAAACTCGCCGCATGGATCTGTATAGCATTTACGCGATGGTGGCGGCAATCCAGGCCATGGATGATTCTGGTCTGGATCTGGATGCCATCGACCACGACCGCACCGGCGTAGTGGTCGGCTCAGGGATTGGCGGGATCCATACATTTGAGGATCAATGCCAGACCTATTTCGAAAAAGGGCCACGACGTATCAGTCCTTTTTTCGTTCCAATGATGATTTCAGACATTGCCGCCGGACATATCTCCATGCACTATAACCTGAGAGGACCGAACTATTCAGTGGTGTCGGCCTGTGCAACAGCGACGCACGCCATAGGCAATGCGGTCAAGCATATTCAATACGGTGATGCGGACGTGATGGTGGCCGGCGGCTCAGAAGCAACCATCTCTCCAATGGCTGTCGGCGGATTCACCAATATGAAAGCGTTAGCCAAGTGGGACGGAGATCCCAGGGAGGCTTCCCGCCCGTTCGATGCAGACCGAAAAGGGTTTGTTATCGGTGAGGGCGCAGGCGTGGTGATACTGGAGGAATACGAAGCAGCCAAAGCCCGCGGCGCCAACATCTATGCTGAAATCATTGGTAACGGGTTTACTGCCGATGCGCATCACATTACTATGCCGGTTCCCGGCGGCGATGGCGCTGTTCGGGCCATGCAGCAGGCGCTGGATGAAGCGCAAATCACGCCGGACAAGGTGCAGTACGTGAATGCCCACGGGACCTCCACCCCTCTAAACGATGCCACTGAAACGACCGCAATCAAAAAGGTGTTCGGCGATTATGCCAAAGATGGATTGATCGTCAGTTCGACGAAATCAATGACCGGACATTTACTGGGAGCGGCCGGGGCAATTGAACTGCTGGCGTGTATCTATGCGATCCGGGAAAATGTGGCGCCGCCCACCATTAATTACACCACACCGGATCCGGAGTGCGATTTGAATTACTCGCCGAACGCTCCGACTGAGACACCCGTCAATATTGCCATGAGCAATACGTTTGGATTCGGCGGTCAATTCCCTATTCTTCTATTTAATTGAACCTAAATTGAGCGATTGTTGTGGATGAGATGTGCCAAGATGTTGAGATGAAAAGGGTTTTGGGAAACCG
>JAANXI010000089.1 GCA_018263365.1 Fidelibacterota bacterium | reverse complement strand
GATCCCCCGTGGGACAAAACGGGGAGAAAAAAATCAATGCTGGGCAATTTATTTTGACCGTTTTACCACTCGTGCAGAGAAATTCCCGGAACTTGCTTTGCTTCGGACAGCCGGATTTTTGGTACTTTTTATAAAAAAGTACGGACAATATGGAGACATAGGATTTGACATTTACGCAGATATTCGGAGACCAGATAATCTGAATTGGAATACACAACGAGACCTATACTGAAAGGTAAATATCATGCAAACCTACATCGCATTATTCCGCGGAATCAACGTCGGCGGCAGACACAGAATAAAGATGACGGATCTCCGGTCGCTCCAAACTGGTATCCCGAATCGACCGATTACTTGGCGTTCCCACCACCGGACGGAACTGGCGAACCGTCCGGAAAATCCGGGAGATGGCGGAGAAGGTAAATTAAATGACCTCAGATGAAATGCCTGAATCGAAAGAGGTATTCGAGGGATTGACGCCGGGACGACAACGGGGATACCTACTCAATTTCTCCGGAGCCAAACAGTCCAAAACCCGGACGCGCAGGGTCGAAAAAAATATACCGATGTGTATGGTATTTGCAATTCATCCTCCGCGCGCGTCATGGCCACGTAAAATAGTCGCCGTTCTTCCTCCATATCGATACCCTCGCGATCCAGCGGCGAGATGCTCTCCTCCGCACTGGCGATGAATACTACAGGAAATTCCAGTCCCTTGGCGGCGTGGAAGGTCAACAGATGCACGCCTTCGGTTTTGAGTCGTCCGGCGTCGGTATACGGATTCAGCTGCATCTGCTCCAGAAAATCCTCGACGTCGCCGTCTGATTCCTCCGCGAGTTCGATGAGCGTCTCCTTTTTCAGCCGGTCGGATTCAGGCAAACTCGACTCAGCCAGATAATGATCACAAATCTCCTCGATAGCATCCGCGGGACGATTCGAATCCAGCGATTGCGCAATGGACTGGTACACCGAGCGGAGATCTTCGAGATCATCACGGCCATCCTGAGGAATAAGTCCCAGCGAATTTTCTCCAAAGATGGAAATGTCATTCGTGTTCAGCAAGGTAATCAGCGAATGAATCCGATCATAATTCCAGCCGGAATTTTCTGATAGCAGATCCTGAAGGATGATGAAATTGGCCGGGTTGAGACTGAGCCGCAACATGTTGGCGATAACGGTAAATGGTGGTTGGGTCAGGAAGGCTGTGCCGTCCCCATAATGCACGGGAATGCCGTCGTACAGTTCTTCGTATATCATTTTGGACCCTTTCTCCATTTTTGCTATGGTTTTATCGATAGTTGTGAGTAGTTTTTCCAGCCGTTTTTTCCGTGAGATCAGCGCTGATTTATGCTCTTTGAGTGCTTCTACTGTGTCGAAATCCGGCGCATCGAGAATGGCCTTGATCTCTTCCAGCGGGAAGTCCAATTCCCGGTAGAAAAGGATCTGCTGCAAACGCAACAGTTCATCTTCCCCATACAATCGATATCTTTTGTGGGTTCTCTCTGCTGGTTTCAGCAGGTTGATTTCGTCATAATGATGGAGCGTCCGCACGCTGATCCCGGCAAGTTTCGCTAGTTCTTTGACTGTGTATTGTTTCATTTTTCCTGCCTTCGTTTATCAATTACAGAGGCAATATAAGGGATTACGTAACGTGAGGGTCAAGGGATTTTTTTGATAGTTTGAGCACTGAAAGAATTCATCCTCAGCCCCTCCCCTTGGCAAGTGTATTGTAGGAGGACAAAGGAGGTGAGTTGAAACAGACTGTGCGAATATCAACAACTGAGTGAGTTTAGTGCTCTCATAATTTAATGAGCATTCATCACGGCTTATTTAAATTTCGTTTCTTGGGCGTTCCCGACAGCAACCTTACCTATTTGAGAAAACCTTTTATTTAATTAACTTTAATCTGTTGAATTTTAAAATCGACCGCGTTTCAGGAGTTGAATTATGAAAGTTGAAGTCAACGGAATAGAACTGAACTACGACGATCAGGGCGAAGGCGTTCCATTGATATTACTCCACGGATTTCCCTTCGATCGGAATCTCTGGTATGATCAAGTGCAGGCCCTGAAGGATCACTGTCGGATCATTACTCCAGATTTACGCGGTTTCGGCGAGTCCGGAGCGCCGGAAGAACCGGTCAGTATGTCCCAGTATGCCGCTGATGTGGTTGCGTTGATGGACCTGCTCAAAATCGATCAAGCCATCATCGGGGGATTATCCATGGGCGGATACGTCAGTCTGGCGATTGCCGAACAGTATCCCGAGCGACTCCTGGGCCTGATCCTCTCCAATACAAAAGCGGCCAAAGATACCGCCGCCCAGCGCCAAAACCGGTATAACACGTCGGAAAAAACCAATTACGACGGGACGGAATTTCTAGTGAAAGATTTACTGGAAAAGGTGTTGTGCGAGGAAACCCTCGCCGAAAAACAGGATGTGGTGGAATATACCCAGCAGATGATGCGGCGTCAGCCCGGCAGTGCGGTACGCGGAGCACTGGCGGGGATGGCCGAACGCAAGGACAGGGAATTTATCCTGAGCGAGATCGAAGTGCCGGTGCTGGTGATTGCCGGAATGAAAGATACGCTCATCCCGGTCTTTGACAGCAAGATGATGGTCCGGGAGATGCCGCACGCCCATCTGGAAATCATCGATGAATCCGGACACCTCTCAAACCTGGAGCAACCCGACCTGTACAACAAAATCCTGCTCCGGTTTGTGCTGCCGTTTGGCAGTTAATTCGGGAGAACTACGAAGGCGATCCTGGAGAGGCTCCTCCCGGAGCAAAGATACCAAAAAAATTATCCACAGATTACACGGATGAACACAGAAACCAATCTGAAAACCGGTAACGGATTACTGCTCACTGAAAAACGGCTGAGGCCGTGACCATCAACATTTTATCCGAATTTGCAGAGATTTGCTCCCTTCTTTAGTTTTTTGTTTTTCCTCTTTCATTTTTGACTACTTTACCGTTTTTATCTAACGTTTGACGTCTCACGATTTCTTCGAGTTTCACAATACGAACGCCTAAAGACGTTCGCTAATACAAAAAAAGCCCTCCTGCTGGAGGACTGTTGATTCAGGTGGATTTATCCGTCTTTTGTCGAAAAAGCGTGCCTCTTTAGAGGTACGCGGAGCGGAAGCCATCGTGAAATCCGGGAGTTCCACGACCCTTTCAGGGGCATTCGACCTCTGAAAGGGTCTATCGAGGAACGTTGCGAGAAATAAGGCAACGAAAGAGGATATAGATGCCGCCTCTCCGAGGCTCAATATTTCTTTGGATATTTTATCTGCAAATATACCGTTCCTCTGGGACTTTTTTTCGGAGGAAACAATTTATCCAATAATAAATACGGGGACTTTTATTATAGCACTGTAATACTTAACACAATAACACGGTTTTGTTACCTCTGCCGTCTCACGCCCTACAGTACGTCCGGTGGTGGCTCCCGCCATTCCAGCCAGGTACGCTCCTTTTTGCGCTCCCGGTTATTGAGAAGAATCAACAGCCCGATAAATCCGTAGGCCATCGCCAGTCCGAAAAGGGCGCCGAACAAAATATCACCGGGATAATGGACCCCGACGTAAACGCGAGAATATGCAACGGCGGCAGCCAATCCCCAAAAGTACCAACGATAATTGTGGTAGAAGAATGCCAGGACAGTCATGCTCGCGAACATATTCGCCGCATGGTTGGAGACAAACCCGTACTTCCCGCCACACTTGACCAGTAAGCGCACAGTTTCCAGTTCATGGCAGGGGCGCAGACGGGCAAAGAACGGTTTGAGAATCTGTGCAGCGATGGCGTCGGCCAGCCCGGTGGCAATGAGTAAAATGATTGCCGCAATACGGCCCCGCTTGCCGCCGAAGATGATTAACCCAAACCAGACTGCCAGAATCGGGATGACGAAATGCTCTTCATTGGTGAGGAACGGCATCACAATATCAAAAATCGGGTTGGCGACACCGGCGTTTAATAAGCCAAAGATGTAAACATCAAGCGAATATAGAAATGATAAAATACCGGTGATCATTTTAATTGGTTACGGAGATGATGGGAGGATGACATTCCATCAAAATGTCAGGGAGAGGGGGAGAATTGTTCAGGATTCGGACTGTTCTTCCGGTTCGGAGAGTTCCTCCGGATTTTCACCGAGCTCTTCAAGGGCTTTATCCACGGAGTCCGACGATTCGAACGCATCTTTTAATTTCGAAATTTTCAGCAGATTCAACACCTTTGGCGCCGGGTTGATCAGATAACATTCGCCGTCTTTCTGGACGACCTGCCGCCGGGCGAACAGCAACGCCCCGAGACCGCTGCTGTCGACCATCTTGACCGTTTCCAAATCGATGACAATATTTGTGAATTCCCCTTCGTTCAGCACGATTAGCATTTCGCGCTTAAATTTATCGGCTCCGTGAGCGTCCAGCAGCATATTCTGGACCCGAAATACGACGGTTTTGCCCACTTTATGATATTCAAATTTCATTCAATTTTTCTCCTCTTCACATTGTCGAAAATCTGTACTTCCAAGATGTGCTAGGCTCTCCTTTCAACACTCTTCACGACACATATACAATGAGTATTCATTTAAAAATCGCGCACACAAGAAGTGTCCAAAATTAGATTGCCCGTACCTGGAATTCAAGGAAAAAGGATCAAATCCCCTGCAATTTTCCGGGGCCGTTACAGGGGATTTGAATTGGACGTCGGAAGGAAATCAGTCTTGGTTTTCGAGTTCCTCGATAAAGCGGGGAATCGCCTCGAATAAGTCTGCAACGATGCCGTAGTCGGCTATCTTAAAGATCGGTGCTTCAGGGTCTTTGTTGATTGCCACGATCACCTTGGATGACCGCATCCCCGCCAAGTGCTGTATCGCGCCGGAAATGCCGCATGCCACGTATAGTGCCGGGGATACGGTTTTTCCGGTCTGTCCGACCTGTTCTGAGTACGGCCGCCATCCGGCGTCTGTGACTGCCCGGCTGGCGCCGACTGCTGCGCCTAATGCGTCAGCAAGTTTTTCAATGATCTCGAAATCATCAGCTGACCCTACGCCGCGACCACCGGAGACGATGCGTTCCGCTTCCGTCAGTTCCGGGCGTTCGCTTTCGGACTCCTCGAACGTGGCGCTCACGCGAAGTGCGTTGTCAGACGGCGTCACATCCAGCGACTGCACCGTGCCGTTTACCGGATGCTCTTCCGGCGGATAGGTGTTCGGACGGACGGTCAGCACCGCCGGTGATTTCCTGAATGAGATATCCACAAAACTCTTTCCGGCGTACACCGGCCGCCGGGCAGTGACTTTGCCATCCGAATAATTCACTTTGGTCACGTCCGAGCCGTTGCCGACTTCCAGTTTCGCTGCGACCACCGGTGCCAGGTCCTGGCCCATGGAATCGGCGGGAAACAGAATCACGGCAGGATCGGCCTCGTTTACCGCTGCATTCACCGCTTCCGCATACGCTAATCCAGTATAGTTTGCGAAGCCTGCGTCATCGGCGACATATACGTTCGATGCGCCGAATTGGGCGATTTCATCTGTCAAGCTGTCGACGCCCTCTCCGACGACCACCGCTGACATTTCTGTCCCTGATTCCTCCGCTAATGTATGTCCGGCGGTCAGCACTTCTTTGGCCGCCTTCATCAGATGTCCGTTTCGTTGTTCTGCAAATACAAGTATGCCTTCAGCCATGGTTGCTCCTCCCTACAGTACTTTGGCTTCTTCTTTTAACAGTCGCACCAACTCCGGTACCGCATCGGCGTCTTCGCCAACGATCTTCCCGGGGGGCGACTCCGGAGGCAGTTCCATGGATTCCACGACCAGTGAATCTTCCGCCGGAAATTCAGCGTCACTCACATCGATGGGTTTCTTTTTGGCCTGCATGATGCCTTTGAGCGCGGCATAGCGCGGCTCGTTGAGACCTTTATCCGTGGTGAAAAGCGCCGGTAATTCGCCGGTGTAGGTTTCTTTTCCGCCCTCCACATCTCTAAAAGCCGTAAAGGAGGCGCCGTCGAATTCCAATGATGTCACGGTGCTCACACACGGGATGTCGAGGAGTGTGGCTAGCATCGGCCCAACCTGATGGTTATCGCCATCGACGGCCTTCTTGCCACAGAAAACAACATCATATTCCAATGATTGGATGGCATTGGCCAGCGCCGTGGCGATGCTGAAACTGTCCTTGAGGCGGACATCCTCCGCGTTCAGGCGAACGCCCTTATCGGCGCCCATCGCCAGCGATGTTCGCATGGCAGAGGTTGCGGATTCAGGGCCGACTGAAAGCACGGTGACTTCACCACCGACGGCCTCTTTCAATTGTAAAGCCTCTTCCACTCCGAATTCATCATACGGATTGAGTACAAAATTTACATCCGCTTCATCGATTGATTTCCCGTCGTCACCAATTTTTACCTTGGTTTCGGTGTCGGGAACCTGTTTAACGCAGACCAGAATATTCAAGGAACTCCTCCTTTACTTAGTCGGTTTACTCAAAAAAGTTTTGTGCTGAAAAAGTAGTGATTCCACGGAAACGACGCAAGCAGATAGGGACTGATTTTTCTGCCAGAGAAAGACCCCGCTTTAAGCACTTAGAGCAGGGTCACGATTAAAACTATAAAATTTCGCACGCAAAAGACGATATCATATCCCTAACAAGACGACCGATCATCCGTACGCAAATTTTTCGACATCATCACAAGATCGTCCCGTTCGTACCAGCCTAGCTTTCGATAAAAACCGGCAACATCTGCGTTGCACTGTTCGATCAGCAGATGGTACTTCACGACGTTCATTACCTCTAATTTCTCTTCCAGGTGCTCCATTAGCCGGGTTCCGTATCCCCGTCCCTGGTAATCCGGATCCACCGCCAGGTGATGCACATACGCCCGGCGACCGTCAAATGAACCGATCACAGAGCCGATGATTTGATTGGGCAGTTCCCCCACGAGAAAGAGCTCCGGGTGATAATCGAGCATCCGGTGGAGTTCTTCGCGCTCATCGGAGAGGCTCAATAGTAATCCTGTTCTTTCCCAGAGATCCCTGACGGCGGGATAATCATCTTTGGTATATTGACGAATGCGCATAAACAAAAATTTCTCTCTTTGATGTCACGAGCGCAAGTAGTTTTGGCATAGAGAAAATTCCTTTTTGTGGATGTGATAAAAATTTCCAAAATTACATGCCTTTGATGTAGCAGAAAGATGGAGGCAAAAATGGCACAAAATATATCCATTCAAAAATGGGAGAAAAATGAGCAGCCCGATCCCGAAGAGTTAAAGCAAACGTTGCGGGAGGAAGGCTACGGCGGCATTCACATGTTCAGCGACCACCCCGGCGCAACCTACGGCGATCACCAGCATAATTATGTAGAAGTGCGCTGGCTCGTGGACGGCGAAGTAACGTTCGGTGTTGGGGATGAGAAGTACACGCTACAACCGGGCGATCGCCTGGATATGCCGGCGAATACTGTCCATAATGCGCGGATGCATCCGGAGAAGGGGGCAACCTACGTCTGCGCCTCCAAGTAGATATAAGGGTTCGGGTATTGGATTATTATTTTCATACAACAATACTCGATTATGATTAAGAGTAAGATTATGATTAAGAAACTTGAACACCCGAACACCATAAAACTTAAACACTGCTTTTAGAGGTTAATATGTACTGCACCCAATGCGGCAATGAACTACCAAATGTAGCGCAGTTTTGTTCCAATTGTGGGACGGAAACCGTCAAAAATACCGGACAGGAGTCCGGAAAGACCAAATCATCCGGAAAGAAAAAAGAGACACAACAGAAGCGGAAAGAGATCCGGGATGTCAAAGAGAAGCAGGACAGAAAAGCGCCGCCGAAGATTGCGCCGCTCTATATTTTTCTCGCCATTATCGGTATTGCGCTGATTCTCGTGTTGCTCCATCCCTGGCATACGGGGCAGGAGCGTCCACAGGATTTTAAGGGCAGCTCCTCGTCATTGCAAACTATTGATCCCCAACTCAATAACCAGATGGTGCAGATCGCCGACCAGTTTATGTGTCCGTGTGGCGAATGCAAACATAGTCTGACTGAATGCGATTGCGACAGGCCCCGCGGAGCGGTGGAGGTGAAGTCGTTCATCATCCAGGGATTACAACAGGGCAGGACGCCGGCGCAAGTGGTTTCTGCCGTAGAAATGAAATACGGGCATCGCCGCACCGATGTATAACCGGTTTTCATCATTTAGTACGGATTATTGCTGGCTTCCCCATTGCGTATTTCGCAAATTTATCCGGTCCATTCATTCACTAAATTAGATGAAAGATAGTCGAACACAGGATGTAGAATTATGGCAAAACGCCTATATTTTTTTTCGGTAATTTTTTTATTGACACTGATGGCGGTCCCCACAGAAGCGCGCGAACTGTATTTTGGTATTAAAGGGGGACTAAACCGGGCGAATGTGTCCGACAAGAATTACGATTACTGGAATGCCGTTTCCGGATTCCACGGCGGCGGTTTTGTGACGTGGACATTTCTGGACAGCGTCCAAATTCGCACTGAGTTTAACTTCACAACCAGGGGCACCCAGGTCAGCGAAAGCAGCATTACCGGAAATGTCCGGGCGGACTATTTTGAAATCGCCCTTTTGGCATCCTTAGTGCCAAGAGATAATTCCAGGCTTCGGGTATTAATCGGCCCTTCGTTTGCGCAATTTTTGGGCGGAACGTACGAATTTACCACTGAATTTGAAGGTTTCCTTTCAGGTAGTGGTGCGTTGGAGTCCGACGATCTGAATCCCTGGGATACCGGCATAGTCTTTGGGCTGGATTATATCCGCAGCCACGTGGTATTCGATCTGCGGTACACGTGGGGGTTGGATAATGTGATGAATCAAGACAAATACCCCCCTGAAGACACCCCATTTAGTTTAAAGCACCGGATATTACAGTTTGGAGTTGGGGTTCGTATATAACGATTATACAGGAGTTAAAAATGCAGTCAAAACAAGATAAATACTTACTAAATAACAGCAAAACATCTCAAACCGAGAAGCAAACCAACGGAATTTGGACGACATTGCTGGCACTCGGTCTTGCCGTTGTGGTGATAGGAGTGCTCGCAATTTAGGATGCGGGTGCTGACCAACCGGGTTTTTCTCGGCGCGGTATTGCTGTTTTTGGCTTTCCACCTTTTGGTGATTTTCGGAATACATTCCCCACTGCTCGAATCCTATCTTGATGATATCCTCTGCCTGCCGATTATACTCTCCATTACACTATATGCACACCGTCGATTCCGGGTAAATTCAAACCGGTTTCGTTTGCCCTTGTTGCATATCCTGATTGCTTTTGTGGTGATTGCTATCGGATTTGAGGTGGTGTATCCATTGATGACCTCCCACGGAACCGCAGATGTGGCAGACCTTTTAGCCTACGGCGGGGGAGCCGTGATTTTTGACCAGTGGATTAACATCGCATAGAACGATTCACTACTGAGGTAGACATTTTACTTTTCAGACATCTCTTGATACCGGAACCTGTCCATGCATGAAATAATCGTAACAGAATTGCCGCCGGAAAACGGCGAAATCAAGGGCTGCTGGTACGATGGGTATCCGGTGCATAAAGGCCATACCGATGATAGCCTGAATTATGCAACGGTCTACGCAAACGAACAAGGGATTGTCCCGGATCAGGAACAGTTAAAGGCGGACTGGCAACGTTTTGTTGATACCTTGCGGAAAGCTGGGTTTACGGTGCATCTGGTACCGTTCCCGGAAGAACTCAACCAGCCTGATTCCCGCTACCACGATGCCATTTTTAATCGGGATTCCGGCATGATGTTTAATGGCTACTGGATCCAGGGGAAATTTAGCGCCCGGGGACGCGAAATCGAAGCGGAGATTTACAGCAGAATTATCCCGGAGATGTTCGATGTCGAGTTGATCGACCTGCCGGGCGATGCCTATCTTGAGTTCGGTGAGGTCTTTTTCCTCGAGACGAAGGAGGGTAGTTACTACTTCGGTGGTCTGTCCCGATCTAATCGCATCGGACACGAATTTGTCCGGGATATCGTACAGCCGGATCACTTCTTTTTGCTTCGGTCAATGGGCTATCACCTGGACACGGTATTTACGCCGGTCTGGGGCCCGGGAAACACACTCGATGCGGTCATTGTGGCGCCGGATATGATGAGATTGGACAGCTTGGATCTGTTGGAGTCGCTGGGTGTGGAGATCCTAAAAATTGAGACGTATGATTCCTCCGGCGAGGGCAAAGAACTGGGCGACTATGCGGTGAATTCCCTGGTGGCGCCCGGAATTCTCGTGAACTGCTGTTTGTTTCAGACACCCGGAATTGAGAAGCGACTCGAATCGCTGGGAATACGGCGCTACCAAACCCCGCTGACGTACTTTAAATATGCCGGCGGATCGGTCCACTGTTTGACAAATGAAGTCTATCTGTCCACAGATTAGCAGGAGACATTCATGAAGGGAAAGCGAGTTTTCTTATCCATTCTTTTCGCCGTCTCTGTACTTGCCTCAGGTGTTTTGGGTCAGAATATCCCGGTGAACGAATACGGTCTGCGAGTGGTGGATTCGCCGGAACTGTATCAGGAATTGGTCCAAAAGGATTCCACACGCCAATTGGTTGACCTGGAAGGGTTTATCCCCGGAATTCATCTGGATATCAAGTACGCCACAGATGACAATTTCATGGGCAAACAGCTATATCCGGCGGCCAAAGCGTATTTGCGGTTGCCAGCGGCGAGGGCGTTGAAAGCGGTGCAGGCAGAACTACAATCACTCGGCCTCGAACTGAAAGTTTATGATGGCTACCGGCCGTATCGGGTGACCGTGGCGATGTGGGAACCGTACAAAGATCCCCGGTATGTGGCCGATCCCGCCTCCGGCTCCCGCCACAATCGCGGCTGCGCCGTGGATGTGACGCTGATTTCATTGAAGACAGGCGAGGAATTGCCAATGCCTACCGGCTATGACGATTTCTCAGAACAGGCGCACCACGATTATACTGATCTGCCGGCAGAAGTGTTGAAAAACCGATATATTCTGAAAACGGTGATGGAACGGCACGGCTTTGCGCCGATCAGTTCGGAGTGGTGGCATTACGATTACAGTGGATGGCAAAAGTACCATCTAATGGATATCCCGTTTTCCGAATTATCCGTCAAAGAAGGTACTCGGTAAAGTTTGCTACATGTCCGCAAGAGCTCGGGCAATTTTTCTCAGCAATTCCTGAAAATCGAATGGCTTGTGGCTGACGCCAATAAACCCAACCTCTTCCAGCGACTGCATCTCTGATTTGTCAATGTACCCTGTGGCTGCCAGAATCGGAGTATCCGGAGAGATTTCGAGCAGTTTTTCAGCCAGGCGTTTGCCGCTCATCTCCGGGAGACCTAAATCAGTTAATACAAGGTCTATCTTTTCACTGTTTTCCTGAAACAAATCAAGCGCTTTGGTACCGCTCTGTGCGCTTAATACCGTATAACCGTAATCTCTCAATAAATCGGTCAGCAAGTCCCGGATGGGCTCTTCATCCTCCAC
The DNA here is from genome assembly GCA_018263365.1 of Fidelibacterota bacterium. Taxonomy (GTDB): domain Bacteria; phylum Fidelibacterota; class JAANXI01; order JAANXI01; family JAANXI01; genus JAANXI01. Next base: position 2,432 of record JAANXI010000089.1, on the reverse strand, counting down.
GACCAGAATCAGCTCACCGTGTCCGGACGGTGTTTCTTCCAGCGCCTCCTCGTCCACCGGTTCTATTTCTTTCTCCGGTTTGGGGATGCCGGCACAAAAGGTGCTGCCCTCTCCCGGTGCACTTTCCACGTCAATCCAGCCGTCATGATTGGTTACAATCTTTTGGGCGACGCTTAACCCGAGTCCGGTCCCTTTATTCGGCCCCTTTTTTGTAAAGAAGGGCTCGAAAATCTTCTCTTGTGTCTCTTGATCCATTCCCGTACCGGTATCGCTAACCCGCAGGCACAGGAATTCCCGGTGATCTTTCGGTTTATGTTTTTCTTTAATCTCAGGTTCCGGCTTGGTAATCGTCAGCGTAAGCGTACCGCCCTCTGGCATGGCATCGCTGGCGTTGATGCACAGGTTCATTATGACCTGCTGGAGTTGGCCCTTGTCTCCAAGGATTAAATCGTTTTCCGAGTATGTATCGAGGATAATTTCGATATTTTTCGGCAGAGTATGCGAAATAACCTCTTCAATATCGTACAGGAACGAATTGGCCGATATCGGCTGGAATTCCGGTTCCGCAGAGCGGGTAAATGTCAGCATCCGATCGGTGATGGTCTGTCCACGCTCGATGCTGGAATCGATCATGTTGGTATATTTTTCCAGAGAATTATCGTCGATAATCAGAGACAGCATCTGGTTGGCCCCGGAAATGGTTGCCATCACAATTATTAAAATCGTGGGCGATGCCGCCGGCAATCCGGCCCATCGCCTCCATCTTTTGCGCCTGGAGGAGCTCCTCTTCCAGCGCCTTCTCTTCGCTCAAATCCTGGACTGTGCCTTCGTAATACAGAAGGTCTCCGGCGTCGTTTCTTACTTCATGAGCGTTCTCCTTCGTGTACAGCGTGGTTCCATCTTTGGTGTACCATTCAGACTGATAATTCTGTATTTGACCTCTCTTGTCTATTTCCTGGTAGAATTTGCTCCGGTCTTCCTGATTAAACAGGTTCAGTTCATCAATACGTTTGCCTATAAGGTTTTCCGGATGTTCGTAATCTAACATCGCTGCTAATTGAGGATTTACGAGAAGGAGCTTTCCATCGGGGTCATACCGGTAAAACCCTTCCTGCATATTTTCAAAGATTTCGCGGAAGTTTTTCTCGGATTTCCGCAGCGATTCCCGCATCCGTTTTTCTCTGGTAATATCCCGCTGGACGGCCAGAAAACCTATGATTTCTCCTTTATCATTCAGCACGGGATTTGCAGAACCCTGAATAATTACTTCTTCCCCATTCTTCGTGTGATTGATTATTTCACCGGAGACTACTTGCTTATTCGTAATCGTCTCCCAGAATTCTTTGTAAAAATCGGCTGAATGTTCACCGGACTTCAAAATACTGGGTTTTTGGCCAATGGCTTCTGAGGGGGAATATCCATACACTTCCACAAATTGAGGATTCACATAGATAATTCGTCCCTCCGGATCGGTCAGGAAGAAAATTTCCCCGGAACGTTCGATGCCCAATTTGAACATGCGCAGCTCTTCCTCGAACTGTTTCTGCTGGGTAATATCCTGCACCATGCCTAGTGCAGCCACATTCCCGGGTGTTTCTATTTCAACCCGTGTTGCATTGAGCAATCCCCAGCAGATATCTCCGTTCTTGCAGAGGTACCGCTTTTGCAACTCATACGATTCACGGTCGCCGGAGATTAATTCATTGAACAGCCGGGTATCTTCATCCACATCTTCCGGGTGAGTGTTCTCAATGAACGGTTTCTGCTCCAGCTCTTCCCTGGAATATCCCAACATCGATTCCAGTTCCGGATTACTTTTCAGGATTTTTCCATCGGCATTCAGGAGCGCGATACCGATCCCGGCCTTTTCAAAAATCAAATGAAAATAGATGCTATCGTCAGATGGTTGCGCAGCCTGTTGGCCACTATATCGTTCGCAAGAAGCGGCAGCGATATCTATCACTGGGACAGATCCAGGGAAGTAGCATATTTGTGAACACGGTAAATATTCATAGCAACGGAAAATTTCGTTAAAGGCATTTCACTTTTCGGAATAGGTGCGTAATATTTCAGAGCCACTATTATCCACCGTACGGAGGAGATTCAAACCTTGCTATCAGATGTTTCACAGGACGACAAGAACTGGCTGGAAATCAGTATCCTGGTTGAAAACCTTGATCGCAATAGCAGAGAGATCGTCCGGACGCGATTGGCGGAATGCTGCGGCGGCATAGAAGAGGTATCTGAGGAGAATGGAGCGGAGTTAATTAAAGGGTACCTTGCCGCTACGGATACCGGCAAGGCGACGTATCAGCAGTTGGTAAATAATCTCAGGACAATAGAACAGCGGAAGGAGCAGCCTCCCGGTTCAATCGTCGATTTCATTCGGACCCGGTATATCCATAATACTGATTGGGCCACCAACTGGAAGC
>JAANXI010000088.1 GCA_018263365.1 Fidelibacterota bacterium | reverse complement strand
CGTGAAATCCTCTACAGACCCTCCGGGTATGCCTTCGGTTTCCCAAAACCCTTTTCATCTCAACATCTTGGCACATCTCATCCACAACAATCGCTCAATTTAGGTATTATATTATCAATTAACCTCGTAGTTCCCACATAAGCCGCAACTGCAATCAGCGCAGGTTGATCAATTCTTTCTATGGGCGCCAATCGCTCCAAATCAACCACTTCAATGTAATCTTTTTGAACGTCAGGTTCCGCCTCAAAGAATGACCGGATTTTTTCAATAATAATATTACTATCCACCTCTTCAGATTCAACCATTTTTTTTGCCGCCTGCAGCCCGCGATACAGGGCAAGCGCCTGCTCTCGCTCACTATCTGAAAGGTAGGTATTCCGGGAGCTCAAAGCCAGCCCATCGTCCTCCCGCACAATCGGCCCAAGGATGATCTCAACCGGGAGGTTCAGGTCCCGTACCATCCGTTTGATGATGAATCCCTGCTGCGCATCCTTTTGCCCAAAGACCGCAATGTCCGGCCGGGTGATGTTGAACAGCTTTGACACAATGGTCGTTACGCCTCGAAAATGGGTGGGCCGGGATGCTCCGCAGAGATGTTTGTCCAGTTCTTCTACCTCAACGTAGGTGCTGTAGTTTTCGGGATACATCTCATCGGCATCCGGCCAAAAGATAGCATCTACTCCGCGCTCCCGTGCCAATGATAAATCCCGCTCGAAATCCCGGGGATAGTCCTCGAAGTCCTCGCCTTCCCCGAACTGCGTGGGATTCACAAAGATGCTCATCACAACGATATCCGCCTTTTCCCGGGCGATATCGACGAGTGAAAGATGGCCCTCGTGCAAAAAACCCATTGTCGGCACCAGCGCGATGGAATTCCCGGCCTGCCGCAACACGCTGCTGCGGTGCTGCATTGTCCTCACCGATTTGATGACTTCAATGCTCATAACAATGTGAAATTTAAACGAATTCGCCCGGAAAACAGAATGGTATTTTGGATTATTGCGTATTGCGTGTTGCGTGGAAGAAGTAACACCTCGTTATTTGAGTATGACAGAGTGGAGTGAAGAACCTGAAACGATTCTGTGTTGGCCCCTTTCAGGGGTCGAGACCCTGAAAGGGGCATCATGTTGACGATACGCGAAAAAATGTTCCCGTTATCTCGGGCGCCCCTATAAATTGGAGCCGCTTAAGAACTTGTCTTTTTATCGGTTTACCGATCGAAAAACTCAGAATGACTGATGAACCATCCTTTTTACTATGTCAGCGTAAATCTTCTTTTTCAGTGGAAATCAGTGTTCTATTTATCTTGCTTTAATACGACTCATCCTCATTCGGAAAATCGCCGCTCTGTACATCATCGATATACCTGCCTAAAGCGGATCGAACATCATCGGCGAGATTGGCATACCGTCGGAGAAATTTCGGCTCGATCTCGTCATACAAACCAAGCATATCGTAGATAACCAACACCTGCCCATCGCAAGCAGGTCCTGCACCTATGCCGATAGTGGGAATACTAATCGTTTCGGTAACTTTCTTCGCCAGTGCAGCCGGAATCTTTTCCAGCACCAACGAAAAAACACCCGCGTGCTGCAATGCTTGCGCATCGTCGATAAGGCGCTCGGCGGTGATTTCCGAGGTAGCTTGAGTGTGGTAACCGCCGAACTCGTTAATGGATTGCGGTGTGAGTCCCAGATGTCCCATCACCGGGATGCCACTTTCGGTGAGTTTTTTTACTAACCCGGTTATACGCTTTCCCCCTTCAAGTTTCACGGCTTCGGCCCCGGCCTCCTTCATAAACCGGATAGCGTTCTCCATGCCCTTTTCGTCTGAACTCTGGTACGACCCGAACGGCATATCGGCGACCAGAAGCGCACGCGAAACACCCCGCCGAACGGAGGACACGTGATAAATCATCTGATCCATGGTCATTGGAATGGTGGTGTCATGTCCCGCAAAAACATTACCAGCGGAATCGCCGACGAGCACCACGTCGATCCCGGCGGAATCGACAAGTTTACCGAACGTGGCATCGTAGGCCGTCAGCGAGGTGATCTTATGATCGCTGCCCTTCCACGATCTGATTGTTTTTGTTGTGACCTTTTTCGTCATTCGCCGCCTCCGTCAATCCCTCTCAATAATTCTATGTAAGCTATGCCGCCTGCTTGATAAACCCGCCGCCAAGCACCAGGTCATCCCTGAAAAAGACAGCAGACTGCCCCGGCGTAATCGCGTGCTGCGGCTCGTCGAATTCTATGGTCGCTGTATTTTTGTCCCCGGGGATAATTGTCGCCTCCGCGCCCCGGTGATTATAGCGAATCGCCGCCCGGACACGTGTGGGTTCAGTCAAAGTAATACCGCTGGTATAATTCACGCCGGCAATTTCGCAGGTCTGAGACAACACTTCCTGCTTCTTCCCGACCACAATCCGGTTGCTTTCCGGTCGAATCTCCTTCACGTAGACCGGCTCTCCAACGGCGACTCCCAGTCCCCGGCGCTGGCCTATAGTATAGTTCGGATAACCTTCGTGCTTACCCAACACATTGCCTTCGGTGTCCACGATGTCGCCCTCAGGAATAGACTCCATCTCCTCAGTGGCGTACTCGCTCAGAAAGCGTCGATAATCATTATCGGTGACAAAACAAATTTCGAAGCTTTCCGGACGCTGCGCCGTATGGAGATTCGCATCGCTGGCATCCTCGCGGACGGTATCTTTGGTGAAATTACCCAACGGCCAGAGCGTCCGTCGCAGCAGATCCTGGCTCACGCCCCACAGCACGTAGGATTGATCCTTGTGCGGATCGAGTCCCTGGAGCAATTCCATAGAATCAGTCTCCGGATTGTAGCGCCGGCGGGCGTAATGTCCCGTGGCGATGAACTCCGCGCCGAACTCGCCGATGCGATCCAGCAGGGAGACCCACCGCACCCGCGAGTTGCAGAGCACACACGGATTCGGCGTGCTGCCGTTCAGGTACTCGCTCACGAAATTCTCGACGACCGTATCGTGAAATGTGTCCGAAAAGTCGAGGACATAGTGTGGAATGCCGAGCTGATGGCAGACCATCCGCGCGTCGTTGATCTCCTCGATGGAGCAGCAGTTGCTGTCCGCCGCGCGGCTGTTTCCGCCGCCCCGCTCATACGTCCACAATTTCATGGTGACACCGATAACATCGTAGCCCTGATCCAACAGCAGCTTCGCCATCAATGACGAATCCACGCCGCCGCTCATCGCGGCTACGACCCGTTCACCTTTGTCCGGTTTCCTCTTCATTTATAATCCCTAATAGAACACAGATTTACACTGAAACAACGGATAAACGCTGATTACAAAATTATTGAATAATTTCAAATATCTGTTTTATCCGTGTCAATCTTCTGTTTCCGCGTTTACCCGTGTTCTATTTTTTATGCGTGTACGACTTTTTCTTTTTTCGTTTGGTTCCGGTTTTCTCCAGCACTTCGCACTCGTGCCACTTCTTCCTTAATTGCCTCAACCAGCACCGGAATATCTTCCTCTGTATTGCTTCTCCCCAGGGAGATGCGAATGGCGCTCTTGGCCCGATCCGGCTCGTACCCCATGGCCATGAGCCCGTGGGACGGATTCACCGATCCGGAGGAGCACGCCGAGCCACTGGAGACGGCAATGCCGCGCATATCCAGGTTCATTACCAGTGATTCGCCATCGACATTATCGAAGCCGATGTGCGTCAGTCCCGGAATACGCTTTTCCGGATGCCCGTGAACGGTCGTACCGGAGATCTGCTCGGTTAATCCTGCTTCAAGTTGATGCTGTAAATTTCGCAATCTCTCTGATTCGGATTCTCGCTTTTCCATAGAAAGTTCCACGGCTTTCGCCAGCCCCATAATAGCCGGGAGGTTTTCCGTACCGGCCCGGAGGTTTCTCTCTTGCGCGCCGCCGGTCAACTGGGGAATGATATCCAGGTTCCTGTTCACATAGAGAAACCCGATGCCTTTTGGGCCGTAAATCTTATGTCCGGAGACCGACAGTGCATCGACATTCAGTTCCTTTACATCGATGGACAACTTTCCGAACGTCTGCACCGCATCGGTGTGGAACGGGATATCATGCTTATGAGCCAATGCGCCGATCTCACCTATGGGATTGATGGCGCCGATCTCGTTGTTCGCGTGCATAATACTGATAAGAATCGTCTCATCGGTAATAGCCGCTTTCACATCGCCGGGATTGACCATACCGTGTTCGTTCACTTCCAAATATGTCACGGAATAGCCGTTCTTCTCCAGTGCCTCGCAGGTATGGAGCACCGCATGATGCTCCGCCTTCGAAGTGATAATATGTTTGCCCTTGCTCCGAAAAGCCTCAGCAAATCCGCGCAACGCAAAGTTGTCCGATTCTGTGCCGCCGCTGGTGAAGAAGGTCTCGTTGCGGGCAGCATTTATCGAACCGGCGATCCGCTCGCGGGCCATCTCCAGTTCCACCTTGGCGGACCGCCCGATCTGATGCACGCTGCTGGCGTTCCCCCAGACATCGGTCATCACCCGCTGCATCTCCTCGATGACCTGCGGATGAACAGGCGTGGTAGCGCTGTGGTCGGCGTATATTATATTTGACTTTCGATTCCCCATAAGCGGAGTAACATACGGTGGGAGTACTTTTATGTCAAGAGAACTAAAAACCGTGTTAAAGTGTTAGAGTGTTATTGTGTTACAGTTAAAAACAGCCACGCGGCTTGCGTCCTCAGTCCTGTGTCAATCTGAACTGTGATCATCCTGGTGGTAGTTTCCTTATTAGAGGGGAGAACTTTTATTGTTCGTGGTTCGTTGTTGGTCGTTATTAATTCGTGTTTTATTCGCGTCTTTTTGCGGCCTCTGCGTCTCTGCGGTGAATTTCTTTACTACTGCGCCAGAAACTGCTCGATCCCGGTCAGCAGCATCTGTACCGAAATTGCGGTCAGGAGCATCCCCATAAGGCGTTCGGTGGCGGCCAGCCCACGGCGACGCAGTACACGCCGAAGCACACCGGAGGAAAACAGAATCACCGTACTGACAAGCCACGCGGATAATAATGCAATAAACCAATCCAGCAGGCGCTCCGGGTCGCGTGATGCGAAGAGCATCACCGTTGCGATGGTCGAGGGTCCGGCAATCAACGGGATCGCCAGCGGGACAATGAGCGGCTCCTTATCCTGAGTGCTTCCGAAAACGCTTTCCTGCGGTGGGAAGATCATTTTTAGGGAGATAATGAACAGGATGACGCCCCCGGCGATGCTCAGTGAGGGTTCAGAGATCTGCAAAACATCCAGTATCCGGCGGCCAAAGAGTAGAAACAGGCATAACACGCCAAATGCGATAACGGCTTCCCGCAGGATAATCCACTTGCGGCGACGCTCTTCCACCTCTTTGAGAACGGTCAAAAAGACGGGAATATTCCCCAGTGGGTCCATCACCAGGAACAGCAGGATTGCCGCGGAATAGATTGTCATATCAGTCATCGCATTCGTTCCATTCGGCGGCAAGTATACCAAAGAAAAATGCGTGTGAGAAGTAAAATTTTCACTGAAAGGGAACGAGCGTCACTGTTCAGCCAAAGATGCCTGCAATCCCTTTTCCAATGATGGATAGAGCGGCTCATATCCTAAGTGGTTCCGAAGTTTGGAGATATCCAGCCGTTTGGATTCTTCCAGGAACGACATGAGCATCGGACTAAATTGCTCGCGAGCTTCCTCCATGGATATCGTTGGGGGTCGTTCTATACCAAGCAGATCAGCTAGTATAAAATAATATTGCGTGATCGATCCCGGATTCCCGTCGCTGACATTATAAATTTCGTTGGGTTTTCCGTTTGTCACCACATTAACGCAAATGCGGGCCAGATCGTCGGCGTGGATACGGTTGGAGTAGGGAGCATCCTTCTCCCGAAGCACCGGGCGACCGCTCTTTACCTTTTCGATCGGCAGTCGTCCCGTCCCATAAATTCCCGGCACGCGGAGAATGGTATACGGGACGCCGGTTTCCGCTGCCCATTCCAGGATTTGCTGTTCGGCATCGACGCGGCGTTTCGATCTCTCCGTCTTCGGATTCAACGGCGATTCTTCCGTCACCCAGTCGCCGCCGGTATCGCCGTACACGCCGCTGGTACTGATATAGAGCAGATGGACAGGCAACGCACCGTCCGGAATCGAGCGGAGAAAATTCGCCATTCGTGGAGCGGTCTCACCGGATCGGGGCGGCGGAGCAAAATAGTAGACTAAGGCATTATGGACCGGCAAATCCTGCAGAGTGTCCGCCGCATCCAGATCACCGCGGATGGGCATAATCTCTCTGGACTGCAATCGTACGACGCTCTCCTCAGAGTGCGTCAATGCAAACACTTCGAACGAGCGCTTCAGCCATATCTTTGCGACGCGTTGGCCAATATCGCCGCAGCCAATGATAAATATGTGTTCGAATTGGATCATGGATTTTTAGTGCTAGCAGCCCTCCGGAGGGCTGCCAGCGCTTAGATCTTCAACCTTTCGTTAACTGCTCAATCGCTTCATATAAAACCGTCGAAGCACAATTGGCAACGTTCAGTGAATTCTTGTGTCCGAATGCCGGGAGTTTGGCGATGACATCACAGGCTTCCAGTGTTTCGCGTTCTACTCCCAGCGCCTCGTTGCCGAAGACAAACGCCACCGGAAAGCCGAACTCCACATCCCAGATATTCGGCGCGCCTTCAACGGTTTCAATGCCGATGATTTGGTATCCCTGCTTTTTTAATTCTTGCACCGCTTCCAAACTAGTCTCAAAATGCTGGCTCTCCACAAATTCCTCGGCGCCCAAGGCGGTCTTTTCCAGCTTCGGATGCGGCGGAGTTGCCGTATAGCCGCAGGTAATCACCTTCTCCACAGCACACACATCGGCGATGCGGAAAATGTTGCCCACGTTGAACGCACTCCGCAGCCGGTCCAAAATAATGACGATCGGATGCGTAATGTCTCGCGGCTCCTCCCGATCCTGGTTGTGTATTACAAATTTTTCCTGGTTCTCCAATAGAAATCCTTTCGGCGAAAAGTACAAAACAGGGAAAAAGGTTGCACGCAGAGTCTTCCCCCGACCACAGGTAAAAACGCCAATCCTATGGAAAAAGTGCGAAATGATTCCTATTTCCGAGTGGAAGCCGGCAAAATTGTTGAACGGTGGGCGGGTAATTTTATAGAATCCAACCGAGACCATTTTTCGGCAAGACGACCAAGTGGCTCGGTCCGTCAGGAGCCAGCGTATGACGGCCCCTTGCCAGGCGAACTAACAGTCCTCCAACAGGAGGACTTTATTCGAGCCAGACCGGAGACTACTGTAACACAATACCACTCTTACACAGTACCACGGTAGTCATCCTAACTTCTGTCGTTTATTCAGATATTCTGACAACGAGAGGTCAAACGGCTCATCCGTGGTGAGTTGAACGTAATCGATGTGGTTGGACAGACATTCCTGCCGATAATAATTGATAAACTTCTGCATTTCCGCACGATAATCCTGCTGGATCATCCGTGGTTCCGTGGTCATGTGTTCCCCGCTTTCCATATCTGTGAGCTCCACTTGCCGGTCGTAATCGAATGCGATCTCCTGATTGTCCAGCACGTGGAAAACCAACACCTCGTGCTTTTTATGACGAAAATGTTTGAGCCCGGTCATCACTTTTTCCGGATCGTCCAGAAGATCGGATATCAGGATAATCAATCCACGGCGCTTCACCCGGTCCGCCAGTTCGTGCAGTGTGCCGGCGATATTCGTATCGCCGCCGGTTTCCAGGTTTTCCATCTGGCTGAGAATGACATTTAAGTAACTAGGGCGCGAGCTTGGCGGCACAATGGAGCGAATGCCGTCATCGAACAGGGTCAATCCGACCGCATCCTGCTGCTTCAGCATGAGATACGTGAGGGCTGCTCCCAGGTAGGAAGCGTACTGTAATTTTGTGACACCGTTCTCCCCGAATCCCATGGACTGACTGGCATCCAGGATGATATACGCCTTGAGGTTAGTCTCTTCCTCGAACTGTTTAACGTAATACCGATCGGTTTTTCCGTACAGTTTCCAGTCGATATGCCTGATTTCGTCGCCGGGCATGTACTGGCGGTGTTCCGCGAACTCCACCGAAAATCCGTGGTATGGACTCTTGTGCAATCCAATGATGAAACCTTCCACTACCAGCCGGGCAACCAGCGAGAGGTTTTCGATCCGGGAGATCGTTTCCGGATCAAGGAAGTCGCGTTTGTTTACGTTGACCGGCATTACTCGGGAATCGACTCAACGAGTCGCTCAATGATATCGTCCGGCTTGATTCCGTCGGCCTCGGCGGTAAACGTAGTAATAAGTCGATGACGTAGCACCGGCTTCGCCAGTTCTTTGACGTCGCTGATGGATGGAGATGGCCGGCCTTCCAAAACCGCTTTTGTTTTGGCTCCGAGAATCAAAAACTGTGAAGCGCGCGGGCCGGCGCCCCACTCAATCCATTCGTTGATGAAGTCCGGCGTGCCGTCGGAATCCGGACGAGTTGAACTGACCAGTTTGACCGCGAATTCGACCACCGGATCGGCCACCGGCACCCGGCGCACCAGATCCTGATAGGTTGAGATATCTTCGAAGGTGGCTACTTTTTGCAAATCAGCCTCGTACGCGCTGGTCGTGGATTTCACGATTTCGTTTTCTTCAGCGCTCGTGGGGTAATCCACCAGCAAATTAAACATGAACCGGTCCAGCTGCGCTTCCGGCAGTGGATAGGTCCCTTCCTGCTCAATCGGGTTTTGAGTTGCCAGCACAAAGAACGGCTCATCAAGTGTATAGGTAGTCCCTGCAGCTGTCACCTTATGCTCTTGCATCGCTTCCAGCAATGCGGCCTGCGTTTTCGGCGGCGTTCGATTAATTTCATCTGCCAGCACGATATTGGCGAAGACCGGCCCTCTGAAAAATTTGAATGTGCGATTCCCGGTCGCTTGATCCTCTTCAATCACTTCTGTGCCTGTGATATCCGAGGGCATCAAATCCGGCGTAAACTGAATCCGGCTGAATTTGAGGTCCAGGACCTCTGATAAAGTCTGAATTAAAAGGGTTTTCGCCAAACCGGGCACGCCGACCAGTACACAATGTCCCTGTGAAAACAATGCGATTAATAGGTGTTCGAGAATTTTATGCTGCCCGATTATGACTTTGCCGACCTCATCGGTAATACGCTGGTAGGTTTGATTTAACTCTTCAACTAACGCTTCGTCGTTCGATTTATTCAACGAGCAATCCTTTCTGTTGGCAGTTCGCGAATCGAAAAAGTACAGAAGCCACCCGATGTTGTCAACGTGGATTCGGCGAGGATTTTCCGTTGCCGACCGCTAATAGCATAGGCTACGGTTTTTTATCTGAACATTCTAGACACAAATACATCCACGAGGTATCAGCAAGAGACAAAGTATGAGTAGCCGCAGAAAAAGCAAAGTGTCAGGATGGAGCCTTTCGGAAAAATTTTAGGGATAAGAAATTAAATACCACTCCCTCTCTGGCCCTTCCTCTTCAAAACATAGCAATGCCAGAGTCCCCTTTCCTCACCAGTATACAGGCTCGAATCGTCCTAACCTGCATTATTCATAAATTTGCATGGTGTTTCAACGCAAGAGTCTGAGAGCAGTTTATCTCCACCACATCTGCCAAGAGATGGATCAGAAACCTTTGCGCAGAGACACGCCAGGGAGGCTGTGTGAGAATGCTATGTCAAGAGGTTTTTTCTCATAGTCCCGGAAAATTTTCTGTGTCATGAAAAACGCGTTAACCCATTGTTATTGCTAGCTGTAGAGACGTTTCCCCGACTTATCGGGACAGGCATGAAACGTCTCGACAGAGAGAACAATTCAGTGCTTAGCACTTATTTTCTCCTTGATTTACGGTTTTCACACAGCCCACATGGCTTGGCTCTACAAAGGATTGTTTCTTACCAACTTAACACGACATTTTTTGGTCACAATTCTACGGATTTGTGAATTATGCAGGCTAAATAAAATTATCACACTCTATAACAAGTAAAAAACCCTGCACGGAGAATATCCATGCAGGGTTTTGAATGTTGGACAGGTTCACGACCTGTCTGTCCTTGCTATGCTCAGGTGAAGCCGCTGGTTCCGCAGCCGCCGCCTGAAGCGCCGGCATAGCTGGAACCGCTGCTGCCACCGGAGGCGAATGCTGACATCAGTTTTTCTGTGGTATATTCGTCACACTCCGGGCATTGCACTTCTTCCTGAGCAGAGATCACAAGTTCATCAAATGTAGCGCCACAATTCCGGCACCGGTATTCATACATCGGCATGTTTGTCTGACTCCTCTGCCTCTAATTCTATGCTTGCACAACTATTTTTCGCGTTCTCCTCAGCCTGAGGAAACGGAACGCCTCAGGTCGGCGCCCCGGTTTTCGGGGCGATCCATCGTAAGAAAATGTAGTACACTGCGAAAAAGAGAACGATGGACAGCGTTTCGACAACCGCATCCATTACGCGTTATCCGCTACCGCGTCTACTGCTTCCTTCAGCATATTTGTTATCTCTGACGCCACCTCGTCCATCTCTGGATTGTCCACGACCGAAAGCATCGCTTTGGCGTTCACCGAAGAAACGATGGTCTCTCCGTTATCCGCGGTGTATACGATAACGTTGCACGGGAGCAACAATCCCAATTCCTGCTCCATCTGCAAAGCCTGGTGCGCATACGGCGGGTTACACGCGCCCAGGATTTTATAATTGTTGATGTCTTCGTCCAGTTTCTTTTTCAATGTCGCTTTCACATCAATTTCCGTCAATACGCCGAATCCGCGCTCCTTCAGCTCTGCTTCCGTCCGTTTGAGCGCGTCTTCATAGGAGAGGTCAACGACTCGTGAATGTCCGTACTGCATTATGCTTTCTCCTTCACTTCATTTTTTGCATTATCTGATTCGTTCTTCTTTTTCCCGGGGATGCCCAGGACAAGGCCCAGCAATATTCCGTATCCTGTCATGACATACGGATTGGACTGCAGCGGACACGTACCCGCAGCACACCCGATGAAATAGTAATATCCAAAGCCGGCAAGTCCCCCGAAAAATACGCCGAGGGCTGGCTTCCACCACTGCCGGGCTATAATTTGCTGCCACATGATTTGATACACTCCAGAATCTGTGTGATAAACTGATTTTTCAGCTGGTAAAACACCTGCACTCCATCCCGTTCGGAGGACAGAATATCGCGGGATTCCATCAACCGGAGATGCTGCGAAGTAATTGCCTGCGGCTCTCCAATGGATTCCTGGATATCCGACACATTCCTCGGGCCGGCCTCCAGCGTTTCAATGATCCCCAGTCTGATGGGATGCCCTAGTGTTTTCAGCACTACTGCCGCGTGCTGCAATTGCTCTGCATCTAAATCTATGGTCGAAGTTGTCATTTTTTATCCTGTTTCATCTATATAGCATTTATCGTATGTAATGTAAGTGTTCCTCTGACAATTTCAAAACGCTGCCGTATCGGAATCGCGTAAATCCATTTTGCCATACACCATTCGATTGCATGGCTTTCAAAACGTTACAAAATCAGACAATAAAATATGCCCACTGCACCTTTACCATTTTTCATCTTTGCACTGTCTTCGCTCTTCACACTGGTAAATCCGGTGGGGATAGCGCCGTTGTACCTAGGTATGACGGAGCACTATGACGAACATCGAAAAACTGTGGCCGCTCGCCGGGGAGTACTGACCGCTTTTGCTCTTATGGTGATTTTTGCCATTACCGGCAATCTGATCTTTAAGTTTTTTGGCATTACTATCAACGCGTTCCGGATTGCCGGTGGTCTCCTTTTCTTCCGCATCGGTCTGGATATGATGCAAGCCCGTCTCTCCCGGACAAAACATTCCAGAAAAGAGGACAGCGAAGCACTAACCAGAGAAGATGTCGGAATTATTCCGCTGGGCGTCCCGGTGATTTGTGGGCCGGGTGCGCTGACATCCACGATGATTCTGAGCGGTGAATCGGACTCTCTGCTCACTCTTGGCATTGTAATTCTCGCAATCATCGTTACTCTGATTGCTACTTATATCGTGTTGAGGACTGCGCCTAAACTCAGCGCACTGCTGGGGAACTCCGGAATGCGGATTATCTCCCGAATTATGGGGCTTATTGTGATGGTCATTGCCGTCCAGTTTATTATCGACGGTGTAAAACCGATTCTTACCGAGATTATCCGGAATGCAGTAGGATAAGATACTATCGGTAAAGCACGAAAAACCGCGTCTCCACGATCGTAATTCAAGATAAAAAAACTTACAGAATCACTCCACATTCGGCGGTGGCGTATCGCTGTTGGACGGACGACCGTATTCGGCATTCCAGGCCCGCATTCCGCCTTCCATGTTGAAGATATTTTCGAATCCGTTCTTCTGGAGAAATTCGGCGGCGCGTCTGCTGCGGTTACCCGATCGGCTATACAGGATAAGGTCTTTATCCGCTTCCTGATATTTCTCCAGTTCGTGGTACTGGATATCCAGATTCTGGATTGGATACAGCGGCGCGTTACCCAGATGTCCCAGCTGCCCTGTATATTCCCCTTCCGTCCGCACGTCAATAAGGACGAAATTATCCGATCCGGAGTCCATCCGCTCCTTTACCTCCTGCACGGACAGGTTTTGGTAGCCGCCCTTCTGGGTAAAACTTGTGTAGACAATCGCGCCCAACACCACCAACGTGACGACGGTTAGTGCAATGTTTCTCAGGTAATACTTTTTATCAGCCATCGTTTTTCTTTCGTTTTATTCTTCGCTTATTAACACCAGTTCATAATGAGAATTATTCAATTCTGCTTCGGACTCTACCCGGAATCCGTGTTCTTCAAATGCCGCAACAACCGTGAATTTTGCCACGCGATGTTCGGTCGGCGGGCCGTCCTCTTCCTCCTGAGGAATCCAGTCCGTCAGATACAGATGCCCATCCGGTTTTAACGCCCGCCGGATCTCCCCGATAAAGTCATCCGGCTCGTGGAGTTCGTGATACAGATTCGTCATAATCGCCCAGTCGAACTCGCCGTCATCCACCGGAAATTCAGATTCTTTGGACAGACGATACTCCACATTTTCCGGCACGCCAAGGGTGGTCGCCTTCTCTATCATTCCCTTCAAAATATCGATACCGACGACAAAGCCGTCACTCTTTACTAATTGCGATGCTGCCCGTGTATAAAAGCCGGTGCCGGAGCCGATATCCAGCACGCGTTGTCCCTCCGAAAAGCCGGCTTTCCGCAACCGCGATTTCGGCCGGAAGTCATCATATCGCCGGGATTTTTCCAGTTTTTCTGCTTTTTCTTCTTTGAATTTGAATGCCATCTGCCTGTATATCCTCGTTCTGTTTGTATTCGTGGTTCCTAAAATTCACGTTCCTGTTCGATAAACGTATTTAGAGCATCAGTCAGCCGAGATGTTACAACATAGTCGCTCGTCCAGTTGATCCACTCCACCGGCAGGATTTTGACGGCGGTGCTGGTTAAGAAGGCCTCATCCGTGTCCCCCACTTCATCAATGGAAATCAGGCGTTCCTCCCAGTTGATGTCTTCCCGCTCAGCGACCTCCATAACGGCATCCCGCATGGTGCCGGGGAGAATTCCCAGCGATAACGGCGGTGTCAGCAGCACACCGGCTTTCACGTAAAAGATGTTCCGGATGCCGCCTTCGGTGATGTAGCCGTCCTTATTATATAAAATCGGCTCAAACGCTCCAGTGTCATGCGCGTCCATTTTGGCCAGCATGTTGCCCAGGTAATTCAGCGATTTAATAGCGGGATGCCGTCGTATCAGCGGATAGTTCGTTTCGTCCAGATACACGACTTTCGCCGGACTTTCCGGCAGTTCCGGCGGTGGTGTATGGGTAATGTACAAACTGTTCGGCCCGGAATAGTCCCACGGCGATCCCTCGTAAATACCGCGGGTCACGATAACCCGGATAATGGCGTCAGTTCTGACGTTGTGCTCTTCCGATCTGCGGATTACACCCGCCAGTTCTTCTTTGGATTCTTCGGACTGTATTCGAATCTTTTCCAGGCCATCGAACAGGCGGTTCAGGTGATCGCCCAGGCGAAAAAACCCGCCGTTTTCCAGCGAAAGGGATTCGAAAATCCCGTCTCCCCGCAGAAAACCTGCTTCATCCAGCGGTATTCCGGCTTTCTCAATAGGCACCCATTCTCTGTTAACGTAATAATCAGCCATAATCAGTACTTCGGAATGCTCGGATCGACATCGTCGGAACAGGCGTTGATCCCGCCCTTTAGATTATAGACGTTTTCAAATCCCTGTCTCTGCAGAATTTGCGCCGCAAAATAACTGCGCTGTCCGGTATGGCAGTAGCATACGATCTCGTCATCCGTCTCGGCGTCAATATCGGTATCGGCAACCTGCTGTACCGGGATTAATTCCGCGCCTTCGATGCGACAGTAATCCCACTCGCGCTGCTCCCGGACGTCGATGAGTTTCACCGAGTTCTTCTCCAGCCGCTTTTGTAATTCCCTGGGAGAAATCTGTTCCACCTGCTTATTCATTTATATTGAATCCTTGTGATCTTCTTTCAATTTTCCCGGAAATGTAGCGGTTTTTTGGCAAAGATAAAAAGGGATGAGAGTTCTGGTGAGCGACTTAGGGGAATGCTTTTCAAAGAATCATCGGAGAAACCATTGAGGATCACGAATTATTGCGTACTATGTATTGCGTAACACGCAATATTTCACAATTGTCTCAATCCACTGTATTTAACTCACCTAAGCTACTTTGATAATTCTCAATTTTCCGGCGGTACTTTTCTGCCTCCGGCTTGGCTCGTTTTTCTGCGCCCTGGTAGAGGACTTTTAGTTTGGCGATGAGTTCCTCATACAACGCCTTTTTCCAGTCCAATGGGATGTCCGCGTCCAGGTGCTTTTCCATCGCTTGCACGCGCCAGCGATCCATACCCCAGTATTTCGCGGAAAGCTGATCCGCGTGCCCTCCATAACGCCTCAGCAGGTTTTCGTTCAGCAGACCGATAGGATGTTTCACCAGGACCCGCAGCCAAAAATCGTAATCCTCGCAGGCGGGCATTGACTCATCGAAGTATCCGATGTCCTCAAAGATGGAATGATGAATCATCGCAGCCGATGGACTTACCAGGCACAGTTTCAGACTCTCTTTGAAAATGTGTCCGCCCTGTTTTTGATGAATATCTTTTTTATTTACACGCTTGCCGTTGCGAATCCAGATTTCGTTGCATTGGGAGATTAATAAGCCGGGATGCTTCACATGGAATTTGGCCTGTCGTTCCAGTTTCTCCGGCAGCCACTCGTCGTCGGAGTCCAGCAGCGCAATCCAGTCTCCGACGGCATTGCGAATTGCCGTATTTCTGGCCGCTGAGACGCCCCGGTTTTGCTCATGCGTGATTACCCGGATTTTGTTTGGATATCTTTGGGAGTACTCTTGTAACACATCTGGAGTCTCGTCTGTGGAGCCATCATCGGTAATCAGGATTTCTTCGGGTGGTGATGTTTGCCCGAGTACGGAATTGATCACCCGGTGTACTTTCTCCGGGCGGTTATAGACGGGAACGACGACGGATATTTTCACTGCATTTGGATTCTTTAGTGTTACTCCCGCTTACACCCGCTTTGCGATCTGTAAGCGGGAGAACTTCACGGGCATATAATTTGTCCATCTCCACATCAAACGGGCCATTACAGGTCACAGTTTTCAAACGGTGACTCAAGATACACAACTCACGACCGTTTTTAACTTTTCACTATTCACTACTGCCTTTTCACCGTTTTCTCACGTCTCACCTTTCACTGCAGGCACGTTCCTCTGTCGGTGCAGAACGGCTTAATTCTCTACAATGGAATCGATAAATCCCGCTATGATATCACTTAGTTCGGTCATCGTCTCGTTCACGTTGGCCAGGAAATCCTTCATTAGAAATTCGTCCGCATTGTCGCTGATGCATTTCACAGCGAGCAACGGAATATCATGTTCCTCTGCGACCAGTGCAACGCTGTAACATTCCATTTCGACGATCTGGGCTTGGGTCTCCCGGTAGATCCGGTCTCGGGTTCGTTCATCCGCAACGGCCTTCTCCGTGGTGTAAATAATCCCTTCGACGCTCTCTTTTTCGCGCAAGTTCAAATATTCCCGAAAACGGTTAATCCACTGGGAATTCAGTGGAATCGACGGCTGATCTTCCATCAGAACTTCCGTACCGATCACCACGTCTCCCACCCCGCGTTCCGGATGGATTGCGCCACAGGTACCGAAATTGAGGATTACATCCGGATAACCATTAACATCTTTGGAAAGAAATTGCAGCGCATGTTCAAGACTTTTTCTGGTAGTCTCCAGCCCGATGCCGGTGCGAATTAAGTTCAGATTTCCGGCATGTCCATTGAGCCTGTACAGGTTTCCGTGTCCGGTATTGAACTGTTCCACATCGGAGTATTTGGCTTTGAACGGATCGAGTTCCATTTGATGGGCGACGGCGCAAAGAATATTCATATTGGCTTCCTGTTGGTCATTGTATTGATGGATAAAATGTGATGTATGGTTCGCACAACGGGAATAATAGGTGAGTTCGTTCCGATTTGCAAGGGGAGGATTCAAATCAAAAAGAAGGGAAACATAAACCAATAGTCCCCTTCCTTTTAGGAAG
>JAANXI010000087.1 GCA_018263365.1 Fidelibacterota bacterium | reverse complement strand
GTCAATACCGCCGAGATCAACAAACACGCCGAAGTCGGTGATATTTTTCACGCGGCCCTGCAGTACCTGTCCCACTTCGATATCTTTAAGCAGCTCTTTGCGGCGTTCCTTGAGGTTCTCTTCCAGAATCACTTTCCGGGAGAGCACCACGTTTTTCCGCATCTCGTTGATTTTGACAATCTTGAAATTGAACGTCTGGCCGACATAGGCGTCGAAATCCTGGATCGGGCGGACATCGATCTGGGAACCGGGCAGGAAGCAGTTGACGCCGCTGACGTCGACCATCATACCCCCCTTCACACGGCGAACGATTGTTCCTTCGACTTCTTCGTCATTGGCTGCAGCTTCGGCGACTTTCTCCCACTGTTTCATGAAGTCGGCTTTCCGCTTGGACAGTATCAACTGGCCGTCTTCATCTTCCAGAAAGTCAATATAGACGTCGACATCATCGCCGGGCTGTGGTAAATCTTCGCCCTCGAATTCTTCGATAGGAATTAACCCCTCGGCCTTGAATCCGATGTCCACCACGACTTCACGTTCGTTGACGGACAGGACCCGGCCTTCCGTAATCTGATTTTCGCCAATGTCGGTCAGTGTATCTGCCAGGAGCGAGCGGAGCTGTTCTTCCTCTTCATCAACTTCTTCTCGTTTTTCCTGCAAATCATCTTTGGGAATCGTTTGAATATCATCAAGATCGAGGATGCCAAAGTCTTCCGGATGTCCGTTCTCTTCCGAATCGTCTGATAGTTCCTCTGTTGCGGGTGTTTCTTCTTCCGCCGACTCTTCCGTATCAGCGTCTTCGGTTTCGGGTTCTTCTTTCACATCGTCAGCTGTTTCTTCAGCTGCGTCGTCCTGTACTTTTTCTTCTTCGACTTGTGTTTCCTCGTCCTGGGTTTGTTGCTTTTCTTCTTCACTCATGAAGAGTAACCTCCTGTGCTTCCTTCTCCCTCACTCG
The DNA here is from genome assembly GCA_018263365.1 of Fidelibacterota bacterium. Taxonomy (GTDB): domain Bacteria; phylum Fidelibacterota; class JAANXI01; order JAANXI01; family JAANXI01; genus JAANXI01. The sequence goes on along the minus strand of JAANXI010000087.1, from coordinate 5,672 downwards.
CTGGACAATTAAGTCCACCTGGTCTTCAATGGAAAGGTTGGTTGTATCGATCAGAATGGCGTCATCCGCCGCGCGAAGCGGAGATTCATCGCGCTCCGAATCTCTTGTATCCCGATCGATGAGTTCTTGTTTTACGGTTTCATACTCCAATTCTACCCCCTGTTCAGCGAGTTGTGACTGCCTGCGATGCGCCCGTTCTTCGATGTCCGCATCCAGGAAGAATTTGAGATCGGCGTTCGGGAGTACCCGTGTGCCGATGTCACGTCCTTCCATGACGACCCCGCCTTCGTCGGCGAGCGATCGCTGCAAATTCACCAGAATGGCGCGAACGCCGGGGATCTCGCTTACAAGTCCCACTGCCTTACCGATGTGTGGTTCGCGGATCTTGTCGGTCACATTTTTACCGTCCAGCAACACTTCCAGCCGGTCGCCGGTTCGCGTAAACTGGATCTGGACCTCTGCAGCCGCTTTCACCACCTGCGATTTATCCTTCATCGGGACGTTGTTATTGAGAATGTGGAGCGTAATAGCCCGGTACATGGCACCGGTATCAACATAGGTATACCCCAGTTTCTGGGCGCTCATGCGGGCGGTAGTACTTTTTCCTGATCCTGACGGACCATCGATAGCTATGGTTAGTTTTCTTTTCATTTAGATTTGGAATTTAGAAGATTCGGTTTTTGTATGCAAACCGTATTTCAAGGAATAAAAAACAGTGTTACAGTGTTCCTGTATTCCCGTGTTATAGTTAAAACAACCAAGCCAGTTCACTCATCGATCTCCGGTTGTTTCTTTTATCCATATTCCAAACGCCCTTATACCGTTTCTATTTTATCCTCGCCCCACCTTCTTCTTTATCCAGAATCCAGCTCACAATTGCGCCCAGTTCACTCGAACCGAAATCGAATTCATACTTGTGTTGGTGATAAAATTCTGAGGAATAATCCTCTTCGCTGTCTTCGCCCATTTCTGCCAGGATATCAGCAATTCGTTGCCGCCAGGTCTCCATATTGCTCACCCGGAGATCCAGCCAGCCGTTATCCGCCCAGAAATCGACGCGTTCAGGAGTCGACTCATACAAATTCACACCTTCGAACCGCGGAAAACTCAGATCCGGGCCGCGCATGAAATCTTTGCCGCTGGGCAACAGAATGCCAGTTCCCACTGAGAGAATTAATCGCCGCAGATGGTCTTCATTGTCGATAATTTCAAGCATAGATTCCGAGAGTTCTTCAGCAGAATGCAACGGAATATCGGTAATCTCGCCGGCAACGCGTTTCAATAGATAGATTTCGTACAACAGTTTGGTAATTTTTGGTGGTCCGAGTAGTTCAAACGCAATGGAATGCGTTTCATGTTCCTCTTCCAGTTCCTGCATCTTGTTAATCGCTTTCTCCCGTAATACGCCCGCACGGTAAGAGGGGTCCAAGACGGAACCATCCAGTGCCGCCACCACATCCTTGCCCGTATTGCCTCCTTCGATCTCCATCAGCGCTTTGGAGGCGATTTCTTCGGGCGTGACGAACTCCATCAGCCCTTCTGAGGTGATCACCGCAAATTCCCCGGCCGAGAAATATCCGTTCTCTCCAGCATCGATGTACACAGACTCCACGACCTCACCTTCCTTTTCTTCCCAATACTTCTCCGGATGCCGCTCCAGGTAGTCGTCCATCCGCTTGGCATCCTCCACCTTGCAGTCGTACAGCGGAATATATTCGCCATGGCGCCGGATTTTACCGTGACCGATCTCCTTCCAGGCGATGGCCGCCGACGGTTTAATCTCCTTTACAACCGGACCGCCCGGCGACCGGGCCATCAAAAAAAGCAACATCGTATGCGCGCCCGCCACCGATGACTTGCTCAGCAGCAGTTTGGACGGTTTCTCCTCGCTGTGCGTAAACGGTACATTCAGCCCCATTCCACCGGTGCCGCTGGTTCCGATTTTCAGGTAACTGTCCGTATCGAATTCCCACATGGCGGCATGGAGTATCTGCACATGCCGAATTAATTGCGGGATATACTGTGACGCAATTAATTGCTCTACATTTTCCAGCAGATGCTCTTCGTTCTCGACCGTGCCGCCCCACTCTTCCAGCGAATTCCGAATCTGCGCCACACGCTCAAATAAGTTTTGGTACGCAAAGGCAGTCGCCGTGTTGATGCAGTCAATAAGAATGTGCGGCTCGTATTTACTGATCAGTTGATACAAAACCGAACTTTCCAGCACATCCTCATTGAGATCGTCGTAAATATCCGCAATGAGCTGACCTCGCAATTTCTGATCTTTATAGATGTCCCCGCGGCCCACGTCTTTCATACTATCGCGGATAAAAATATCGCCCCACTCGCCGATAATTTCAGTTCCGTACTTTTTCCCGAGCGGCTCCAATACGTCAACAATTTCATTGGTTTCACGTTCACGTAAGGAAGTAACAATGAGTTGAGAGGGACCACGCGTCAGCAGCCGTTTGCTGATTGCGCGTCCGACGAGTCCCCAGCCCCCTAATACCAAAATCCGTTTGTCCCGAATATCCATAGCCTACCCTCGTGATTTAAGTTGATGAATTTCGTCCGAATCTAATGTCCGATACTCGCCCTGGGCGAGATTTCCGCAGGTCAAACCGGCAAATTTCACGCGATGCAACCGCTCCACCTGACATCCCAGGGATGCGAATATCCGCTTGACCTCGTGATAACGACCAGCACGAAGCGTGAGATGGGCAGCGCCTTTATTCTCCTCTGTCCACAGGATGCCAAGATCGCCCTGCGCCGGTAGTTCCTCTCCGATGTCTACGCCTGTATGCAGCTGTTCCACGGCATTATCCGGCAGCGCTCCTTCGCAGATAACTTCGTAAGTGCGGGACACCTCATTGGAAGGATGCGTCAGCTGATTGGTTAACTCACCATCATCGGTGAGCAGTAAAACACCGGTCGTATCCGCGTCCAGCCGGCCCACCGGATAAATCCGGCGCTCCGTATCGATGAGATCAACGACTGTTTTCCGGTCATGCGGATCATCCGCGGTGGATATAATGTCCTGCGGTTTATGAAGAAGATAATATTCGTATTGTTGTGGCAAAGAAACTTCGGCGCCGTCTACTGTGACTGTGGTACTCTCAGGATTGACTTTTGTCCCGAGTTCGGTCACGGTTTGCCCGTCGAGTGCAACACGGCCTGCGGCAATCAGATCATCCGCTTTACGTCTGGAGGTGACCCCGCACCGGGCGAGGTACTTATTCAGTCGCACTCGTATCGGTATCCGTGTCCTCGATTTCGGTCAACGCCACGTCGGCATCCTCGGGAATATCCGCGGACTCCAACGTCAGTTTATCTATTTCCTTGAGTTTGGGCAGATCTTTGATACTGTTGAGGCCAAAATAGCGGAGAAATCCTTCTGATGTACCGTATAAAAGCGGTCGTCCGGGGGTTTCTTCCCGCCCTTTGATGTCGATTAAGTCGCGTTCGAGCAGCGTGCGCAGTACGCCGTCACTGTTCACGCCGCGAATGGCATCGATGTCCGGTCGGCTGACCGGTTGCTTATACGCAACAATTGCCAACGTCTCAAGCGCTGCCTGCGACAACCGCATCCGTGAGGAACTTACATACAATTGTTTGATGTACGGCTCGTACTCCTGGCGCGAAACCAGTTGATAGCCGCCTGCAACTTCCATGATAAAAAAGGCGCGATCGGTCTCTTCGTAATGCTCGTTGAGCGCGTTGATAATCTCTTGGACCGGGATGCTCTCATCTTCCTCAAAGCAGCCGCGGACTTTCCCAGCGCTGATCGGTTTATCCGACGCAAACAGCAGCGCCTCAATCACTGAGGTATAATGGTCTGTACTCATATTCAACTCTATGCCTGCGCCGTCTGCATACGGCGTTCAATGCGAAAATCATCAAATACATCCGACTGGAAAATCTCGATCTGCTGCCCCTTAATCATATCCAGGAGCGCGATAAACGTAACGATGACCGTGATTTTGTTTTCCATTTCCTGCATCACCTGTGAAAAATAGAGCGTGCCACGTTCCTTCAGCCGGGTCATAATGTATTCCGACTGCTGACGGACGTTCACCTTCACCCGGTCAATGTTGTGCGTCGGTTCTTCCGGGATATTTTCCAGCAGATGTTTCAAGGTTTTCATCAACTGGTAGAGCGTTACATCGCTCAGTACTTCTTCCGGGTTGACCTCAGTGTCGATATACGATAAGCCCGGCTTCCGCTCGTAGTGTTGCAGATGCTCGGTCTCATGAAGTTTCAAGTCAGTAGCAATTTCTTTGAACCGTTTGTACTCCAACAACATTTCCACCAGTTCGGAGCGCGGATCGACGTAGTCCCCGTCGTCTTCATCACCGGCGAGCTGCGGCAGGAGTGTACGGGCTTTGATCCGCATCAGGGTCGCCGCCATTCGGATGTATTCCCCGGCGATGCTGATATTGAGTTCCCGCATCAGATCCAGATATTCCAGGTAAGAGTCGGTGATATACGCAATCGGGATATCGTAGATGTCGATCTCCTCCCTGCTGATAAAAAACAGCAGGAGGTCGAGCGGGCCTTCAAAAATGTCTAATTTAACTTTATAACTCATGCAAACGACAGTTAGATTGTGTTACAGTGTTCGAGTTTCGAGTTTCAAGTATCAAGTGTTCCGCCATTTATCCCAGAAAAATATACGGTTTCCAGGATTGAATCGGTTCGTCGATCTGCTGCTTCAGGAACTGTACGTAATGCGGCTTCTTAGGTTTCTTGCGAAAAGGCATCTCTGCCTGTTCCGGGGTGCGATCACCTTTCACATTGTTGCAGCGGACGCACGCCGTCACCAGGTTTTCCCAGGTATCTTTTCCCCCATAGCGCTTCGGCTGGACGTGATCAATCGTCAACTGGGAGTCGTGTTTGCCGCAGTACTGGCACTCAAACTCATCTCTACGCATGATGTTTTTCCGGGACAGCACGATTTCGTAGTCCCGATACTTGATGTATCGCTTCACGCGCACCACTGTCGGAAGCGGAAACGAATCATCCACGGTGTGGATCATCACGCCGTCGCTCTCCACCATCTCCACGCGATTCAGATACAACATGATAATCGCATGTTTCACGTTACAGATCTGCAACGGCGCGTAGTTCTGGTTGAGTACCAGGACTTGTCGGTTCAGTTTTCCGTTGCCGTTATTCATTGACATCTAATTTACCTGTATGATCCTGTTCGCACACGTAAAATTTTCGTCCAGCTGCTTCCGGGAGTGTTTCGCTTCGGAACTAAATGAGTTTCGACGCACAAATCCGGAGCAGTGGATATAATCATCTTTATTATATGCAATTCCAACGTGGCTAATTCGTTCGCGTTCCGTAAAGAACACCAAATCGCCGGGTTCAAGTTCGTCTCTGCCGGATAAGACTGTCCCCATCTCCGCCTGCATCCAGGCATCGCGGCGCAGCTCGATACCGTTCAGCCGAAAAACCGTCTGCACAAAACCGGAACAGTCGAAACCGTATCCGGTCTTTCCACCCCAGAAATACGAGGTACCGAGAAATCGTTCGGCGGTTTCCAGTATCTCCTCGCGAATTCCATTGGATTGGGATTTGTGTGGTTTGTGCTCCACATATCCTGGCTGTCCATCTGGTAACTGCACCTCCGCCCAGCGATCGTTGATCTGTGTGCCGGGCAGGAT
>JAANXI010000086.1 GCA_018263365.1 Fidelibacterota bacterium | reverse complement strand
TGTTAATCAAACGGGTTCAGGCGACCCATGCGGAACTGGCGGTCGATGAATTGCGCGAACAGCGTAACGACTAAAGAAACAGAGGATAAAATAGCATGAAAAATTTCGGATTTGTTCTGGCTGCGTACTCCATCATTTGGGGGTTGTTGGCTTTATATCTGGGAAGTATCACGGTAAAAATGTCGCGATTGCGGAAAGAATATACGCATCTGAAGGAATACCTGACGGATACACAGTAACTTTTTCCAACCATCGTTGGGGAATTTGGTTTGTACCTCTCAATTCCCTGCTACAGAGTAGCGCTTTGTTAAAACTGTTCATTTTTATACCTTTTAACTAAACACGAAACCAAAGGAGATTTAGGCATGGCGAAAAAGACAGTCCATGTTGTTGGCACAGGTACAATCGGGGAGCCGCTGATCGGAATGATAGCGGATATGAAGGACTCGCTGGGGATAGACGAGGTAACTTATCATAAAAACACCTCGCGAATCACCGATCGCCCAAAGCTAAACGCCCTGATAAAGCGCGGCGCGAAACTGGCAGTCGATAAAGAATCGTTCCAGGATTTCAAAGATATCGGAATGACGCCAGACCTGGAAACTGTCGACGCGATCAATAATGCCGATGTGGTCATTGACTGTACCCCGTCGGGGGTCGGCCACGAGAATAAGCAAAGGTACTACGAGAATTTTACCCACAATACCCTCGGGTTTATCGCCCAGGGAAGCGAATTCGGCTTCGGCAAAATGTACGCCCGCGGCATTAACGATGAAGCGCTCACGGAAGATGACCAGTTCATCCAGGTGGTCTCCTGCAACACGCATAATCTCTCTGTACTGCTCAATACGCTTGCGTTCTACGATGATGACGAATCGAATCTGGAAGAGGGCCGGTTCGTCTGCATCCGGCGGGCGAACGACATCAGTCAGGCCGGGAGTTTCATCCCCGCGCCGATGGTCGGAAAACACGGCAACAGTACCTATGGTTCGCATCACGCCAGAGATGCCGCCGAGCTCTATAAGACTCTTGGATATGATCTAAACCTGTTTTCCTCAGCCCTGAAACTGAATACCCAGTATATGCACACTATCTGGTTCGACATCAAACTAAGGGAGTCCACGACACTGAATACCGTTTTTGAACAGCTGGAAGCAAACGATCTGGTTTCCATCACCAACAAAAACATGTCCAATCTGGTGTTCTCATTTGGCCGGGACCACGGGCACTATGGCCGGATACTGAATCAGACAGTTGTTGTGCGGGAGACGCTTGCAGTCAGAAACGGAAACGAAATCGTCGGCTTCTGTTTTACGCCGCAGGATGGAAATGCTATCCTCAGCAGTATTGCCGCCACCGTTCGGTTCCTGTATCCTGATAATTATTACGATCGGATCCAGACGCTCGCGCCGTTCTTTTTCGATGAAGTCTGAGTGCGGATATGGATGGATCAATTCAACGATTTGTGGTTGGACCATTTCAGGAGAATACCTGGTTTGTTATAAATGAGGAGAATCAGCAGGCGGTCCTGATTGACCCGGGCGACCAGCCGGAATTGCTGGAAAAAGAAGTCCGGAGGGCGGACGCTGAACTGGAGGCAATCCTGAATACGCACGGCCACCTGGATCATATCGGAGCGGTGAAGCACTTGCAGCAGAAATTCGATGTGCCGTTCTATCTTCATAGCGATGATGAGTTCCTGGTGGATATGTATCCGCAACATGCGCAGATGTTCGGCGTCCCGATGCACGGGGTACCGGAAGTGACGAATTATCTGAAAAGCGGGGAATCGCTAAACCTCATTGGTTTGGAATGGCAGGTGATCGCTACTCCCGGACATACGCCGGGAGGTGTTTCGCTTCTCTTGGGTGACCACCTGTTCTCCGGAGATACACTGTTCGAGCACTCCATCGGCCGAACGGACCTGCCTGGCGGGGATCAGCATTCCTTACTGGAGTCGATTCGAACGCAATTACTTCCATTGGGGGATGAGGTCATCGTACATCCGGGACACGGGCCGGATACGACTATCGAAAAAGAGCGAACGGCCAATCCCTTTATCCGTCAGTGGTTGCGACAGACAAATCCTGCTAAATAAAAGCCTCTCCCGATGATTCTGGCGTTCTAAATGTTGAGCCGATTTAAAAATATCATCGAACAGTCATCCCGGTTTGGAATGGACACAGTTGTCATCTTAGCCTGTTCCGGCGGTGTCGATTCCATGGTGATGCTGGATCTGTTCCAGCGGTATGCAAAATTAACACCCGCGCACCTGGTAGTGGCTCATATTAATCATCACCTGCGGGATTCCGCGGACGAGGATGAAGAATTCCTGCGCGATTACGCGAATGAACAAGGACTGGAGTTTCTCGCTCGAGACACAGACGTGAAGAGCATTGCAGAGGAGACGAGTCAATCGGTTGAGATGGCAGCCCGCCAGGAACGCTATAAGTTGCTGGAGTCGATTAGAGAGGAAAAAGACGGAGAGGTCATCTGCACTGCGCACACCAAATCTGATCAGGCGGAAACCGTTTTGATGCGAATTATCCACGGCACGGGAGTACATGGCGCCCAGGGGATTCGTCGCCAGCGGGGGAATATCTTTCGACCGTTACTCGATTTCACAAGAGAAGAAATTGAGACCAGCGCCGCTGATCATGATATCCCGTTCCGCGAAGACCCGAGTAACACGGATCAATCAATCGAGCGGAACTGGGTGCGGCACACGCTGATACCGCTCATAGCCGATGAGATGAATCCGAACGTGATGGAATCGTTAGCCCATTTCGCTTCGGTGCAATCCGAAGTGGCGAGATATATGGATTCCGAGACCGAAAAGGCACTGGAAACCTTGCTACTAAGCCAATCGAAGCACGAGATTATCCTTGATATTCGGGGGCTCCGAAACTACTTTACTGCACTTCAGAAGAATATCATATTAAGGTGTCTGACGGATCTCCGGGCGTCAAAACATGCGATTTCTTATCCGCGGATGGCACAGATAACAGACATTTTAATTGAGGGAGATTCCGGTCAGAAGATGACTTTGCCAGGCGGGATTTTTCTGGTACGCGACCGGGAGCAGGCGTTAATAACTGACAGGGATTGGAAGGATTCGTTTGAACGGAAATTTCGGTCCGACGCCAAATTGTCACTGGGAAGATACACGGTTTGGGTCCAGCCAAAAAAGAATGTAACCGATTCCGAACTGAAGTCTTCTAACGAATGGGACGCTTATTTTGACAGAGAGGCTCTTGCAGAGCGGGATCTCGTTTGGCGAACCTGGGAAGACGGAGACACGATGCAACTTTCAAACGGAACCACGAAAAAACTCAGCGATATCTGGATCGATACGAAAACGCCGTTGTGGGAAAAGCATCAATTGCCATTATTAGCAGAAGGCGCTAATATTCTGTGGATTCCGGGCGTAAAACGTTCCGGGTTTGGCTGGATAACCGACGACAGCAAAGAATATCTGAAAATATCAGTAAGAAGGACGCAATGAGTATAGATTATCCCGAAAAATTTGTGGCGGAACTGGACGGCAAATACGAAGGCTGGGTACTGGAGGAGTTAGTCAGCGAGAAGGAAATCAGGACCCGGGTGAAAGAACTTGGACGGGAAATCACCAACCATTACAAGGATAAAACTCCAATTCTGATCGCCGTGCTGAACGGCAGTTTTATTTTTATCGCCGATCTGATTCGGGAGATGGATATCGAGTGTGAAGTCGACTTTATCAAGCTCTCATCATACATGAACGAGACCAAATCCAGTGGCACGGTCCGGCTGGTGAAGGATATCAGCGCGAACATCACCGATCGCGATGTGATTGTGATTGAAGACATTGTCGATTCCGGCCTGACCATAAAATTTTTGAAAAACCGCATGGAGGGAAGCGGGCCGACCTCCGTCGCGTTTGTGACATTGCTGCACAAGGAAGAAGTCTCGAAAATCGACTTTGATCTCGACTACGTTGGCTTTAAAATCCCAAATAAATTTGTGGTGGGATACGGATTGGATTTAGATCAAAAGTATAGGAAACTCCCGGCGATTTACACCGTTAAGGAGAGTGATCAAAACGGGAGGAGTTAAAAAGGAAAAACATGGCTATATATTGGAATCAGGATAATCAGTCCGAAAAGGACGATCGCCGGAAAAAGCAGCCGATGGGGAATCGGGGGCCCGGTGGTGACGATAAAAAGAACGACGACGATTCGAACGATCGTTTTCAGTGGAAAAAGGCATCCAAAACATCCCTGTTATGGGTGGCTATTTTAATCGGTACCATTATCATCGCCCAGGTCATTTCGATGAACCAGGGCTCGGAGCAGCGCATCACATTTTCGGAGTATAAAGAGTATCTCGCGAACGGCCGGATCGCCGAGGCCACTATTATCGAAAATGAATTTCACGGCACGCTGAAATCGCCGGCCACCAAGATAGTGAATGGTCGGGAAGTGCAGTTCAGAGAGTTTGTGCTCACACTGCCGTACGTAGATGATACCATGCTGGAGGACTGGAACCAGGCGAACCTGGAATACAATTTCCAGGAAAAATCCGTGGATTGGTTCGGGTATCTCCTGAATATGCTGCCGTGGGTGCTCCTGATATTCTTCTGGTTTTATCTCATGCGTCGGATGCAGGGCGGCGGAGGCGGATCGGGGATCTTTTCCTTTGGCAAGAGCCGTGCAAAGATATTCGACAGCGACAAGCCCCAAGTGACGTTCAAAGATGTGGCGGGCGTCGATGAAGCCAAGCAGGAGATGACGGAAATCATCGAATATCTGAAGAATCCGACCAAGTTTCAGGGACTCGGCGGCAAGATTCCACGCGGCGCTCTGTTGCTTGGACCTCCCGGCACCGGAAAAACATTATTAGCTCGCGCAGTCGCGGGTGAAGCCGATGTGCCGTTCTTTAATTTGAGCGGTGCGGATTTCGTAGAAATGTTCGTTGGCGTTGGTGCATCCCGGGTCCGTGATCTGTTTGAACAGGGGAAAAAGAACGCGCCCTGTATTATTTTTATCGATGAGATCGACGCGGTCGGTCGGCATCGCGGCGCCGGTATTGGCGGCGGTCACGACGAGCGGGAACAGACGCTGAACCAGCTCCTGGTGGAGATGGACGGTTTCGATACCAATGATAGTGTCATTCTTCTCGCGGCGACGAACCGGCCGGATGTATTGGACAATGCGTTGCTGCGCCCGGGACGTTTTGACCGGCAGATCGTAGTTGATGTGCCGGATTATCGGGGGCGTCGCGGCATTCTGGAAGTCCATACAGAAGATATTCCGCTCGCAGACGATATTGATTTGGAAGTCATTGCCAAGAGCACTCCGGGAATGGTTGGCGCCGACCTGGCAAATGTGGTGAATGAGGCGGCGTTACTGGCTGCACGGCGTGGTGCGGACAAGGTACACCAGGAGGATTTTGAGGAAGCCAAAGACAAGGTCACCATGGGAATCGAGCGCAAGAGCCGTGTGATCAATGAGGAGGACAAAAAGGTAATTGCGTATCACGAAGCAGGACATACGCTAGTGGCGAAGTTTATGCCGCATGCCGATCCCGTCCACAAGGTGACGATTATCCCACGAGGGCAGGCACTTGGCATTACTCATCAGCTACCGCTGGATGATCGCTACAATTATTCGCGAAGCTATCTGAAGACACAGCTGGCGATTATGATGGGCGGCAGAACCGCGGAAGAGATCGTCTTTAATGAGATCACTACCGGCGCAGGGAACGATATTAAGCGCGCCACGGATATGGCGCGCAAAATGATCACTCAGTGGGGAATGAGTGACAAACTCGGCCCGCTGACGTTTGGCGACAAGGAAGAAGAGATCTTCCTCGGTCGTGAGATTACCCAACACAGTGATTTCAGCGACGAAACGGCGCTGGAAATCGACAAGGAAGTCCGGGGACTAATCGACGAAGCGCACGAAAATGCCAAGCGTATTCTGACGGATAATATCAAAATCCTGCATACCCTTTCCGAAGCACTCCTTGAGCATGAAACACTCGAACAGGACGAAATCGAAATCATTGCCAAGGGCGGAAGCGTCAACGGGAAGGACTCGCCAAAGCAGGTGGAAGATGACGAGGAGCCCGCGAAGTCAGAGACCGAGGATAAGGACGAAGAAGTGGTCTCTGAATCTGTGAGTAAAGAACCGGATATTGTGAGTGATGATGGCAGCACGGATACGGAAATAGCAGAGACTGAAAATACAAATGTCGAAAGTTCTGTGGATGAATCATCCGAACAGGAAAAATCGAATTAGAGTTGATTAATTTTTCCTACTGAGTTTAGCAATGATTGGAGCCCCGAACTGAGAACGTTTGGGGCTTTTTACTGTGAAAAAGTCTATGACAAAACTCCTCAACTTCGATAGTGCACAAATCATGGGAATCCTGAACGTTACGCCGGATTCGTTTTCCGACGGTGGAGAATTTTTTTCACCGGACGATGCGATTCAGCGGGGCCTGGAAATTGCAGAGGAAGGGGCCGACATCATCGACATCGGTGCGGAGTCAACCCGGCCGGGCGCTGAAGCCGTCTCTGCTGATGAAGAAATCCGGCGACTGTCACCGGTGGTTGAGGAGTTGGTGAAACGAACCGATACAGTGATATCGATAGATACAACCAAGGCA
>JAANXI010000085.1 GCA_018263365.1 Fidelibacterota bacterium | reverse complement strand
GAAGGCTCCGTGAAATCCTCGACAGACCCTCCGGGTATGCCTTCGGTTTCCCAAAACCCTTTTCATCTCAACATCTTGGCACATCTCATCCACAACAATCGCTCAATTTAGGTGATAATAACAATTGATTGGCTATACGCTCAGTTTCAGCCGAATTGCAAAAAAACCAATGTGATAATTTGGTGAATGCTTATTATATTTCGTCGGATATCGTCAATTAAAGTGTTCTGAGGGAGAATCGGGACAATAATCGACTTTCAACTGGTGATAGAACAACCCGAAATAAACTTAATAAAGCCTCAATCATCATTTGAAAATTCGCAATATATACGAAGCCAGGGTAAAAAAGATGACTCCAGAACAATTCTTGCAGATTGAACGCACGGCGCGGCCCGACCTTGACGAAGATGGTGAGCAAACAGCGCAACTCTTTGATAATACAGTATCCAAGTGGGGAAATGAATGGGAGAAATACGGTAGTTTTCGATTGACGACCGGCAAGCACGGTTTAGCACTCCACTTTCAGTTACCGGCAGGGAAACGACAGGTCGCGATTTTTTCTCTCCGGGCCGAACACGAACACGGCAACTTTAACCTGAAGGGGCCGGACGCGGACCGTGAGCGCCGGAAACTGACCGATCGACAGATGGAATTACTGGATGAAATGTACGAAAATTGGCGTGCGCTCCCCGATAATGAAGGACAGGGGACGAAGGCCATAACGCTCGATTTTTCAAATACCGAAGCAGACCACCTCGATAAGTACCTGGACGTTGCTGTAGCCACTGCTGAGCAGTGGCTGAACGGCCAGGACTCCTGAGTTAACATAACAGCTTTATACAGGCTGCTTTTATCTCTTGTAACAAGAGTGTCTTGTAATTAACTTCAAAAATATTAGGAAATGCGAATATACTTATAAACAGTATGACCATAGATTACAATAAAGAGGCAGATATACTCAAAGCGCTGGCCCATCCGATCCGATTAAAGATCGTCGACGCGATACGGGACGGTGAGGTCTGTGTGAAGTCGCTCGAAGAAATCACCGGAGCGAGCCAGTCGTGTGTGAGCCAACATCTGACCATATTGCGGGACCTGGGCATGGTGGAGACGAATCGCGATGGGAACCTGGTCTGCTATTCATTGAACCATGCGCTGGCGGATCGCATTGTCAATTGTATCTATGAAGAATACGGAATTCATCAATTCAAGACCCAATAGCAGGGAGGAAATACCTTATGGGAAAAAACACCATTGAACTGACAGACGATAATTTTGATCACGAAGTCAAAGAGTCGGATGTCCCCGTGTTAGTGGATTTCTGGGCGGATTGGTGCGCGCCGTGTAAAGCCATCGCCCCGGCCGTTGAAGAGATCGCTGACGAATACCAGGGAAAAGCCAAGGTCGGCAATCTGGATGTGGATAACAACCAGCAGACGGCGGTGAATTATGGTATCCGCAGCATTCCAACGCTGCTGATTTTCAAGAACGGGGAAGTGGCGGAACAGATCGTCGGTACGGTGCCGAAAGCCCAGCTGACAAAGAAACTCGATTCGGTTATTTAAATCACTCTACGGAACCAATGATACTGCGGAAGTAGTTCTCGTTCCAGCGAGAATTGCTTCCGCATTTTTGCATACTATTGCAATGAAAATGACACAGCAAAATGTTGATTGGACGGTTGCTCAATTGGAATCAGTGTACGGCGAGCCTGAACAGAATACCCGTCCGAAACCAATGGATAATCTGATTTCGACGATTTTGTCACAGAATACCTCTGATGTGAACAGCAGGCGAGCATATAAATCGCTCAGAGAGCACTTTCCCACATGGGAAGACGTATATGCCGCGAAGCCAGAAGCGGTTGCCGGGGCAATTCGGAGCGGCGGACTGGCCAATCAAAAAAGTCAGCGAATTAAACGCGTCCTCGAATACGTCCGCACAAATAACGGCAGTTTCGACCTGGAGTGGATTTGCGGAGAAGATCCGTATGATATCATCGATGAATTTACCGGCATCAAGGGAATCGGAGTCAAAACCATCTCCATCGTCCTCTGTTTCTCTTGCCATCAGAATGTCTTTCCGGTGGATACCCATGTCAACAGGATTTGCCAGCGGCTGGGATTTGTCCCGGAAAAATCCGCTCCCAAGAAGACCTTTTGGACGATGGAGGAATACATCCCCGATGGCAAAGCGCGAACATTCCATCTGAATGTGATTCATCATGGGCGTACCATTTGTAAGTCAAAGAATCCGCAATGCAGTGAATGCGTTTTACTCACGAAATGCGACTACGGACAGAATTCGATAAATAATGGAAATTAATTAGTGAAAGTTCTGCTTTAAATGAAAATAGCAATTTACTTAACAGGAAGCACTTATACGGATATCAGTTGTCGGTTTGGTGATTTCGAGGACTGGTTTGCCAGGGGAATGAATCCGCTCGGATTTGAGACGATCACCATTGATGTGACCCGCGGCGATCGTCCTGATTTAGGCGAAATCGACGGTATTATTATCACTGGATCGCCGGCGTCGGTGGCAAAAGATCCCGAGCTGTGGGTTGCCGACACTATTGAACATTTACGGGATATACTGGCAATGGATTTCCCGACGCTTGGGGTCTGTTTCGGTCATCAGGTGCTCGCCGCCGCTGCGGGATGCGAAGTAGAGCGGCATCCGGTTGCGCGGGAACTGGGAACGATCGAATTGAGACAGACTGGCGCCGGACAACAATCTCCGCTGTTTCGCGATATCCCTGAGCGATTTAAGGTGCAGGAAACCCACGAAGATGTGATCTGGGATGTGCCGGACGGCTCGGGTATTCGCGCATTGGCGGAAAATGAGCATAATTCCTATCAGGCGCTGGCCTATACTGAACACATATATTCTGTGCAATTTCATCCGGAAATCACAGCCGATATCATGCACGTCTACATAGACATCTATGGGAAAAAATTACTGAACAGGGGGGAATTGTCGGAACAAGAATACCAGGCGATTGCCGGGAATGTGGAGGAATCCGATACTGGCGATCAGATTTTCCGCAACTTTGCTGAGATCATTCGGATGGCAAAATGAATAGATGTTAGCCGGGAGAACAGGGGGGCGAAATCGGGAATGAATATTCTTGATTTTATCTTTGAGTACCCCTAATATTTTCAAGATTAACTTACCTGCCGGTTCGGTACAAACGAAGGAATCACATTGATCAACAATTTAGATGAGATCACAGTATGTTTCTGGATGCAGTGATACAGCTTTTCACCGCGGATAAGTTGGTCTGGCTGAATCTGGCGAACGCAATGGAGGTTGCGGGCTACGCAATTATCATTGCGCTGATTATAAGCATTCCTTTGGGGACCCTGATAGGTTTTGAGTCTTTTCCCGGGCGTCGGATTATACTTGCGCTAGTCCATATTTGGTTATTTATCCCGGCGATAGGCATCGGAGCCTCCCTCTATTATGCTGCCCATCAGTCGTTTATGCAGCCGCTCGGATTCATTGTCTGGTCGTCGCTTCTGTTGATCCCGCTGTTTACGGGGTTAATCGCAAACAGTTTAATAGACAGAAATCCCCAGGCCGATGAAGACCTGTACGGGTTAGGCGCCACCAGATGGCAGATGCACTTCGCCGTAATTCGTGATCGCAGTGCGACAGTCTACGGGGCGCTGGCTGTCGGAATTGCGCGGATATTTACGGAAATTGCGGCATTTTTTCTGGTGATCAGTTTTATTTTCCACCAGGGATTTCCCTCTAAACCAGTGTTTGATCTGCCAACCGCTTCAGCCCATCTTGCCGTGGCGATCGGCCTCTTTATCATCGGCAGTTTGGTTTATCTGGGCATCCACGTTTTCCAGTTCCGGCGGGGTCAACTTTCATGAGCAATCTGCTGGAAATCACCGACATTCATCATCAGGTGCATAAACGGTTTTCCATAGATATCGATCAGCTCTTTTTCCAGGATGGCCCGGTCTACGCCCTGATCGGTGACTGCGGGGCAGGCAAATCCACACTGCTCCGGATTCTTGCGCTTCTGCAACCGGTGCGGGAGGGGACGATAACGGTTTTTGGCGAGGAAGCGAAGGCGGAAAAGAACCCCGTCAAACTTCGCCGCAGGCTGGGGTATCTATCCCAGGAACCGTATCTCTTTTCCGGCACCGTCTTCGAAAATATCGCCTTGGGGCTCGAATTACGGGGGGAGGAAGCCGGGGAGATCGAGGCGCGGGTCGATAATCTGCTCCATGAGTTCCAATTCTCTGACCTTGCAAATGCTCCTGTCCGCAAACTTTCCAGGGGACAACAGAAAGTCGTGGCATTTATGCGGACTTTGGCGCCACATCCTGAAGTATTATTACTCGATGAACCGACGACCCATCTCGATGGGGTACAGTATAATCTGTTTGTGGAGTACGCAAAAATGCTCAATAATGATCGCGGTGTCACTATCATCATGGCGACAAAATCCAAAGATTTAATCCAGCGGTTAGTGAATATCTCTATCAGTTTACGGTACGGAAAAATTGTCCGGATTCGCACGGGCGAGCATCAGGTACAGTCCGGCAATGGTTCCGGCTTACGCGCTTTGTGAGTGTCGCCCGCGATCATCCCTGGGACCTGAATCCTGCTGAGGCTATCCATTTACAGCAGGAGATTAAAAAAGAGGTTCGGATCAAATGGAATAATCCGTCTGTCCGGATGATAGGAGGCGCGGATGTGTCCTATATCCAGCGCTGGAACCGGGCCTTTGCGGTCATTTGTCTGTTTGAAGTATCCCAAACCGATAATTCAGTCGAATTACATCATCTCGATACCTACACGGCATCGATGAAAATCACCTATCCGTATATTCCCGGACTGCTTACATTTCGAGAGGGACCAGCGCTCGAAACCGTATGGGAGCAAATTGAAGACACACCGGACTTGTTGATGTTTGACGGAGCCGGAATTGCTCATCCCCGGCGATGCGGGCTGGCGGCGCATCTCGGCTGGCGTTGGAACGTGTCCGCTATCGGCTGTGCAAAATCACGGCTGACAGGCAAAGCCGAAGAAGTGGGACTTGAAAAGGGAGATCACGTCCCTCTCTGGGATAAAAAGACCCAGATCGGCCATGTGGTGCGAACGCGGACCAGAGTAAAACCCTTATACGTTTCTCCCGGGCATAAAGCCGATTTTTCTGCCGCGGTGGAATGGACGTTGCGAACCACCACCAAATATAAAATGCCGGAACCAACCCGACTGGCTGACAAAGAAACTAAACGGCTGATCAGTGAATTTAGACAGTAGAAAATTCGCCGGAATCGCTTATATTGTAACGTATGCCAGCATCACTTATTCAGGAACGGGAGAACATGGTCCGGTTGCAGCTCAAGCGCCGGGGAATTTCCGATGAGCGCGTCCTCGAAGCGTTTGCAAAAGTGCCCCGCCATGAATTTGTTCCGGACAAATATCAGGATTCGGCGTACACGGACAATCCTATTCCTATTGGATACGATCAGACGATTAGCCAGCCGTATGTTGTCGCGCACATGATCGAGGAGGTGGTTATACACCCCGCTGATATTGCCCTGGATGTCGGCACAGGTTCCGGCTATGGCGCGGCGATTCTGAGCCGGTTATGCAAACAAGTGTACGGCATAGAGCGCATTCAGCCGCTGGCAGAACGCGCCCGTGAAACACTCAAAAGTCTCGGCTACGATAACGTGGAAGTCAAATGCGGCGATGGCTTTGAGGGGTGGCCGGACAAGGCCCCGTTTGATGTCATTATCCTCGGCGCCGCGCCGAGTGAAATCCCGCAACAATTAAAGGAACAACTTTCCGACGGGGGCCGATTCATAGCACCAGTCGGAGAACTCCGGCAACAACTAGTGATTTTAGAGAAATCCGGTGATACATTGAACGAGTCTGCGGGGACGCCGGTTCGGTTTGTCCCCATGAAAAGTGGAAAAGTGTCAACGAAGGAGTGTACAAAATGAAACGGCTGTACAAATCCAGAAAAG
>JAANXI010000084.1 GCA_018263365.1 Fidelibacterota bacterium | reverse complement strand
TATGCTCTTCCGATCTACTCTAACACTGTCTTAAAAATACAGCCGAAACGATGCGTAATAGATATCCGGATAGGTGCCGAATTCGGAGCGCAAAACAGGCTGGAGTGCCTCCGAAATAACAGCGCGCTTGCCGATGCCGAAGAATGCGCCCAAATCAAAATAGACATTCTGCGCAATATTATATTCAAGCGACGGCGACAGAAACATGGACCGATCAGCGGTATTGTAGAGCGCCTGCCCGGCCAGGGTCACCAATGGCGTATATTGATAAGAAATTCCCGGAGCAAGATAACTCTTGCCCAGCAGATACACGGCGCCATCTTCGTAAGCGGCGGGCGGGTTAAGCAATATGCCGCTGTAATCCTTGTTGTCTTTCACGCCGGCATCGTTGTAATGGTACTCGATGAATCCGTACGTCTCGCCGCTGAAGCTGTAATCAAGGCCGACGGAGCCACGGAAATAGTTGTCCACATTTTGCAACGTAAAATCCTCGAACGGCTTATTCAAGACGTAGGCGGCTTCCAGCCAGAAGCCGGCGTCGCCGAGGGACCGGGCGAAATCGGCGCCTGCCATCAGATGTTCCTGGAATTTAAGCAGAAGCAGTGATACGTCTGTCTCCATCGCATAGAATTTCGTCCGGGCAAAGACGGCGCTTCGATCGAAAACGAACTTTTTGCCGGCGACATAGCCGAAGTCAAATTCGCCCATAAATCCCAGCGGAATTCTGACGCGAATCGCGTCAACTCCGGTGCGTTCTTCCGTGTCCAGCTCATCGTAGGTAAACGGTGCAATAATATCGGTGGGGTTAATGACCCTTGCGCTGCCCCAGGCGATGGGCTGGCGACCGATATAGACATCGGCGTTCGGCAGGGCGAGACTCACAAAGGCACGATCCAGATTTTGATAAATGCCAACGCTTCCCGACTGGCGATTATAGGGATACACCTTCCGGTTGATGTCGTAAGCGCGATACCGACCTTTGTCAACTGAGGGAATCGCGAACCCTGATTGTTTAAAAAAACTTGAGTCCTGGACTCGTGGTACAAAATTGTATGACCCGTGCCATCTGATATTGTCGCTGATTTGATATTCAGCGGTAATGCGCAGTCGATTAGTCACCATTCCCTGGACATGCTGATCCAAGTATCCCGGTAAATGATCCGGGGCGCTGTTGTACTCATGCGGATTGAAGATCACGGAGAAGTTCTTATAATATCCGCTGATGTCAAGGTTATCTTGTGCGAATCCTATCGTTGGAAAAAATATCAGAAATACTACTATGTGAAAGATTTTTCGCATCACTGGATGGAGTTATTCCCGGTTTTCTTCGTAGTCAATTTGGCCATCCCGCAGATGCACCAGCCGGCGCGCTCGCTCCATAATCATTTCATCGTGGGTGGAGAAAATAAAGGTCATCCCGGTTTTTTCGTTGAGGTCGCGCATCATATCCAGGAGTGCAGAGCCGGTTTTGCTGTCCAGGTTGGCGGTCGGCTCATCGGCGAGGATCATGGACGGCTGCGAAATCATCGCCCGCGCCACAGCCACACGCTGCTGCTGTCCGCCGGACAGTTTCGTCGGCAGGCGATCTGCGAACCCGCTGAGTCCGACGTCATCGAGGATCTCAACGACGCGTTCGTGGCGCTCCTCCTTTGGCACCCCCTGCAACAGCATGATGTACTCGATATTCTCTTCCACGGAGAGGACCGGAATCAAATTGTACGCCTGAAAGATGAAGCCGATATGGTCGCGGCGAAAGTCGGAGAGCTCCGTGCCGCTCATCTCAGAGATGAGGTTCCCGTCCAGCCAGATTTTTCCGCTGGTGGCTACGTCCAAACCGGAGATCACATTCAGAAAAGTTGTTTTCCCCGACCCTGACGGCCCGACGATAGCGGTGAATTCGCCCTGTTGGATCGTCAGATCGATCCCGCGGACGGCCTCCACCGCCACCCCGTTATCTTCGTAGGTTTTTTTTACATCTTCGGTGACGATGACGTTCTCAGTTTGTGACTCGTTCATCTTCCATACCTCTTGGGAATAATTATTTAGTGTTCAAGTGTTCGAGTGTTCATGTGAAAACTGTGTTAGTGTGTTACCGTGTTATAGTTTAAAACGGTCATGCGTCCAGGGTCCATAGTCCAGGGTCAAAATAAAAATACTTCGCTCGTTGGTAGTTCCCGCTTGAGCGGGTGTCTTGCTGGCTCTGAACTCCTAATCTTACTCTTAATCATTTTTGTTCGATGTTTGCAGTTCGTGGCTGTTTTCACATTATTTGCGATTCTTCGTGTATCTTCGCGGCTCAATATTTTGTTAGTGTATTTCAATGTTCATTTTGATATTTTTCCGTTCTTTGTGTCTTTGCGGTTACACAGTTTTTAATCAGTGTCTATCCGTTTTTTTCGCGCCATCTGTGTTCTATTTGATTGCTTAAAAGCTCCTTCGCATCGCATCCGCCGGCCGCATACGCGCCGCGTACCACGCCGGATATAATCCGGTCACCGTGGTGAACAGGAACACGTAGATCGGATATTCGATGAACATCCGCAGGTTCATCACCGGGTACAGCATCTTCCGGAACGTTACACCTGCAAACTGGATGCCGGTGTAATCGATGCCGGTGAGGGTGGTGATCCAGGTGATGATATATCCCAGAACGATCCCAACTGCAATGCTAATGAGTGAGAGGCAGGCTGCCTCATAGACGATGAGTTTCCCCATCTCGCGCGGCTTGGTGCCGACTGCGCGGAGCACCCCGAATTCGAACATCCGCTCGTGCAGGGACATAAACAGCGTATTGATAATCCCAAGGATGACCACGCCGAATAGGATCGCACCCATGAAGTACGTCGTGATTTCTGTGTATTCCAGCATAGACGAAAGTTGTGGCTGGAGTTCGGCCCAACCCTCCGCAACATTACCGCTCTTCGTGAATTCCCGCCAAAACGGGGCGTCTAAATCCCTACCAATTTGCTCGCCCTTCACAAATTGTATTGCAATTTCGTGCGCCCCGACGTGAAGTCCTAACATCGACCGGGCTTTGGATAGCCGGATGAATCCTATCCCCCGATCCATTTCATCGACGCCGAATTTGAAGATCCCGGAAATCCGGAACATCTCCTGCACCAATTCACCGGTGTGCGCTTCCGACAACGTCACGACGAGTCGATCGTTCAACTCCACATCCAGGATATCCGCGAGTTCCGTACCAATCAGGATATTGCGCGGATTGTCTCCTGTGAAATATTCCCCATCGACGATAGCCTCATCGATCATAGACAGCTGCTTTTCGTGCTCCGGATCGACGCCAACCATACTGATCGACTGGACATTCGATGGTGACGTTGCCATGCCGAACGACATCAGGCGTTGGGTGAACACCTTCACTTGGTCAGATACCCGGAGTTGCTGCACCACCGAATCAACATCATTTATAGTCTGCTCAACCTTTCGCGTCTCCTGGTACCCATCCCGGTGAATTTGTCCTTCTCCCAGGAAGGTGGACGTCGCGGACTGAATCATATTGTTTTCCATGCCCAGTACTAGTGCATCGGTAAAAATAAGCGCCGCGAGTCCGACGCCGATAGCCAGGCTGGCAAGCAGCGTGCGCCGCTTATTGCGAAACATATTGCGCCAGGCCAGTTTAAAAAAGATTCCCATTCTTCTGCTCCTAATGTATTCGCATGGCTTGCGCCGGCGCGATCCGGGCGGCTTTCAAAGCTGGGAATGCGCTCACGATGAGAGACGTAATAAATACAGTAATCGCCGGTAAATAGATACTGCGGGGACTAACCGCTGTATAAAGATGGCTGACCTGCATCCCGCCCCAGTCGAATGGACTCGATAACGCAATGCCGCTCAAACTGAAATAATAATTAACTCCCACACTGATAAGCGTGCCGACTACGATGCTCATCACCGCCATAATGGTTACCTCGTAAATGACCATCCGGAAGATTTCGAACGGCCGGGTGCCCATGGCGCGCAACACGCCGTACTCCCGGGTGCGTTCCAGGATGGACATCAACACTGTGTTCAGCACGCCGATTGCGACAATCAGGATAATTACGAACAGCATAATCCACATCCCCTGCAAATCCGCCTGCATCGCCTGGTAAAAGGTTTTGGCAAATTCCATCCATGGTTTCACCTGCAACGAATTATTTTGAAGCGTCCCGGCGATGGTGTTAGCCAACCGATCCAGGTGCTGGATATTATCCGCCAGTACGATGATCTCATGGACTTGTCCGGGAAGTACGAACAATTCCTGTGCATCCTGTAGATTCAGATAGTACGCCGTCCGGTTTTCCATTTTATCACCGCGATCTGTAATGCCCACGACGGTGTAAAAATCGTTGGCCATGGAACCGTCCGCCGCCTGGGACAGGATGATAGTCGAGTCTCCGATATCCGCGTGTAACAGTTTTGCCAGGCCTTTGCCAAGCATCACCTCGCGTCTGGGTTGCGAGCTGAGATATCGGCCTTTTATCACTTTCTTGCTGAAATTGGTGGCGGCGTCCTCCTGATCGGGATCAATGCCGATAACCCGGACACCGACTGTCTGATCGCCCAGCGATGCGAGTCCCGCAGAAAACAGACGCGGCGCCCAAGACTCCACGCGATCCACCCCGCTAATCGTATCGCCCACGGCTTGGTAATTCTCGATGGTTTTGTACAATGAGGGACGGTCGAGATAATTGCCTTTGTGCACCTGCACCTGTCCAAGCCGATTGTGCGTAAACAGGTCGATGATGTAGGAATACGACCCGTCCGCATAGCCGATGGAAATCGCTGACAGCACAAACCCACCGAACATGGTGAGCATGGTGAGGATTGTGCGGCGCTTTTGCCGGAAGATATTCCGAAATGCGATCTTAAACATAAATTAACCACCGAAAATCACTGAAGACACCGAACCAGAGGTTAATTAAGAATTGGTTATTCATAATACTACCCGCTTAAACTGGAGTTTTTTATGGCCAAAATTTATTAACAAACCCAACTTGTATCTAGTCGCTTTAAGGTAGTTTATCAGCTGAGCAATGTGGACCTTTTGTATTTGTTTAACTGTTTTTAGCTCAATGATGATTTTGTCTTCGACCAGAATATCCGCATAATATTCTCCGACCACCACATTATCTTCAAAATAGACCTTTATCTGTTTTTGAGCTTCGCACTGAATATCCAGTTTATTTAGTTTATAATTCAAACTGTTCTCATATACCTTTTCCAGGAAACCATTTCCGAAATACGAATGGATTTCAAAAGCAGCCTGACGTATTTGCCCAGTTAAATCTTTATATAGTAATTCAGCCATTTGTTATTTTATTTTTATGGTTTTTTCAGTGTTGTTCAGTGTTGTTCAGTGCGGTTTTCCGTGTGTTCGGTGTTGAATTTTTTAGTAAGATCGTAAGTTGCGGAGCGTGAAGATATCGTCATCGATGTCGGCGTTGAATTCCGCATCCAGGTAGCGCAGTACGGTTTTCTTGCCGTCCTCATCCTGTGGGATCATCTCCATCACTGCCGGAATTTTCCGATCGTCGAAGATCGTGATATCCTTGAAATTCATCACGCGCATCAGGTTGCCTTTTTCATCGTAGAATTCCTCTCTCACGGGGATGTAATCACTCTCCCGGACTTTCGTGATCTGTTTGCCCCAGATGATGGGCTTGCCTTCCTTCGGCACGGATTTGATGTAGAGGTTTCCTTCTTTTGCATTCTCCGGTTCAATCAGTTCAAACGTATAATCCTCGAGCAGCGAGAACTCCTTGACCAGGTCATCATTGGTAAAATCCGACCCCATCCACGAGCCCATCATCATCGATGGCGGAATCTTCATGACTTTGTTCGTCTTGGGCAGGTAATTCCACATCTCGTTGCCGATACGCAGCGTGGCCGTGCCGGCCTCTTTCTTTGGCTCCAGGATGCGAATAAACGTTTTCTCGGTACCCTGTGTCCAGGCTTTCATCAGCAGAGTGCGCTCCCAGTGCGGTGTCACGATGTGCATCTCCATCTTTGCATAACTGGATTCGCTGCGATACAGCCGATCGATTTTCTTCACGATTTCTCTGGCATTGTGCTCCTGCGCTTTTATCGTCCCGGAGGTGGCAAGAGTAATGACGATGCCCGATAGAATGAGAACGATGAATTTACGCATGATATTCCTCCTGCAGTGTCGTCGGATTTTGCTGACCTTGGTTACTACTTTCAGTTGGAACCGCCACGGTCACTTCACTTGGAAACGTATTTTGGCTGATGAAATCCTGACGCTGCACCCCGAAACCCGCTTTTTCCATCTCGGATGCTATAGCAATAGGATGACAGTAAGTAAGCAGTTGTGGAAAGCGGTTTGCGATACCTTCCCATGCCTTATGGTACCACCGATTGCCATGAGCCATTGTACTGATTACGAGCTTGCCCTCCCGGCGAAGCAATGGTGCCATGGATTTCAGCACCGGCAGAATCCCCTCGCGCGGCAATAAATCAAACACGTAATTACCGACAACCCTGTCCCAGTGATGTCTTTGCAGCGGCAGCGCCCGGATGTCCCCCTGAATAATATTCCAATGATGAGATGACTCACCGTTCAATTTCTTCAGCGTCGACTGTATCATTCCCCCGGAAATTTCAATCCCCACATTGATACCCTGGGGATTGGCATGAACAACCCATCGGAAAAACCGGCCCGTACCGGATGCGAGTTCCAGTACGTGCATTCCATCCCGGATATCTGCGAATTCGAGTGCACGTTTCAGCGCATCTGATTCAGTAATTTTGCTCCAGAAATCGTATCCAAATACTATGCTATTAAACCGGCTCCGCACGGCAGACCCTGACGCCCACTCCGGTGATGTCGTTGTCTGTTTAGTCATTGCCTTCATGCTCCCGGATACCATCCAGTACTACCGTCAAAAGATTGTTCACGCCATCATGGAAATCAATTTGGTCTTTCAGGAGCACCCATTGGAGCATCAGTCCGTCCAGTGCCCCGATTATAGCCGGCGCAATCGCCTCGCTATCCAGCGATTGTCGAAACAGTCCATCCTGTTTTCCTTCGTCTAAAATCTGCGCGACAATTTGATTGTACTCCTCGTACATAGATCTCAAATCGAAGGACTGTGTGGACGCGTCGGCGGGGTTCCGCGGACTGTTGAGAATCCCTTCCGCCCAGAACACAAGCAGAATCTCTGTAATGTCGGCGGGATACCGATCGAAAAAGGACATGATTCCGGTGATATAAGCGACCAGTTTCTTCTCGGCATTCATGGACGGCGTCAGCTGCTCCGCAATGATCGCCTCCGACTCCTCCTGGATAGAATCGAACATGTACGCCAGGATGTCTTCTTTCCGGTCGAAATATTCGTAGACCGTCCCCTTGCCGATCCCGGCCTGCTCGGCAATTTCCTGGATAGTCGTGCGGGCAACGCCTTTTTGGGAATACAACTCCATGGCGGCCTGGAAAATCTGTCTGCGTCTGGCCTCTTTGTCGACTTGTTTTGGCGTCATAACACCCCTAATATAATTTTGACCGACTGGTCGGTCAAGTAAAAACTTACAAAAAATCCGCCGCCTCGTTTTCCGGAGACGGCGGATCTCAATCTCCCATAAATTTCGGGCAGAGTGCTATTCCTCTTCGGATTCTTCCCTGGTCTGCCAAATCGCAAGTTTTACACCGCACGGATCGGCAAAATGAGCCTCCCAGCCCATGTCCGCCACCTTTTCTTTTTCCTTGATGATTTCTCCGCCATGCTGCGCAATGACATCCAGCATCTCTTCGATATCTTCCACCATGATGTACGCGATAACTCCCGGCTCTTCCGGGATGGAACCCACCTGCCGAAAGCCGCCGGACGGACCATCTTCCGGCGTGAAGGTAGTATAATCCATGGAAGTCATATCCTCTACTTCCCAATGGAAGACCTGCTCATAAAATTGATGGGATTTTTTGATATCGGTGGTGGGAATTTCGATAAAACAGAATCCGTACATATCTTCCCTCCTCTCGGGAGTTTCTTACGCCTCTGTATATTAAAAAATGTTAGATAATTTCAGGTACTTATGCGAGGGAAAATTTGGGATTGATGGATTAAATATTATATATATCAACCTGTGTCGAAATAAAGGAAACTTAGTAGCATTTTTATGAATGAGAAGCTCCCTTCTTCTAATTTTCTTTGAACAGAGAGTTTGACTTCTTTCTTGTAGGTCGGCGTCTTATCCTTCGACGAGATCAGGATGACGCCTAGAGTTGTCACTCTGAGCTTGTCGAAGAGTGGCATTCGGAGTAACTAATTTTGAAAAATCAAACTCCCTGTCTAATTCGTGCCTGGAGACCTACTTCAACAACGTAAACTTCCTTGACACAGCATTCTCCCACCTCCTCGATGAATCGTGTCCATTCGCGGTTTCAAATAAAAAAGGGGCGCGATTGCTCGCGCCCCTGCATTTGGATTCGGTCTTCCGTTCTTTGTTAGGATTCCATCAGCTGCACCAGAATCGCCTTCTGCACGTGCATGCGGTTTTCCGCTTCGTCGAACACGATGGAATGCGGGCCATCGAGTACCTCATCGGTGATTTCTTCATTGCGGTGCGCCGGCAAGCAGTGCATCACCAGGCAATCATTTTTAGCGTGGGACATCAGGTCGGTATTCACCTGAAAAGGCATAAATGCTTTCATCCGTTCCTCTTTTTCTTTTTCCTGCCCCATAGACGCCCAGACATCCGTATAAATAACATCGGCATCCTTCACCGCTTCTGCCGGATCATGCAGAATCTCGATTTCGCTGATACCGGCTTCCTCTGCATTGGCTAATGCCTCCGGACTGGGATCGTATCCGCTGGGCGAGGCCAGTACAAAGTGCATCGGGAGGCGGGCAGCGAGATTAATCCACGAGTTCGCCACGTTGTTTCCATCGCCGACAAAGGCCACCTTCAAATCATTCAGATTGCCCCGATGCTCCAGCACCGTAAAGATATCAGCCATCACCTGACAGGGATGGTTGTAATCGGTGAGCCCGTTGATGACCGGCACGGTCGCGTTTTCTGCCATTTCTTCCATGTGTTTGTGCTCAAACAGCCGCGCCATGATGCCACTGTTATACCGCGACAGCACCCGGGCGATATCTTTCACCGCTTCGCGCTTGCCAATGCCGATATCGTTGGGACTCAGATACAATGCGTGTCCGCCGAGTTGAAACATGCCGGTCTCAAAGGACACGCGTGTCCGGGCGGACGGTTTAGCAAAAATCATCGCCAGCGACTGTCCTTCCAGTCGTTTGTGCGGGATATTGTTCTTCACTTCTTCCTTCAAAACCTTCGTCAGTTCAAACGTCTTCATAATTTCATCGCGACTCATGTCGGTGATGGCGATAAAATCCTTTTTCACGTGGCCTCCTTTTAAAAACAGTGTTAGCGTGTTACAGTGTTACAGTGTTACAGTGTTACAGTATTATCGTGTTATTGTTAACGCTCCTCATATTATCCTCGCAGTGCGGGTTGTCAACTTGAACACTCGAACACACAAACACTATAACACTGTTTCAAAGAATGTATCGTGATAGATCTTTGTCTTCGACGATATCTTTTAGTTTATCCCGCACGATATCCCCGGTGATAGTTGTCTCACCGGCTTCGCCGTCCGGGAGTTCGAACTGGAGGTCTTCGAGCAGCAGGCTCATCACCGTATGGAGACGGCGTGCGCCGATGTTTTCGGTGGTTTCGTTGACTTCTGTAGCGATCTCCGCCACCGCTTCAATAGCACCATCCTTGAATTGTAAATCCACTCCCTCTGAACTCATCAACGCTTGATACTGCTTGATCAGCGCGTTCTCCGGATGCTGCAGGATCTTAATGAAATCCTCGGTAGTCAGGCTGTTCAATTCCACGCGAATCGGAAACCGCCCTTGCAGCTCAGGGATTAAATCTGATGGTTTGGTCATGTGAAAGGCTCCGGCCGCAATGAACAAGATATGTTCCGTTTGGACCATACCGTATTTAGTCATCACGGTCGAACCTTCAACAATCGGCAGGATGTCACGCTGGACGCCTTCTCTGGAGACGTCCGCCTGGTTGCCGGATTTCCCACCGCGGTCGCCGGCGATCTTGTCGATTTCGTCCAGGAAAATGATGCCTGAATTTTGCACGCGTTCCAACGCCTGGGACTTGACCTTGTCCATATCGATGAGCTTATCTGCTTCCTGCTGGGTCAGAATCTTCCGGGCTTCCCGTACGCTGGTTTTCCGGGTCTTTTTTTTGGATGGCATAATATTGCCGAGCATATCCTGGAGGTTGACGCCCATCTCCTCCATGCCGGATGCGCCGAAAATCTGCATCATCGGCGTGGAGTCATCCTGCACCTCAATCTCAACCTGGCGATCTTCGAAGTCTCCCGCCTCCAGCCGTTCACGGAATTTCTCGCGAGTTTTGTTCCGGCGCTCATCCACCGATTCCTGATCATCCTCGGAAGATTTCGGCACCGGTGGGATCAGGATATCCAGGATGCGTTCATTGGCCTGTTCTTCGGCCTGTTCCTGTACGCGGGATTCGTGCTCTTCCTTTACCATGTTGACCGCAATATTCGTGAGATCGCGGATCATGCTTTCCACGTCACGGCCCACATAGCCGACTTCAGTAAACTTGGAGGCTTCTACCTTCAGGAACGGTGCATTCGCTAAGTTTGCCAGCCGCCGCGCGATCTCCGTTTTCCCGACACCGGTCGGCCCAATGAGGATAATATTGTTGGGATAAATCTCCTCCCGCATCTCGTCTTCCACCTGCTTACGACGCCAGCGGTTTCTCAGCGCAATTGCCACGGATTTCTTGGCTTTTTCCTGCCCGATTATATACCGGTCCAGTTCTTTCACAATTTCTCTGGGAGTTAATTCCCGTCCGGGTAACTGAATAGCTTTTTTCATTCGTCTAATGTCAACACAGTTATGTGATTATTGGTATAAATGCAGATATCCGCAGCGATTTTCAGACTTTTTCTCGCCATCTCCTCGGCACTCAACTCGCTGAATTCATTCAGAGCTCTTGCCGCTGCCAGGGCATAATTGCCGCCGCTGCCGATGGCGACAATGTTATCATCCGGTTCAATCACATCGCCGTTGCCGGAGATGATGAGCGCCGATTCTTTGTCCATGACAGCGAGGAGCGCCTCCAACCGACGCAGAAATTTATCGGTGCGCCACTCCTTGGCTAGTTCGACTGCTGCGCGATAGAGGTTGCCTTTGTACTGTTCCAGTCGCCCTTCGAATTTTTCAAACAACGTAAAGGCATCAGCGGCTGCGCCGGCAAATCCGGCCAGTACTTTGTCATCATAGAGCGTCCGTACTTTCACTGCTTTATGCTTTGTGGCTGTGTCGCCCATGGTGACCTGGCCGTCTCCGGCGATGGCTGACTTGCCATCTTTGCGAATTCCAATGATGGTCGTCGCGTGGTACGTCTCGCTCATGGCCTGGCTCCCTTAAGATATTTCAGGAAGTCGGAATTGGGCGATAAAAAGATCACCGTACTGTCATCGATGGCTTTTTTATAGGCGTCGAGCGTCCGGGTGAATTCGAAAAACTGTGGTGACTGACCAAAAGCGTCTGCATAAATCCTGATGGCTTCGGCGTCCCCTTCACCGCGGATCTGCTCGGCCTGGCGACGCGCCTCGGCCAGGATGACTGTCCGTTCGCGATCGGTTTGCGATCGGATGATGGTGGACTGCTCTTCCCCTTCGGAGCGATAGCGATTCGCCTGCCGTTTCCGCTCGGCGCGCATCCGGTTGAAGACTGCCATTTCATTCTCTTCCGGCAGGTCGGCACGCTTTATCCGCACATCGATGACCTCAATCCCGTATTCATGGGACTTCCGGTTAGCCGCGTCCGCCACAGTTTGCATGATCTTTTCCCGTGCATCAGTGACAATTTCATTCAGGTCGTGTTTGCCCATCTGCTCCCGCAGTTCGGAGTAGATCAGTTCGTCCAGTCGGGCCTGCGCTGCGGCCTCCGTGCGAACCGTCTGGAGAAACACTAACGGTTCCACGATCTTCCAGTTGGCGTAATTATCGATGATCAAACTCTTTTTATCCTTGGTGATCACCTCACTCGGCGAAACATCGTACTGCAACAGCCGATCTTCAAACTTTAATGCTTCCTGAAACGGCGGCGGGAGTTTCATGTGCAAACCGGGTTCCTGTACCACCCGAACCGGCTTGCCAAACTGCAAGACTACCACCTGATTGACTTCGTCCACCGTAAACAATGACATCAGTAATAAAATTCCAACAACTGCGAGGACTATCCATTTTATATGTTTCATTGGCGGCCTCCTTTTCCATCCAGATTCAGGAGTTTGAGAACATTATCGCCGCCCTCCGAATCGATGATATATTTTTGGATACCCGGGAGAATCTCTTCCATCGTCTCGAGGTAGAGCCGTTTCTCGGTGATCGACCGGGCTTTCCGGTATTCGCGAACCAATTGGACAAACCGGGCCGAATCGCCCTGGGCATCTTTGATACGCTGTTGTTTGTAGCCGCGCGCCTGCTCCAGGAGTCGTTCTCCTTCACCCCGCGCCTTCGGAATAATATCGTTGCGATACCCTTCCGCCTGGTTAATGATCCGGTTTTTATCCTCCTTGGCGCTGGCCACATCTTTAAAGGCATCCACCACCTGCTGCGGGGGCTGAACATCCTGCAGCTGCGCCGCCACAATATGAATGCCTGCGCGATAGCGATCGAGGATTGATTGCAACAGCTGGTGCGTACTGTCCTGGATAACGGCTTTCCCGGTTGTGAGCGCCTCATCAATCTTTCGAGCGCCAACCACCTGCCGCAATGCTGCTTCTGCCGCAGAATGAATCGTGGTATTCGGATTGCGCACTTCAAACAAATAATTCTCCGGTTCCTTGATCCTGTATTGCACAACCAGTTCCACATCCACGATATTTTCATCGCCGGTCAGCATCAGAGATTCGTTTGTAAGCTTGCGTATACGCCCACCCCCCATACTCCGAAATCCGACTTCAATGCGCTTCACCTCGGTCACTTTCGGTGTATCTACTTGTTCGAACGGCGCGGGCAGATGATAATGCATTCCGGATGTTGCCTGGCGGGTCATTTCTCCAAATCGGCGTACAACACCGACTTCATCCGGGCCAACCACATAAATTCCGCTCGCCAACCAGAGCAGGAGCACGGCGCCAATGATGTAGAACACCGTATTTCCCTTGAAATTGAAATCGGGGATCTCAAACTCTTCCCCGCCGATAATAATTCTTCGTTTGGCCATGATTGCCTCTGTTTAATTAGTATTAAAGTGTTCAGGTGTTCAAGTTGAAAAGCGTGTTACCGTATTACTGTGTTATAGTAATTATTGCGTATTACGTGTTGCGTAGGTTAATATTCCAATGCTTTTTACGGAATACGCAGTACGTATTATTCGCGCCTTTCAACTCCCAAAGTATCAACAAAAAAAGATGCCATCTTTCTGAACAGATGGCATCTTTCACATTGTGTTCAATTTTTCGGTTCTTACGCATCAATTTCCCGGCGCAATCTTGCAACCGGTATGTTCTGCTGTTCCCGGTATTTCGCTACTGTCCGCCGGGCGATAGTATATCCGTCTTCACGCAATTTTTTCGCGATTTTGCTGTCGCTCAGCGGCTTCTGTTTGTCTTCTTCTGCAACGATGTCTTTAATTTGGTCTTTGATGACCCGGTTTGATACTTCACCGTCTTCGGTTTTAATGCTCTCGGTGAAGAAGTATTTCAGCTCGTAGACACCGCGATCGGTCTGTACGTATTTCCCGTTGGTCACCCGGCTGATGGTCGAGATATCCATATCCACGTCTTCGGCGATGTCTTTCAGGATCATCGGCTTGAGGTGTTCTTTGCCTTTGTCGAAAAAATCGTACTGCCGCTGCACAATCGCCCGCATGACCCGGAGCATCGTCGTCCGCCGCTGATGAATGCTGTTAATGAACCACCGCGCCGAATCGATTTTCTTTTTCAGAAAATCTTTGGTCTCCTTGTCCCCGGCCTTTTTTCCTTTTTGGTACAGCGTGAGATAATAATTGCTCAGATGCAATTTTGGAATATTCCCATCATTCAAACTAATAACGAACTCGCCGTCAATCCGCTCAACAATCAAATCAGGGACGATGTAATTCGTCTCCGGATCAAGCAACGCCTCGCCGGGCTTGGGATTCAGCCGCTCAATTACCTTCTGGGCCAGCACCAAATCATCCTTGGTATAATCGGTTTTCTGCTCGATTTTGGAGAAACGTTTGTTGGCGAAATCATCAAAATAATTGTCAACGATATCGAAGGCGATCTTAGCGTCCGGGTTTTCCTCGATCTTATCCTCCAACTGAATCCGGAGACACTCCCGGAGGTTCCGGCTGCCAATACCTACCGGTTCCAGGTGCTGCACCTCTTTCAGGACTTCTTCAACCTTTGCCACGGTGGTGCTGGTATTTGCCGCAATAATTTCCAAATCAGTGGAGAGATAGCCAACGTCATCGATATTGAAGATAATCTGTTCGGCGATTTCGTGCTCTAATTCATCGAATTGCAGTAGGTTAATCTGTTCCAGCAGATGATCGGTCAGGGAGAGTCGCTGAGGATTGGGAATATCCGGCCGCTCCTTTTGACCGCTGTACTGGGAATATTGGGGTTCAAATCCATCAGGATCATTCAGAATTTCATCCCAGTCGATTTCCTCGGCTTCCAGATCGCCATCTTCTTGCTCGCCATCCAGTTCCTGCTCGCCGACTTCGCCTTCGAGCGCCTGTTCGGTTTCCGCGTTTTCCTCAGCGGTTTCCTCAACGTCGTCATCGATTTCGAGCACCGGGTTCTGCTCCACCTCGGTCTTTATTTTCTGCTCAAGCGCAATGATCGGCAACTGTAGCAGCGATGACAGCAGAATCTGCTGGGGCGACAACGTCTGCCGGAGCTCAAGCCCCTGATGTTGTGTCTGGCGTAAATCAATCAAGCCGAAATTTTCTCCCTAAATAAAGTTTACGCGCTTCCTCATCATTTGCGAGATAATCCGACGAACCGGTCTTCAAAATTTTCCCCTCGAACATCAGATATGCGCGATCAGTGATCGACAATGTCTCCCGCACATTATGATCCGTTATCAACACTCCGATGCCTCGTTCTTTCAAGTCCCGTACAATATTCTGTATATCTTCCACCGCAATGGGGTCGACCCCTGCAAATGGTTCATCTAAAAGTAAAAAACTTGGGTCTGAAACCAAAGCTCGAGTTATCTCTGTCCGCCGGCGTTCCCCTCCGGACAAAGAACTGGCTGTATTCTTTCTGAGATGCTTGATTTTCAGGTCATCCAGCAGATCTTCCAGTCTTTCCTCGCGCTGCTTTTTGGTATAATCCAGCATCTCCAGCACCAGCATGAGGTTCTCTTCCACGGAGAGTTTCCGGAAAACCGACGGTTCCTGTGACAAACACCCGATACCACGCCGGGCGCGTTTATACATAGGCAGTTTTGTGATGTTATCTCCGTCGAGCATAACATCTCCGCCGTTCGGCGAGATCATCCCAGTGATCATATAAAATGTGGTGGTCTTGCCGGCGCCGTTCGGGCCGAGCAAACCAACGATTTCCCCGCGATTCACTTCCAATGAGACGTCGTCCACCACAGTCCGGCGACCGTAGATTTTCTTCAGATTTTCGCCGCGCAGTACTTCAGCCATACCTTATCTTTTCATCTTCCGGCGGGTGACACCCCACGGTTCCAGTATTTTCCATTCCGTCAAATCCGTATTCGATTCAAACCCCACACCATGGAGTGTATCCGTCTCTGTCGTCATCTTCACCGTCGTATCCGACGTGATTTTCTCCGTCTGCGGATCATACGCTAGTCGTTCGGTAAATAAAGTAACACCGCTGTCCGACTTCACAACCACATTCCGGAACGCGCGCATAATATTTTTTTCCTGGAAAACCACGGCACTGTCCGCCCAAAGCGTGGACGTATGTTCATTATCTTTGAAAAAATCCGCTTCCACGTTTTCGTTCATAATCGTCAGTTGGCGGTCGTTATATTGCTCCAGATGTCCGGCCCGCACCACAGCATTTCGCATCCCGAGCTGGGTGAGATAGATTTCCGAATTCCAACTCTCCTGCGAAGGGCGGGTGCTTTCGGCCTGGTTCTCGTACTCTGTTTCCGGACTGCTGCATAAAGTCAACAAGCTGAAGCCCAGCATTCCAATGATGTAGAGGATCGCCCGGTACTGCATTACGCGATCCCTGCCTTCAAAATATCATGGATGTGAATGATGCCGATGGGTTCTCCTCGTGGTTCTTCCTCAAAGACAAATAACTGGGTTATGGAATACTCTTCCATCACATGCAGTGCCCTTTGGGCCAGCGCATCTCTGGTAATCCATTTGGGATTCTTCGTCATAATTTGGGTGCATCGTTTTTTTAGGATGTTGTCGCCCTGTTCCAGTCCGCGCCGGAGATCACCGTCGGTAATG
>JAANXI010000083.1 GCA_018263365.1 Fidelibacterota bacterium | reverse complement strand
CGTGCGCGAAACGATTTACCAGTTGGTTGGGGGAGTCAGATCGGCGCTGGGGTACAGCGGGACCCCAACCATTCCGGATTTACAGAAAAATGCGACTTTTATGCGCGTCAGTCCGGCAGTACTCAGAGAAAACCATCCTCATGATGTGAAAATTACCAAGGAAGCCCCGAATTACCGGGTGGATTTGTAAAAAAATGAGCCGTGGAATGACATTCCCACGGCTCCGAAAGTAAAATGATAAAACTAAACTTACGACAGGCTGTTGATGTGACGCGTGATTTTGCTTTTTTCGCGGGCGGCCTTATTTTCGTGGATGATGCCTTTGGAGGCTGTCTTATCAATGATGGAGACTGCTTCCCGATACAACGGTTCAACAGCGTCAGCATCGCTTGTATTCATGACCTTTTTCACGGCCTGGCGCATTTTCGATTTATAATGCATGTTGTGTTGGTGGCGCTTCTCAGCCTGGCGAACACGCTTCTTCACGGATTTTGTTAACGGCATATTGCTCCTATAATTGGTTAATCGGTTATTTCAAATCGGATTAATTTAGTTTGAGAAGGCCCGAATGTCAACTTCAGTTTCATATTTCAGGTAACGCTATATGATTGTCCTCTGGATAATAATAGGCTTTGCTATGATCCTTGCCATCCCGGTCCAGTATATCCTGGACTGGACCCACCGTACGGACGATTCAGATCATGAGTTCCATATCAGGATTTCATGGCTTTTCGGACTGGTGGGATTTCGGGTACGTCAGACGATTGGTGGGGCACCAGAGAAAATTGTATGGGGCTTCGGTTTTGAAAAACCCGTGAAGGATAAAAAATCTAAACAAGTTGAAGAAGGAAAAGAAGAGGAAGTCGAGGAGAAGAAAAGAAAAAAACCGCTTCAGACAGCCCGCAAAGGTTACCGGAAATTCAGCCGGTATTTTGGCATGGATAAATTGAAGCATATCCTGGCTAAAGGACTGCGGTTGGTGTGGAGGACAATCCGTCCTGATACCGGCGCCTGTCATGTGGAAATTGGCACTGGCAATCCGATGTACACCGGAATGATTATCGGCTTTTTACATAGCATGAGGGGGCTTCGTCACTATGATGTGAGCATTACCCCGAACTTTATCAGGAAAACGATTACCGGGCAGTGCAATATCCGGGGATCTATTGTGATCGGGCTGACAATCGTCAGATTTTTTACGTTCCTCTTGACGATTATTTTTATTGGTATTCGACGCAGAATAGATGTAATATTCGCCGGGAAAACCGGTATGTTTTCTTTCTCAAAATAAAATGAAGGGATAAAATCATGTTCGACGAATTAATTAAGACAGTACTGCCTGAATTGCGGCAAATTGCCAAGGGACAGACCGTAGTAGGTGAACCGATTCAGGCTGGTGAATCCACTGTCATTCCGGTTTCAAAGGTGTCAGTCGGATTTGGCGCCGGTGGCGGCGGTTCCGATGAAGCGAAGGGCACCGGGAGTGGAACCGGGGGCGGCGCCATGATCGAACCGATCGCGTTTATCGTGATTACGGATGGTAAAGTGCAACTCGTACCGCTGACCTCGAAGGATACGACCATCGGCAAGGTCATTGATCTGGTGCCCGATATTCTGGATCGGGTCGGACTGAAGGACAAACCGGACCGGGACCACGAGAACACTCAGGAAGAATCGTCCGGGGAAGACAATGAAGAGAGCACTGACGAATAGCGCTCCCCAAAAACCCTTGCTTTTGAGTTGAACCTCTTCTATAATTTCAAAAAGTAACCTGAGGATATTTTATGGATACTTCAATATTAGCAACCGTGCCAATTTTTGCGGATCTTGATGGTGATGCACTGGACAAGCTTTCGGGGCTCCTTCGGAAACGGACGTATCCCAAGAACAAAATGATCCTGATGGAAGAAGATGAAGGGGATATGCTCTTCATTATTGATGAAGGTAGCGTCAAAATAACCAGAATTAGTGAAGATGGCCGCGAAGTAATTTTATCGATGCTGAACGCTGGCGATTTTTTTGGCGAAATGAGTATTTTTGATGGTGACGCCCGCTCTGCCAACGTTGTGACTCTTGAAGAATCGGAAGTCTTTTTGCTCAAGCGATCCGACTTTCTTCATCTCCTGGAAAAATACCCCGGGATTTCGATTTCACTGCTGCAGGAATTGGCCGGACGCATTCGGAAGTCAGATGAGTTAATTGAAAGCCTCAGTCTGGGGGATGCGGAAAACAGGATTGCGTTAACTCTGCTGCGATTAGCCGATGATCTGGGTATTTACAAGGCCGGCAAGGTAGAGATCGATAACCTGCCGTATCAGCAGGATATTGCCAACATGGCCGGCACTAGCCGGGAAACCGTTTCCAGGACGTTGAAACTGCTTGAGGATAAGGGGTACATACAGAAGGACGGGCATTCGCTGACCATTCTGGACTACGAAGGGTTTAAAAAGACATTCAGCTAGACTGAGTTGGCAGATTCCCTATCAATTAACAACATTCCCCTGAAAAATTATTCCCAACGTCGGATTGTTTGTAACCATTCTTCCTAATTCATATCTTATTTAACTATGAAGGTAGTACACAGAGAACACATGGAAGCTGAACACGGTGAATGGTCACCGCTGGAGGAGGCGTGGGCATGTCTGAAACGTCTGCCACGGCAGATTATGCGGGACTTTAAAGCCATAGCTCGTAACGATCCGGCGGCGAAAAATCCATTGGAAACAATATTTGTACATACTCCTTTTCATGCTATCGTGGCGTATCGTTTTACGCACATCCTGCATTTGCTGAAAATTCCGATCATTCCAAGATTTATCAGCGTATTGTTCCGGTTTTGGAGTGGAGTAGAAATCCATCCGGGAGCTGAAATCGGCTGCTGTTTTTTTATCGATCACGGGACCGGTGTTGTTATCGGGGAAACCACAACGATCGGACATAATTGTGTTGTCTTCCACAATGTGACATTTGGAGGTACCGGGCATCACTCCGGGAAGCGACATCCGACTGTTGGCGATGACGTGTTGATAGGTACTGGTGCAACCCTGCTTGGGCCGATTATGGTCGGTGATAATGCAAAGATCGGCGCAGAAGCGGTCATTATTAACCGGGATGTTCCGGAAAATTGCACGGTTGTCGGGGCGCCGGGCGAGATAGTAAAACGGGACGGAAAGCCGGTATCGGAAAGTTTACCGGAGGCTGAGTATCATACCAACCGGACGGTGAAATCCTCCGCAGCCTGATATCGCTGATATTTCGGTAGTTCATTGATTGATTTTATCCTGTGATTTGAAGTATCTTTGCCACCGTATGTATTCACACACGACGCAAATCAGAGTACTGTACGGACATGTGGACAAAATGGATGTCGTCTATTACGGTCGGTATTTCGAGTATTTTGAACATGCCAGGAATGAACTGTTACGCAGTTTGGGATTGCCATATACAGAAATCGAAAAATCAGATATCCGGCTCCCGGTGATTGAGGCCAATGCCCGATACATATCTGCCGCCCGGTATGATGATTTAATCTCAGTAAAGACTACCATTCCGGAGATGCCGAAAGCCAGGATTCGCCTGGAGTATGAGGTGTCCAATCAGGAGGAGACCCGGCTGGTTACCGGATTTACTGTGCACGGTTTCCTCAACAGCAAAAACAAACCCACCAGGATACCGCAAGTGCTGAAAGACAAACTTTTGCCCTATTTTACCGCCGATGACTAACGAAGTCCTTTTTCTGTTGATGACCTTTATCGGGTTGATTTTTACCCTGTTTTGTTTTCGAAACGGGAAAGTCTGGCTGTACGCTTACGTGGGAATCGCTATTGTCCTCGCAAATATATTTGTCACAAAGCAGATTATTCTGTTTGGCCTGTCTGCAACCGGCGGCAATGTAATGTACGGCACGATTTTCCTTGCCACGGATCTCTTGAGTGAACATTACGGAAAATATTATGCCCGAAAGGCCGTCTTCATCGGGTTTTTTGCGGCGCTTGTCTATCTGGTGATGTCCCAGTTTATCACGGCATTTCATCCGGCGGAATACGATACGGTACAGTTGGGGATGGAGTCCATTTTTGGTTTTGCCCCGAGGATAATCCTTGCGAGTCTGATTGCATATCTGGCCTCGCAATTACATGACGTGTGGTTTTTCCATTTCATCAAGACCAAAACTCAGGGTAAAATGCTCTGGCTGCGCAATAACGCCTCAACCTGGGTGAGTCAATTGATTGATTCAGTGACATTCTCTTTGGTCGCCTTTGTCGGAACGTTTGAATGGAGTGTCATTTTCCAAATAATTATAACCACCTATCTCCTCAAGGTGCTCATCGCTGCGATTGACACCCCATTCATATACTTGAGCTACCGAATCAAAAGGGAGGAGAGAGCGTGAAGAAAGTCGCCGGCGGATATATTTTAGTGCTGGAGGTTGACAGCCCGGTAAATATTCAGGTCGGCAAACGTGGTGAAATGCCGATGAATCCGGGCAGATATTTATATGGCGGATCCGCCAAATGCGGCATTGCTCACCGGATCA
Source organism: Fidelibacterota bacterium (assembly GCA_018263365.1). Taxonomy (GTDB): domain Bacteria; phylum Fidelibacterota; class JAANXI01; order JAANXI01; family JAANXI01; genus JAANXI01. Next base: position 4,814 of record JAANXI010000083.1, on the reverse strand, counting down.
ATCGACATTTCTTCGGCGGAGAAAATCTCCATTGGCACATCGATTATCTGACGCACCATCCCCAGGTGGATGTCGTGGAAGCCTGGTGTTATCCTGATTATCCCGAGGTTGAACATCAGCTTGCTGCCAAAGATGATCTGAGCGATGACGAAATCTTTCGGGGATTTGGCAACGGCGATTGTGGGCGGGGATGCCAGAGCCATCTCTGGAAAATTAAGGGCAAAATTAGTGCAGCGGATTTTTCTGAAGATTATTATATTGTAACGCACGCGCAACAGTATTCGAATTCGTAACATTGAGGGTCGGATGAGAGAATTAGGGACACCGGTTTCGGAGTGGGATCAGGAGAGGTATTCCAGCAACCGCACGTATATGGAGGAGTTGATTCGGGAGATCGAGGAGCAGGAATCCCGGATAAAATTGGGCGGCGGCCAAAAGCGGATCGATCGCCAGCACTCCAAGGGACGAATGACAGCCCGCGAGCGCATTGACTACTTAATTGATGATGGCTCATGGTTTTCCGAACTCAGTATTTTCGCCGCCTGGGAGATGTACGAGGAGTATGGTGGAGCTCCGGCGTCCGGTACGATCACAGGTATCGGCATAGTCGAAGGAAAAGAGACGGTTATCGTTGCCAACGACGCCACGGTGAAAGCAGGCGCATATTTCGAGGTGACCCTGAAGAAGACGCTCCGTGCACAGAAAATCGCGCTGGAAAACAATTTACCGATTGTCTACCTCGTGGATTCGGCCGGTGTTTTTCTTCCGCTGCAGGACCAGGTCTTTCCGGACGAAAAGCACTTCGGACGCATCTTTTTTAACAATGCGAGGCTGTCAGCGGAAGGCGTTACCCAGATTGCCGCAGTCATGGGGCCGTGTGTGGCCGGCGGCGCATATCTGCCGGTGATGTGCGACAAATTTATTATGGTGGAGGGCTCCAGTATGTTTCTGGCGGGTCCAGCGCTTGTAAAGGCTGCCATTGGCCAGGATATCGATGAGGATACACTCGGAGGCGCCACAACCCATAACGCAATCTCCGGAACAGCGGATTACCACGAAGAAGGTGATCAGTCGGCTCTCGAAAGAGTTCGGGAGATACTGCGGTCAATCGGTCCGACCGATAAGGCGCCACTGAATAAGACGGAGGCAAATGCACCGAAATTCTCCCGGGAAGAACTCAACGGCATCGTGCCGGACGATGGCAGCCAGTACGATATGAATGAGGTCATCGCCCGCATTGTAGACAACAGCGAATTTACACCGTATAAAGATGAATACGGGAAGACGCTCGTCTGCGGCCATGCCCGAATCGGTGGGTATTCTGTTGGGATTGTGGCGAACCAGAAGACCGTAGTGAAGACCGAACAAGGTCAGATGCAGATGGGCGGCGTGGTGTACAATGACAGCGCAGATAAGGCCGCCCGGTTCATCATGAATTGCAGCCAGGATTGCATTCCGCTGGTCTTTCTGCACGATGTGAACGGCTTTATGGTCGGCCGGGGCGCGGAACACGAAGGGATTGCCAAGGATGGCGCCAAGATGGTCAACGCCGTGTCCAATGCGGTGGCGCCCAAATTTTCCGTTGTTATCGGTGGATCATACGGTGCCGGTAATTACGCTATGAGCGGACGCGCATACGAACCACGTATGCTGTTGGCATGGCCGTCTGCTAAGATTGCTGTGATGGGCGGCGAGTCTGCTGCCAAAACGCTGGCGCAGATCAGGCTTGCCCGGATCGAGAATCCGACGGAGCAGCAGCGACAGGCTATCCTGGATGAAGTCCGGGAAATTTATGAGCATCAAAGCGACCCGCGGTATGCTGCGGCCCGCATCTGGATTGACGCCATTATCAAGCCTGCCGAGACGCGAGATTATCTCATCCGCGGGCTGGATATGGCAATGCATCAGCCGAAAATGCCGTCGCCGAAATTCGGAGTATTGCAGGTGTGAAGTATGTCTATCGAAAAAATGGTGATAAAATGGAGTCACTCCTTCTCACCAGAGATTCCTTCTGGAACTGCGCCCTTCAAAGTGCAGACGTTTAAAATAAACTATATTAAGTTTCACTTTAACAAAGGATAGTAAACTTTTGAAAGACAAGGTATTAATAGGAAACGGACAGGGTTTTTGGGGCGATTCGATCCTTGGGCCTATTCGGCTCGTTCGCGAAGGTGATCTGGATTATCTCACACTGGATTACCTCGCCGAGGTGACCATGAGCATCATGCAGAAGCTGAAACGCCGGGATCCGGAAAAGGGTTACGCCACGGATTTCGTTCGTATGCTGGATCGGCTGCTCCCGGAAATCATGGAAAAAGATATCAAGGTGATTGCGAATGCCGGAGGTGTGAATCCGGAAGGATGTGTGAAAGCGATTATCGAAGTCGCCAAAAAGCATGGCATCGATGACCTGAAACTGGCTACGGTCACCGGCGACGATATCTATGATAAGATCGATCGATACGTGGAGAGCGGCGAGGAATTCCGCAATATGGATACTGATGAGCCATTAAAAACGATTCGTGAAGATGTGACAAGTGCTAACGTCTATCTCGGGGCGTTTCCGATTGCGGAAGCATTGAACAAAGGGGCGCAAATTGTTGTGACGGGCCGGTGCACGGATCCGTCACTGGCGCTAGCGCCGATGATCTATGAGTATGGCTGGCAGGAAGATGATTACGATAAACTGGCCGCCGGAACGGTCGCGGGACATATCCTTGAATGCGGCGCCCAGGCGGCCGGTGGTATTTATACCGACTGGAAGGACCTGGAAAATCTTGCCATGATCGGGTATCCGATTGTGGAAGCCGCGCCATCCGGAGATATCACCGTCACGAAGCATGACGGTACGGGCGGCGTTGTGAATTTTCAGTCGGTGAGTTCTCAGTTGGTCTACGAAATGGGCAATCCGGCGAAATATCTGACCCCGGATGTCATTGCTGATTTTACGTCCATTGAACTGGATGATCTTGGCGACAACCAGGTCAAAGTCTTTAACATCAAAGGAAAGAAGCCGACCGACACACTGAAAGTCTCCATGAGCTTTACCCGGGGATACAAAACCGTGGGACAGATTACGGTTGCCGGTCCACAAGCCATTGAAAAAGCCGAACTGTCGGCATCTATGGTATGGAAGCGCCTGGAATACGATGGAACATCGTTTGGTGAAGACCAAAAAGTCGTAGAAATCCTTGGGACGAATGTCTGTCACTTAGGAATCATGGATGCGCCGGAGGAGCCGGGAGAAGTGGTGCTGCGTATTGGTGTGCAGGACAAAGATTACGACAAAGTAGCGCGTTTCGGAACAGAACTGGCGCCGCTGGTAACCAGCGGACCCCCCGGAGTAACGGGATTTGGGGCTGGTCGCCCGAAACCCAGTGAAATTATCAGCTATTGGCCGACGCTGATTGCGAAAGAAAAGATTGAACCTAAAGTACAAATTATGACGGTGTAAAATTATTATGGCGAAAGAAGAGGTACACAAATTAATCCAGCAGTATAACAACGAATTAAATCCGGACGCAGAAGCCACGGCAATAATTCTGGCTGCGGGACACGGAACGCGTATCAAATCCCAGCGATCAAAGATGTTGCACAAAATCTGGGGAAAAACCACGGTGGAACGCGTTTCCACGGCTGCCCGGCGCGGGCTTCGGGATGCCAATATCTGCCTGGTGGTTGGTATTAAAGCTGCCAGTGTTATTCAGACGATTGGGAAGCAGGAGCAGCAGGTATTCGTCTACCAGGAAGAGCAGATGGGGACCGGTCATGCGGTGCAGGTAGCCCTCGAGGCGCTGCCGGATTTTGTCAAAGAGCAGAATATTTATGTTTTCCCCGGAGATATTGGCTTATTGCAACACGCTACTGTTGAGGAATTCCGGGAGGATTTTAGGAAATCGCTGTCGGATATGATGGTGCTCACCGGCAAGTACGAAGGCGATCCGGAAGAAAATTATTACGGGCGGATCGTCAGGGTGCCTGCAGTGGATATCAATGGCGATCCCACCAAACATGCCGGGAATGTCATCAGCATCATGGAGAGCAAAGATATCCATGCGCTCTCTCCGGAGAAACCGTTTCAGGTAAAGTACGACGGCGATACCTTCGCATTTCAGCAGCGCGAGCTGATTGAAATTGCGGAGTTTAATACTGGTGTGTTTGCATTTCGGGGAAAGCCGCTGTTCAAGCACATCGATAAACTGGACGCCGATAACGTACAGGGCGAACTGTATGTGACGGATCTGATCAAGATTTTTAACAACGAGGGACTGGCCGTAGGTGCATCGACGGCCCGGAGCAACCGCGACGTGCTGGGATTTAACAATAAAAGCGTCCTCAAGGGGATGAACTCCTTGTACCAGCGCGACGCGTATGAGAAACTGAAGAATATCGTAAGGTTCCGCGATCCGGAAGATTTCTTCGTGAATGATGAAACGGTGGAAAAGCTCATTACGCTCGATCAGGACGGTACGACGCTGGATCTGAATATCGGAAAAGGCGTCTATATCAATGGGGATATCGACTTCGGAGCAGGGGTGGAGATCAAGGATGGCGCGCATATCACCGGCAATGTGAAAATCGGAAATAATGTGCTGATACATAAAGGTGTGGAATTGAGCACCTATGAAGATCAGGAACTCGTTGTCGGCGATAATACCATCATTTTCCAGGATAACATTGTGAAGGGCAATACGACTATTGGCAGGGATTGCCGGATCGAATCCGGTGTGAACGTCACCGGGAGCGATAAATATCCGACCAGGATCGGTGACAGCGTGATGGTGAAGGGGACCTCGTACATCTTTGGCAGCATC
>JAANXI010000082.1 GCA_018263365.1 Fidelibacterota bacterium | reverse complement strand
CTCTTCCGATCTCAAGTCGGCCTCGGAAGAGGAACTGGAAGCAGTCAACGAAATCGGTCCCATCGTGGCGGAGAGCATCTTCAATTTCTTCGACGAGGAGCAAAACCGGAGACTCATCGAACGGTTGCTGGATGCCGGCATCACGCTGGAAACCCCGGACACGCCCTCCGAACAGACCGACATCTTTGCGGATAAAACTCTTGTGTTCACCGGCGCGCTGGAACATTTTACGCGTTCGGACGCAAAAAAGCTGACTGAACAACTTGGAGGGCGCGCCACGTCGTCGGTAAGCGGCAACACCGATTTTGTAGTCGCAGGAGAAAACGCGGGCAGCAAACTGGACAGGGCCCGCGAGCTGGAGGTGGCCGTGCTCTCCGAAGACGAATTTATTAAGCTCTTACCAGAGGAGCTACGACCATGAGCAAACTAAAATTTTTACTTATTACTGTCCTGATTCTCGCCTGTTCTTCACTCTTTGCCAAAGAGTACACCATTGATAACGTGAACATCCGGGCGGAGATTAACGCCAACGGTACTGTCGATTTGACCGAAGCCCGGGTGTACACATTCGAGGAAGAATTCAGCTGGGCCAATTACACCATTCGCAAGTCCGGCTTCACCGAGCTGACCGATATTTCCATCCGGGATGCGCAGGGCAAGTACGTCAACGAAAACACCGAAGAGCCGCGCACGTTCATGGTGACGACCAATGAGGAAGAGATCAACCTGAAGTGGTTCTACGAGGCCGAGGACGAAACCCGCAGGTTTACCATCGATTATACGATCCATGGGGCGCTGGCCGTCGGGCCGGAGTGGACTGAACTCTTCTGGACGTTCATCGGCGATAGCTGGAAGAAGACCACGCAGCAAGCATCGGTGCGGATTCTCCTTCCCGGCGATGTCGGCAAGGACTCGGTCCATGCCTGGCTGCGTACCAGAAACGAATTGACGCAAACGATTCCCAAATCCGATGGCGTGTTAGTCAATGTTACGCAACTCCGATCGGATCAATCGCTGAAAGTGCGGTTTCTTTTCCCGACTTCGGTGCTGGCCACCACGGAAATCACCGCACCGGAGTTATCACTGGTCTCAGCAACCAGTGAGGAGCAGGCGTATCAGAAACAAAGGCAAGAACGCATAGAGCGCCGGAAGCAATACGCATCGCTGGGATGGTATTTGACCCTGATCGTCGCTGGCCTGAGCGGGCTTATCTGGATATTCTTTTTTAGCAGATACGGAAAACGGCATCATCCCCGGGCAATCCCGGACCAGTTGTATTCGCCACCAACGTCCGAACCGCCGGCCATCATCGGATGGTTGATGCAGAGCCAGTCCGTGAACGGCAGCCATCTATTGGCTACGATTTTCGATTCAGCGCGACGAGGATATTTCAAAATCCATGAAGAGGAAGGCGAAAAGAAATTTCTGCAGAAAAAGAAGCCCCGGTATCGCGTGGAAAAAGCAGAAGAACCCTCTTCAGTCGACCTGCTTGATTGGGAGCAGGATCTCTACGAGTATGTGACCGATCAAATGCAAGACGACAGCATCTATTTTGATGAACTCACCGATCAGCGGAGCGATATGCAAAAGTGGTTTAGCAAGTGGGCAAAATCGGTCAAAGAGGACGCCAAATCCCGCAACTGGATCGACAGTGAGAGCGTGAAGGGCGCAATTATCAACGGTGTGATTCAGAGCCTGTTATTGGCGGGGAGTCTGCTGGCGATTTACTGGGCGGGTGGATTCGGTGCCGTTGCGCTGGGTGCTACGCTCTTGTTCGGGCTGCTCTCCTTTGCCATTGTCCACCGGACAAAAATCGGCGAACAGGTGTATCAGCAATGGAAAGCATTTAAAAACAGCATTAAAAAAGGCAGTGGGAGGCAATTCGGCACGAGCCATATTGACAAAATGATCATTTATGCTATTGCACTTGGTGTCTCGGAAAAGTACCTGGAAAACTGGCTGGCCGGAACTCAGGTACAACTTGCACACATCCCCTGGATTGTGTTTATGACTAGTACCTCCAATCCTGCTGAGGTGGCCGCTAGCATGAATGCGCTGGCAAGTTCCGGGCTCACAACGGTCTCCTCCGTGGCTGGAGCCGGCGGGGCGAGCGCTGGATCGGCCGGCGGTGGAACCGGCGGCGGCGCCGGATAAATCTTGAATGAAATAAAAACACCGGAGTACAACCATCGATACGAAATCTGTCCCAATCCTGCCTACAGACCTCTCATCGGTCTCGTTCAATTTTCATGATTTGATGTTGCACCGGATCCACGAGATCCTGATTGTCGCCTCGCCGTATGATGCGTTTATCATCGAGGAAGACGGGCAGCTGACCGAACAGATCCTGCACGAATATCTCGGCATCAATCTCCGGTATGCCCCGCGCGTCTGGCGCGCCTCCACTGCCGCCGAGGCAATGAAGCGCCTCTCCAAGCGGAAGATCAACCTTGTCATCACCATGCTCCGGGTGCCCGATATGGATCCCATCTCGTTTGGACGCCAGGTCAAGGACGAGTATCCCGATATGCCGGTGATGCTGATGACTTATGACACCGCCCAGCTGAAGCATTTTCCGAAACCGATTCCCAAAGATGCCATTGACAAGGTCTTCATCTGGACCGGGAATGCGAAAGTGCTGATGGCGATCATCAAGTACTTTGAGGACAAGCGCAATGTCGACCGGGATATCCGCAAGGCGGACGTCCGGGCGTTGATTGTGGTGGAGGATGATCCGTATTACTATTCGGTGATTTTGCCGCTGCTCTATTCTGAGATGTACTACCATACCAGAAATTTGCTGGACAAGAGCCTGAATGACGCTCACCGGCTGCTGCGAATGCGCGGGCGCCCGAAAGTCCTGCTGGCCAATAATTATGAGGAAGCCGAAGAGTATTTTCGCGAATATCAGGATAACATTCTCGGCGTTATTTCTGACACCCGTTTTCCCAAAGATGGCGTTTTCGATGACGAGGCCGGGTTCAAGCTGGTGCGTTACATCCGGGAGCAGGATCCGCACATGCCGATAATGCTGCAATCTACCAGCGAGAAGAACGCCAAAAAAGCCAAAGATATTCAGGCGCATTTTCTGCACAAAAAGTCCCAGACCCTGCTGTGGGATTTGCGGGAATTTATGCTAGCCAACTTTGGGTTTGGTGATTTCATTTTTCGCGGATCAGACGGGCAGGAAATTGGCCGCGCCACAGATTTGCTGGAGTTTGAAGAATATCTGCGGAAAATCCCGCAGGAGTCGCTGTTGTATCACGCGGCCAGCAATCACTTTTCCAACTGGCTGGCGGTGCGCGGTGAATTCCATTTGGCAAGCATCCTGCGGCCGGTACAAATTTCGGATTTTCCGTCCACCGAGGACATGCGGGATTACTTGGTGGAAGCCATTAAGCGGGCGCGACATGTGCAGCAAAAAGGTCGCATCGTCGAGTTTTCCGAAACATCTTATGATCCGTCGGCAACGATTACCAACATCCGCAGTGGCTCCCTGGGTGGCAAGGCCCGCGGACTGGCATTTGCCAGCAACATGCTGCACGATTCGGATATCGAGGAGCAGTTCCAGGATATCAACATCAAAATTCCGAAAATAGCGGTTATCGGCACCGATGCATTCGACACATTTATGGGCGATAACGGTCTTTGGGATTATGCACTGAATTCCGAAAACAATACGGAGATAAAAAAAGCCTTTTTTGATGCGGCGCTCCCGGATGACCTGGTGGACTCTCTCCGCTTCTACCTAAAAAAGAACACCACCCCGCTTTCGGTGCGGTCCTCCAGTCTTTTCGAGGACTCCCAGTATCATTCGCTTGCGGGCATGTATTCGACGTACCTGCTCCCCAACGGCTCAAAGGATCCTGAGGTCAATTTAGAGCAGCTTTGCCAGGCGATCAAACTGGTGTACGCCTCCATGTTTTTCCAGGCGCCGAAGTCGTTCCTGAAATCCAGTATTCACCGACAGGAAGAGGAAAAGATGGCGGTGATCATCCAGGAGTTGGTGAGCCAGAATTACGGAAACGGTCGGTATTATCCCACGTTTAGTGGCGTGGCGCAGAGCATCAATTATTATCCGATTTCCTATCTGGAGCGGGAGGACGGCATTGCGTATGTGGCGCTCGGCTTAGGCAAAACTGTGGTGGAGATGGAAAAATCGCTCCGGTTCTGTCCCCGGTATCCCGGTGTGCTACCGCAGTTTTACTCCTCGCGGGCCATCCTGGAAAATTCGCAGCGGCACTTCTACGGCCTGCAACTGACTTGCAAGGATGATCTCCTGGAAAAGGGCGAAATGTCCAATCTTGGAAAATATGATTTGAGTATTGCCGAAGAGGATACGTCGCTTAAATGGGTCGGCAGCGTGCTGAGCACCGAGGATAATATTCTCCGGGATTCGCTGAATTACAAGGGGCCGCGGGTGGTAACGTTCGCCAACATCCTGAAATGGAAAGCCTTCCCGGTGGCGGAATTGCTCTCCGAATTGCTCGAACTGGGCGAACAATCGCTGGGCTGCCCGGTGGATCTGGAATTTGCGGTGAATATTTATGACAATCCGGAGAAACAACCCGAATTTAACCTCCTGCAAATCCGGCCGATGGCGGTGAATAAGTACACGTATGAAAATGATTATTCCGTAACCAGCGAGCACAAGATTTTTTGCCAGAGCAACCAGACGCTGGGCGATGGCATCATGAAAAATATCCACGATATCGTGTTTGTGAAGCCGGACGAATTTGATGCGGCGTATACCAAGGATATTGCGCAGGAAGTGGGCAAATTCAACGAGAAACTTGGCAGCGACCGGCCGTATCTGCTCATGGGACCGGGACGCTGGGGCTCCGCGGATCCGTGGCTGGGCATTCCGGTGGATTGGGATGAAATTTCCCACGCAAAGGTCATCGTGGAGTACAATATGGAGGAGTTCAACATTGAGCCGTCGTTTGGCGGACACTTTTTCCAGAATATTGCCGGCCTTCACATCGGCTATTTTATGGTGAATCAGAAGGGTGAGTTTGATTTCATCGACTGGGAATGGCTGTTTAAACAACCCGTGCAGGAAGAGACTGGTTTTCTCACGTGGATTCACCTGGATGCGCCCATCACCATCCAGATTGACAGCAACTCCGGTGAGGGCGTTTGCGTCAAACCACAACCCAAAGAGATCGAAGCCATGGATGAGCATGGAGCTTCGGGGATTTAGCACCTTTTAAAGGAGCACACAACATCCTTGTCATTTCGGGCGGAGCACAGCGGAGTCAACTCACCAGAGATCCCTACGGGAAGAAATCGTGATTATTACCACAGCAGACTTCCATACAAGATCTCTCGTCTCCCCAAAAACCGGGTCGCTCGAGATGACAGACGTGAAACGTCGCTTGTGTGGGCTTGCATGGAATACTTGTCCCGGAAGGGACTCCCGTGGAGGACACTAATCGTGAATGGTGAAACGAGGAGTGCGCTTTACAGAGTTTGCAAAATTCTAGCCCAGTCCTTCAGGGCTGGGATTGACCAACGCTCCATTTTTCCGTATTCCCTATTTCCTTATACCTTACTTCCTTTTTCCGGCGCGCGATGACTCGGGTTTTCTTGACGAATGGTACTCCAGTCCCTGGAAGGGAACAATGGCGGAAGACTGCCGCCAAACGCAAAAATGGCCATGCATACTCTGATTATAATCAGTGATAATCTGTTCAATCTGTGTTATCAGCGTGCTATTTCAGTGACTGTCTGCAACTCGCTTACGAAAGGCTCCAACTTGCGTGGCGGAAACACTCGAACATCTGAACACTAAAGTAATAAAAAAACGGCAGCACGGTGAAACCCGCACTGCCGTTTTGAAACTGCCCGATGGAGCGTATGGAATTACACGACGCCCTGATCCAGCATGGAGTCTGCAACTTTAATGAATCCCGCGATGTTGGCCCCACGCATATAGTTGACAAACTCACCGTCTTCACCGTATTTCACACACTGTCCGTGGATATCCCTCATGATGTTTTGCAGTCTCGTATCCACTTCTTCGCGAGTCCAGTTGATGCGCATACTGTTCTGGCTCATTTCCAGGCCGGAGACAGACACGCCGCCAGCGTTGGCCGCTTTACCCGGACCATAGAGAATCTTGTTTTCCAGATAGATATCAATGGCGCCCGGTTCGGACGGCATATTGGCGCCCTCGGTCACGCAGAAGCAACCATTGTCAATCAGCGTTTGTGCTTCGTCAGCGTTGATCTCGTTCTGGGTCGCACACGGAAGCGCCACATCACATTTGGCTTTCCACGGACGTTCATTTTCCCAGTACTCCACATCATATTTTGCTGCGTACTCTTTAATGCGTCCGCGTTCCACATTCTTCAGATGCATGATGTATTCGAGTTTTTCGGTGTCAATGCCATCAGGATCGTAGATACTACCGTTGGAGTCAGACAGCGTCACCACTTTGCCACCCAGCTCAATGACCTTCTCCGTGGCATGCTGCGCCACGTTCCCGGAACCGGAAATGGCCACCGTTTTGCCTTCCAACGACTCATCACGCGTCGCCAGCACCTCTTTGGCAAAATAGACCGTACCATATCCGGTGGCTTCCGGACGAACCAGGCTGCCGCCCCAATTCAACGCTTTCCCGGTCAGAACGCCGGTAAACTCGTTACGAAGACGTTTATACTGACCAAACAGGAAACCGATTTCCCGGCCGCCCACGCCGATATCGCCGGCAGGTACGTCCGTATCCGGACCGATATGTCGCTGCAATTCCGTCATAAACGACTGGCAGAATCGCATCACTTCGTTATCAGATTTGCCCTTGGGGTCAAAATCAGATCCACCTTTGCCGCCGCCCATAGGCAACGTTGTTAAACTGTTTTTAAATACCTGTTCAAACCCCAAAAACTTCAGGATGCCCAGATTAACCGACGGATGAAACCGCAGGCCGCCCTTGTACGGGCCAATCGCCGAGTTAAATTCCACGCGGAATCCCCGGTTAACTTCCACTTCACCCCGGTCATTCGTCCAGGGCACGCGGAACATAAGCACCCGCTCCGGCTCCACAATCCGCTCCAGGATTTTCGAGTGCATATACCGCGGATGCTCCTGCAGAAAATCCCATAACGATTCGATGACCTCCCTGATCGCCTGGTGAAATTCTTTTTCTCCAGGATTACGTGCTACAACAGTATCCATGAATTCATTCACAGATCGGTACATGGGGGTCCCCTCCTATTCATTAGTCATTGCATTAAAAGTACGCATGTATTGAGTGTACGTGGACTTCCCTGAAAAATTAATATGTACCCTCGAAGTAAGATGGTGTAAAATGAGGGAACCCGAAATCATTTACAAGTAAAATCATACTGCATAGTGTTAGCGCCCCCTCCCAATGCGTTCATCGCATTTGGCGTGCTTAGTAATTAGCAAAAATAGTACCTGAAAATCACACCCGCAATTTCCGCAAGAGGACTAGCCGATTATGCCAACGCAAATACACCAACAGCCCCAGGCAAGATGGTGAAAGCGGTCGCAGTCCGGAGCAACCATTTTTCGTCCGGTACTGTCGCGGCACGTCCTGGCAGGATGTCCCAACCTGAACCATCCTGCACGACCCTGCGTTGCTCAGGAACCTGAAAATTTCCGGGAGATCAGTAACAGAGACATCCCGCCCAATATTAGCATCGGGGTGTCCCGCAGTTCATTTCTCAAATCTGATAAGAAAACCCGGCGCAAATCCACAAGGTGAAAAGGCCAGCACTTTTCATTGTCCCTGAATCTCCTGCGAGGTAGATTCCCGAAAGAATCACCGGAGAAAACACCGTAATGGAATATATGACACAATCGCGCGAACGGGACTGGGCCAAGATTGCGTATTGGCTGGTGCTGGGAACGCTCTTCTATAACATCGCCGAGGCCGCGGTGGCGCTCTGGTCGGGGTTTGCCGCGGACAGCAATGCGCTGGTCGGCTTTGGATTTGACAGTATAATCGAATCGGCCGCTGCTGGTGTGCTGCTCTGGCGCGTCTCCGTGGAAACAAGCGGAGGATCAGAGGCGGAAATAGAGGCAGCCGAAACGCGCGTTCACCGGTTTGTTGGTATCACGTTTTTCCTGCTGGCTGCCTATGTCACCATTGATGCCATCATCACCCTGCTCAACCAGCAAGCCCCCTCCGAAAGTGTGGTTGGCATAGTCCTCGCCATTTTGTCGCTGATTATTATGCCGATCCTGGCTTTTTTCAAATTCCGGGCAGCCGATCATCTCCAGAGCGGCGCACTTCGTTCGGAAGCCAAGGAAACTCTGGCGTGTACCTACCTCTCATTCGCACTATTGTTTGGTCTCTCACTGAATGCCATCTTTGATAATCTCTGGTGGGCGGATCCTGCGGCAGCACTGCTCATGGTTCCCTGGCTGATTAAGGAAGGGATGGAAGGCTTTGAGGATGAGCACGATTAAAAAAGCATAACCGCAAAGGCGCGAAGACGCAAAGAAGAAAACTGACTAACCACTGAAAAAAATCCAAACCGCCCCGGCAGGGCTCCTTCCGGAGCGAATTGACGTGAATGAGCGCGGATAATATTTACGCGATATCTTTCACTCCAGTGTAAAACCTGCTGAAGCAGGGACTACCAACCAGTTTCCACCCTTTCAAATTAACTGATACATTAGCCACGCTCTCTCTTTCCATAGTTCTGGATAACAGACTTGTGTAACTATAACACTTAAACACCGGAACACTCTAATACTGAAGTTATCCCTTGACATACCCTACAGGGGTATGGTATATTGCAGGCGAAATGGAGAAAACGGGAAGTGAGAATTTATTATGATGAACGATGAACAGAAGAAACAGGCTATTACCCGACTGAAACGGATCGAAGGACAAATCCGCGGTCTCCAGAAGATGGTGGAGGAGGATCGTTATTGCATAGATGTTCTGACGCAAACGGCTTCCGTGGTTTCGGCACTCAAAGGTGTCGAGGACCTGGTGATGGATCAACACCTCCACACCTGCGTCGCCGACGCCATGCGAAGTGATGATGTTGCGAAAAAGCAGGAAAAAATCGACGAGGTGATGACGGTGTTGTCGAAGTTCCGCAAACATGGTTGAAAACTGATTCACCGCAGAGACGCAAAGAACGCAGAGAAAAACAAAAAATATGAAACACTGAAAAACACCGAATTCAAACTGGATACTTGATTCTTGACTGAGGACACTCGACACATGACGGTTTTTACAATAACACGATAACACAAAAACACTGTAACACGCGGTTACTTTAACACATGAACACCCGAACACTATAACACTATAAAGGTTTTACCATGAGTGATAAAAAGACAACTCTGGAAATAGAAGGCATGCACTGCGCCAGTTGCGTGGCGTCGGTGGAGAAATCATTGAAGAAGGTTCCGGGCGTCAAGGTGGCGACGGTCAACCTGGCCACGGAATCGGCGTCGGTGGAGTATGATGAAGATTCGGTCGACTTCGATGATTTCAAGAAGGCTGTAGAGGACGTTGGCTACGATGTCCGTGACAATCTGGCGACGAAAACTTTACAAGTTGAAGGGATGCACTGTGCGAGTTGCGTCAGTTCCGTGGAGAAGGCGCTTTCGAATGTCGAAGGTGTCCGTGAAGCTTCGGTGAACCTGGCGACAGAAACTGCGCAGGTGAAATACGATTCCAACGCCGCTACCTTTCGCGATTTTGTAGCGGCTGTCGATAGTGTCGGCTATGAAGTAATCGAAGAGGAATCTTCTGATGAGCCGGCGGAAGTGGAATCGGAAATGGACAAGGATCAGCGTAAAGTCGATGACGCCTGGGAGAAGATGTGGTGGGCCTGGGGCGTCACCATTCCGATTATTCTCTGGATGATCCCGGAGATGTTCTTTGGCTACACGTTTCTCGGCAAGATCGGTTACGATATCGGCATGATTCTACTCTCAGCCGTGGCGATCTTTTATCCCGGCTGGGAGACGATTCGAAGCGCATGGAAGTCCGCAACTCACCTGGCGCCGAATATGGACGTGCTCATCGCCATGGGTACGCTGGCGTCTCTGGCAACGGGATTCGTCTCGCTCCTGCACCAATTCGGCATCGGTCCGGCGTTTCACAGCTTCGCCGGCATCGCCGGAATGATCATGGCGTTTCATCTTACAGGACGCTACGTGGAGACCAAGGCCAAGGGACGCGCCTCCCAGGCGATTAAAAAGCTGCTCACCCTTGAGGCTAAAGAGGCCCGTGTCGAGCACGATGGAGAAGAACACAGTATTCCTGTCCGGGAGTTGCAGAAGGGCGACATCATGATTGTGCGTCCCGGCGAAAAGATTCCCACCGATGGCGTGGTTGTCGACGGCTTTAGCAGTGTGGACGAGTCGCTGGCCACCGGCGAATCCATGCCCGTCGAAAAGTCCAAAGATGATGAGGTTATTGGCGCGACGATTAATAAGAACGGGGTATTGAAAGTCCGCGCCACTAAGGTCGGCAAGGAGACCTTCCTGAGCCAAGTCATCAGGATGGTGGAAGAGGCGCAGGGCTCCAAGGTGCCGATCCAGGAGTTCGCCGACCGGATTACCGGCGTGTTCGTGCCGGTGGTCATTGGTGTAGCGCTGCTGACACTGGCATCCTGGCTGATTTTTCCCGGTTTTTTTGGCGGAATAGCCGAATGGGCAGCTGGATTTATCCCGTGGGTGAATCCGAACATGGGCGCTGTTGCGCTGGCGTTTTACGCCGCCATCGCGGTGCTGGTCATCGCCTGTCCATGTGCACTCGGACTCGCCACGCCGACCGCGTTGATGGTCGGATCCGGCATGGGCGCCGAGAACGGTGTGCTCATCCGAAAAGGAGCTGCCATCCAGAGCATGAAGGATGTCACAACTATCGTGCTGGATAAGACCGGCACCATCACCGAGGGCACGCCGGGCGTTACCGACATACAGGTTTTTAACGGTGTTGCTGAAGAGGATCTGATTCATTACGCGGCCAGTGCCGAGAGCGGCTCTGAGCATCCCCTGGGCGAGGCGATTGTGAATTACGCGAAACTGCGAAACGGTCAACTGAGCAGCGCGGAGGATTTCAAAGCCATCACAGGTCGGGGTATCCGGGCGGACATCGATGGCAAAACAGTTCGTATCGGTACCAAAGCGCTGATGGAGGAATCGGACATTATCGTCTCCGATGAAGTATCGCAAGCCATGGCATCTCTGGAAGAGCAGGCAAAGACGGCTATGCTTATCGCCATCGATGATGAGGTCGCTGGAATAATCGCAGTGGCTGATCAGGTAAAAGAGGACAGCAAACAGGCTATCGAGGCGCTGCGCTCGTTCGGACTGGAGCCGGTGATGATAACCGGCGATAACGAGCGGACAGCACAGGCCATCGCCGCCGAGGTCGGTATAGACCGGGTTATCGCCAATGTGATGCCGGACGATAAATCCGGCGAAGTGAAGCGACTCCAGGATCAGGGCGAAATCGTGGCCATGGTCGGCGACGGCATCAACGACGCGCCCGCCCTGACGCAGGCCAACGTGGGCGTGGCCATCGGCACCGGCACCGACGTGGCTATCGAATCCGGCGACATTGTGCT
>JAANXI010000081.1 GCA_018263365.1 Fidelibacterota bacterium | reverse complement strand
TAATGAGTTTTGTTTGGATGGCGGTTTCGGTCCCCAGGATATCGCCGAAGGCCGGTTTTTCTCTCCCATCGATGTGAATCGCAACCGGATGGTTGTTGCTATCGGGTACAAAATTGCTGATACCATTTTTCCGGATTCAGATCCCATTGGTCAGCGCATCAATGTCGGAAACAAGCGTTTTTTGATTATCGGCGTTCTGAAGGAACAGGGCAACATGCTGGGCAACGATTTGGACAGTAATGTCTATATGCCGTATGGAGCCTTCGCCAGAACATTCGGCTCCTGGCGATCGTATCTGATCGCGGTAAAAGTGGGGGACCCCGGGAGATTAGAGAGCGCCCGGATCGAATTAACCGGACTGATGCGGACTGCCCGCCAGTTGAAACCCAGAGAGGATAACAATTTTGTCATTAACAACCAGGAAATGCTGATGAATTTCTATCGCCAGATCACCGGCGGGCTCTGGGCAACTGCCATCGGTATTGGCGGCATTTCTCTGCTGGTCGGCGGCATCGGTATCATGAACATTATGCTGGTCTCCGTCACTGAACGCACCAAGGAGATCGGGATTCGGAAGGCGTTGGGTGCAACCCGGCTGAATGTGATGACCCAATTTCTGATTGAGTCGATGATGGTCTGCCTGGTTGGCGTAATTATCGGATTATTGCTGACTGCCGGAGTCACGATGATTATTGATAAAACAACGCCGCTTCCGGCGAGCATTTCGATGACCTGGGCTCTGCTTGGAATGGGATTCGTCGTGGTGATCGGCGTGCTGTTCGGACTCTGGCCGGCGAGCCGGGCGGCAAAACTGAATCCAATCGATGCGTTACGGTATGAATAATATCGGTCCGGAGTCGGGAGTCCAGTGTCTCTGGTCAGAAAACAGAACGTACCGAAGGAGTACGGAATGAAAATCGAACGATTTGAGGACATAGAAGCATGGAAGATGGCGCGGGAATTAACTCAACGAATATATTCATTGACTCAGAATGGAAATTTCGCAAAAGATTTCGGTCTGAAAAATCAGATAACTCGTGCTGCTGTATCAATAATGGCGAATAGAGCAGAGGGGTTTGATTCTCAAACGGATTTGGTGTTTATAAGATACTTATTTAACGCGAAAGGTTCCGCATCTGAAGTTCAGTCTCATTTATATGTTGCTCTTGATTTTGGATATATCACAGATAAAGAATTCCAGAAGTGCTACGATTTCTGTGATTCGGCAAAAAATCTTATTGGCGGATTTATCAAATATTTGAGTAAAGAATGATTTTCAGTTAAGGAAGCATCCATGACAAAATTTGAGAGATGGTATAAATTATGGTTCTTACACGGACTACTTTGAGAATGTTGACTGAGGATTCCCGACCGATGACTCTTGACGGTAGACACGGGACCGTGGACCCTCGACCGGGAACATTGGTATGAATCTTGTTGAACCAATCCGGATGGCTTTCAATTCGCTCTGGGCGAATAAACTCCGCTCATCGCTAACCCTGCTTGGGGTGATCATCGGTGTCTTCACCATCATTGGAATGCAGTCGGTAATTGTGGGATTTCAGAAGAACGTGCATAAGGAGCTGAGCGCCCTCGGAGCCAATGTCTTTCAAGTACAAAAGTATCCTTCCGTAAATATGGGTGGACATGATCGCCATAAATATCGCAACCGCAAAGACATCACCTGGGAAAACGGCAAAGCCATCCAGGAATACGCGACACACGTCGCCGCCGTCGGGATCGAGAACTGGGAATTTGGCGCGGTCGTGAAATACGGCGATAAACGAACTTCTCCTTCTGTCAGGGTAGCGGGTGGGACCCCGGAATTCGCTATTTCCAACGGATATTTTGTGGAGCGTGGACGGTTCCTGACCGATTCGGATGTGTTGCACAACCGGAATGTGGTCGTTGTCGGAGTGGATATTATTGAGGAACTCTTACCGAATGTGGATCCATTGGGTAAAGAGATCAAGGTGGCGGGAAAACCGTTCCGGATTATCGGCGTTTTTCAGGAGATGGGGAGCCGGTTCGGCAACAGCAGAGATAACCGGTTGGTGATACCGCTGAGTACCTGGGAAAGCCTGTATGGGACAAATCGTTCCGTCAATCTGACAATTCGCGCCAAGTCTGCAGATGAATTTCAGCAAGCCATGGATGAAGTTAATTCGATCCTTCGGACGGTTCGGAAAGTCCCGCTGGGCGAACCCAACGATTTTGAGATCTGGAGCTCCGAATCGCAAACGGCCCAGTTTGATAATATGACCCGGATGGTCCGGTTTGCGGCAATCGGGATTGCTTCGATTTCACTGCTGGTCGCCGGGATCGGGATTATGAATATCATGATGGTGACAGTCACGGAGCGTACCAGAGAAATCGGTATCCGGAAGGCTATTGGCGCGCAGCGCGGCGATATCCTCCGTCAGTTCCTCATCGAATCGATTATCCTGAGCGTCATCGGCGGCCTTATTGGAATTGTTATTGGCATCGGTGTGGCTCAGGTGCTCAGCAAGGTAACGCCGCTGCCGTCTGCTGTGCCCTTGTGGACTATTATGCTGGCGTTGGTTTTTTGTTCGATTATTGGTCTTTTTTTCGGATTGTATCCCGCGGCTAAGGCGGCGAAAATGGATCCTATTGAATCATTACGCTATGAGTAGAAATAAGTAGAAGGATAACATAGAAAGAGATTTAATTCAGGAAACTATCCCGCGAATAAGTATCCTCCCCAATCGGGTAAATCAGGGTATTCCCATCAGGGAAAAACTCCGCCGGGCTATCCCGGCGGAGTTTTGGCTTTATAGTCCACCCTTCTCAGTTTGGAATTCATAAGATTCCAGATGGAATATACTTTGTTATATCGCCATTGATTCTCAACCCGGCTCGTTCTATATTTGCACAAGATTATTTGGGCAAAGGCTCCTGCAGAGGATTTATGAGCATCACAGTTGAACAGGTTGAACACGTCGCAAGGCTGGCAAAATTGCAACTGTCTACGGAAGAAAAAGAGGCGTATACCAGGCAACTGAGCGACATTTTGGCGTATGTGGAAAAACTGGACGAGCTCGACACGGAGAACGTCGAACCGCTTTCCCATGTGATGGATGTGACCAATGCCTTCCGCAAGGATGCGGCCGGGGAATCGCTGGCGCGGGAAAAGGCACTGGAGAATGCCCCGAAATCGGATGGCGAATTTTTTATCGTTCCCAAAGTGATAAAATGACAAACAAGGGTACACACCTCCAATATCCGACGAAACAGACTGGCAGTATCCCTCCCTCGAATAACTCCCTAATTCCACAACATTTGTTCCGGTACTCTTGAGAATTTTATGTATTGTATTGGGGTATTACCTGCGCGCTATCGGTCCACACGCTTTCCCGGAAAACCACTGGCTCTGATTGCTGATAAGCCGATGATTCAGCATGTATATGAACGCAGTGTCAAGGCCGCGTCATTGGCGCAGGTGTATATTGCCACGGATGATGACCGCATCCGGGATGCCGCCCTGGAGTTTACCGACAACGTGGTGATGACCTCACCTGCACATCAATCCGGCACGGATCGCGTTGCTGAAGCCATCGCTGGGATGGATGTCGACCTCGTGGTGAATATTCAGGGCGATGAACCACTGATTGAGCCGCAGGTCATCGATGCCGCAGTCAAACCCCTGACAGAGAATTCCGCCATAGATATGGGCACGCTCGCCTGTGCACTCTCGGCGGGAGAGGCACAGAATAGCAATGTAGTCAAAGTGGTTTTCGACACAAACGGCCGGGCGCTCTATTTTTCACGTGCTCCAATTCCGTTTCACCGGTCTGGCGATACAGCTTCACAATCCTGGCAGCATATTGGACTGTACGTGTATCGGGCGGATTTTTTGCATACATTTACAAAATATCCACTCTCATCCTTGGAAAAAGCCGAACAATTAGAGCAGTTGCGTGCATTGGAACATGGGCATTATATTCATGTAGAAATTACGGAATTCACATCCACCGGTGTCGACACAAAAGCGGACCTAAAACACGTCCGAAAAATTTACGAAACTGGGGATCAAAGGTTATGAAAGACACAAAATATATTTTCATCACAGGAGGTGTGATCTCCGGGCTGGGCAAAGGGATCACCTCCGCATCACTGGGCTATCTGTTGAAGTCACGCGGGCTGTCAGTGACCATCCAAAAATTCGATCCGTATATTAATATCGATCCCGGTACCATGAGTCCGTTTCAGCACGGGGAGGTCTACGTGACTGATGACGGATCGGAAACAGACCTAGATTTGGGGCATTACGAGCGGTTCATCGATGTGGATATGAGTCAGGCAAACAACTGTACAACAGGGCAGGTTTATAACTCGGTGATAAGCAAGGAGCGACGCGGCGACTATCTCGGAGCCACAGTGCAGGTGATTCCCCATATCACAGATGAAATCAAGCGCCGGGTTCAGGCGGTGAACACACCCGGTAATCGCTACGATGTGGTAATTACCGAAGTCGGCGGTACGGTCGGTGATATCGAAAGTTTGCCCTTCCTGGAAGCCATTCGGCAGTTCACGCATGAGGTCGGCGATGAGAATTCGATGATCATACATTTGACGTTGATCCCGTATATCAAAAGCAGTGGTGAAATGAAAACCAAACCAACCCAGCACTCGGTTATGCGAATGCGGGAGATCGGACTACAGCCGGATATGCTGCTCTGTCGTACGGAAAAAGATCTCACCAAGGAAATCAAAGATAAAATCGCGCTGTTTTGTAACGTGAAAACTGACGCGGTGATCCAGGCCAGCGATGTGGATTCCATTTACGAAGTGCCACTGATGTTTAACAGACAGGGCGTGGCGGAGCAGATCGTCGATCGGCTTGAAATCGAGGCGGAAGAGCCGTCGATTTCGGAATGGGAGGATTTTGTTTACCGGGTGAAGCATCCCAAACACACTGTTGAGGTGGCGCTCTGCGGAAAATATACCAAGTTGCACGACGCCTATAAGAGTATTCTGGAATCGTTCGTTCATGCCGGCGCTGGGGCCGAAGCGGAAGTAAAGGTCCGCTGGGTTGACTCGGAGCATATTGAGGAGACAGAAGACGCTGCGTCCATACTGAAAGGTGTTGACGGCCTTTTGATTCCCGGCGGATTCGGTGAGCGCGGCATCGAGGGAAAAATTCTGGCAGTACAGTATGCGAGGGAAAATAAAATCCCGTTTCTGGGTATCTGTCTGGGAATGCAGACGGCAGTCATTGAGTTCGCCCGAAACGTTTGCGGCTTACCCCGCGCCAACAGCAGTGAGTTTGACGAAACGACCCCTGATCCTGTTATCGACCTGATGGCGGATCAGAAAGAGGTCTCGAAAAAGGGCGGTACGATGCGTTTGGGAGCATATCCGTGCCGGTTGCAGGAAGAGACCAAATCCTTCGAAGCGTACGACGAACAAAATATCAGCGAGCGGCACCGCCATCGTTATGAATTCAACAACGACTATCGAGAACGGTTTCAGGATAACGGGATGACTTATGCCGGGCTATCGCCCAGCGGGAGACTCGTGGAGATCATCGAACTGGACGATCATCCGTGGTTCGTGGCCGGGCAGTTCCATCCCGAGCTGAAGTCCCGGATTAACAAGGCACATCCGCTGTTCAGGGAGTTCGTTCGGGCGATGGTCAGGTATAAAACCGGGCAATCGACCAATGGAGCAAACGGTTCATCTGAAACCGCGAAATCCACTCAACAAGAGAAAGTGAAAAAGTAATCGACAGATGAAAACAGTCACCATTCTGGATATCAAAATCGGCGACAATACTCCGCTCGCTTTTTTGGCCGGACCGTGCGTCATCGAGAGTCGGGACCACACGCTCAGGATGGCGGAAGCAATCAGGAAGTTGGCCGAGGATACGGGCGCGCCCATTGTATTTAAAACTTCCTATGATAAAGCAAACCGATCTTCTATTGAGTCGTTTCGCGGTCCGGGCGTAGAAGATGGTGTGGAAATTCTCAGGGAGGTAAAGGAGCAGTTTGGTTTGCCAGTTTTGACCGATGTTCACGAACCGTGGCATGTGGAAATCCTCACGGAGATCGTCGATGTGATGCAGGTGCCGGCGTTTCTGTGCCGCCAGACGGATCTCGTTGTGGAGATCGCGGAAAGCGGTTGCGTGGTGAACGTGAAAAAGGGACAGTTCCTTGCTCCGTGGGATATCGAGCAGGTCATTAATAAAATCACCTCCACAGGCAACGAGCAGATTCTGCTGACCGAACGGGGGGCCAGTTTCGGCTATAATAATCTGGTCTCTGACATGCGGGCTATTCCGATTATGAAAGGTTACGGCTATCCGGTGGTCTTCGATGCCACGCATTCGGCGCAACTGCCAGGCGGACTCGGCGATGCCACGGGCGGGGTGCGGGAATTCATCGCTCCGGTCGCCCGTGCAGCAGTTGCTGCCGGCGCAAATGCGGTATTTATGGAAGTCCACGATGATGTGGACAATGCCAAAAGCGATGCGGCAACGCAGTGGCCGCTGCAGAAAGCCAGAGATTTGATTCAGCAATTGCAGGACGTATACGAGGTGACCCGAAATATGGAGGATCTGTGAGTATTCCGAAAGCGGTGGCACAAAAGGCGGCGAAAATAGAACTACTCGTGTCCGATGTGGATGGCGTGTTCACTGATGGTTCCATATATGTTGGCGAAGCCGGTGAGCTGAAGCGATTCAGCGTCAACGACGGAATGGGCATTGCGCTGTCCAGAATGACATCACTGGAAATCGCGCTGCTCAGCGGACGGCACTCGGAAGCCACGAGCATCCGGGCGGAGGAGCTCGGTATCGGAGATCACGTCTACCAGGGCTATCTCAACAAAATTGTGGCGCTGAAAGATATTTTAAGGAAGTTTGATGTAGGGAAAGAACACGTAGCGTACGTCGGCGATGATTATGTTGACATCCCGGTGATGCGACAGGTCGGTTTATCGTTTGCCGTACAGAACGCCAGGGATAAAGTGAAAGAAGTCGCCGATTACACGCTGAAGACCCACGGCGGGGACGGCGCGGTGACTGAAGTGATTGAAATCATCCTGAAGGCTCGAGGCGAATTTGATCAGGCGCTGGAGGAGATGGAGCGAAAAGTCTACATGGTGGATAAGTAAATTTGAACGAATGCACCGCAGAGTGCGCTGAGAACGCAGAAAAAAACTAAAATCTGATGATAAAAGGAATCAACCAATTACTTTGAATGACATAACTGAGCAAATTATGAAGTCATCAATAGAAATACATAAAACTCTGGGACCAGGGTTGTTAGAATCTGCGTATAAAGCGTGTTTGGTGCATGACCTATCTGAGGTGGGATTAAAAATCGAATCGCAAAAACAATTACCGGTTGTCTATAAAAAGGTTGAATTAAACTGTGGATATCGTTTGGACCTATTAGTAGAGAACGAGGTTATTGTCGAAATAAAGTCTGTTGAAAAACTATTGCCTATTCACAAGGCTCAATTACTTTCATATTTAAAATTGGCGAATTGTCAGGTGGGATTATTAATAAATTTTAACGTCAGCCTGCTAAAAAATGGGATTAAACGTTTAGTGAATAATTATAATGAGTCTCAGCGAACTCAGCGTTCTCAGCGGTGAAAAAATATGACAAAAGAAGATATACTACACGACGGCAAGCAGGTCATCCGGATTGAGCGGGAGGCATTGGAGCAGCTCGAATCCCGGTTGGACGAGACGTTTGTAAAGGTGGTGGAGCAGTTGTTCGACACGAAAGACCGCGTCATCGTCACCGGGATGGGTAAATCCGGGGTGATTGCGCGCAAACTGGCGTCGACGCTGGCGAGCACTGGCACGCCGTCCATTTATCTGCACGCCGCCGAAGGCATCCACGGCGATCTGGGTATGATCACAAGAGAAGATGTGGTGCTGGCGCTCTCCCACAGCGGCGAGACGGACGAACTGATCAAACTGCTGCCGTCGTTTCAGCGGCTCGGTATCGGACTGATTGCAATTACTGGCAATCCGAATTCTACGCTTGGCAACAGAGCGGATTTTGTGCTGGATACCAGCGTGCCGGAAGAGGCCTGTCCGCTCGGATTGGCGCCGACGGCCAGCACCACCGCCATGCTGGCCATGGGAGACGCACTCGCCATCGCCCTCCTGGAAAAGCGCGGCTTCAACGAAGAGGATTACGCGCTCTTGCATCCCGGCGGAGCGCTGGGCAATAAGCTGTTGCTGACCGTCAACGATCTGATGCACACCGGCGAGGCGATTCCGCTGGTCTCCAAAGAAGTCAAAATGCAGACGGCGCTCTTCGAAATCACCTCCAAAGGCTTGGGTGTCGCCGGTGTGCTCAACGAGAACTCTGAACTCATTGGTGTCATTACCGATGGCGACTTGC
>JAANXI010000080.1 GCA_018263365.1 Fidelibacterota bacterium | reverse complement strand
CGGAATGCTGCTGGCGCTTTATCCGGTCGCGATCCTTATCTGCCTCGCGATCTTTGGCATAATGCTTGTCCTCACCGGCATTGTCTCCGTGGGTTCGCTCTCCGCCGCACTCGCCCTGCCGATTGTCCTCTGGATTATGGATGCCACCGGATGGCGGGCGATCAGTCCAACGCTCTTTTACTTTTCCATTCCCATCGTCATCCTGATATTCTTCACCCATCGTGAAAACATTAAGCGTCTGATCAACGGTACCGAAAATCAGTTTGAAAAGGTGCGAATTTTCTCGAACAAAAAACAGAACACAGATTTCCACAGAAACAACTGATTCACACAGATTAACAACAAATAATTTAGCCGCAAAGACTCGCGAAGAACCACGAATAAAATAACACTAACTAATATTATAATTTTTTCCAATTCGTATTATTAGCGGTCATTCGCGCTTCTTCGTGGCTTTCAGGCTTTTGGTCGTTTTTTAATCCGCGGTTATTATTTGTTTCCGTGGAAATCTGTGTTCTATTTGTAGTTATTGTTTCCGGCTTGTTTTCAACCCGTCCAGCGACTAATTTGACTTTCTATGAGCAACTTGACGATCGTAAATATCGCTTTTCCAATCGGTACGCATCAGACATTCAGTTATCTTGTGCCGGAGGAGTATTCCCATCAGGTTGAGATCGGCTCCCGTGTAATAGCACCGCTAGGACAACGGAAATCCCAGGGATATATCGTCGAAATTGATCCTGAAATCGATGAGAACATCCGGAAAAAACTCAAGCCGATCATTAAAATTATCGATGACGAACCCCTCTTTTCCGAGGAATTAGTGAAACTCCTCAAGTGGATAAGTACATATTATCTGACCCCCTTTGGAAAAGTCCTGCACACCGCACTTCCGTCGGAAATTCAGGTACGAAAATCCGTAACATACCGGCGATTGATCTCCGACGAAAAAATCGAAAGTAATGGGGAATTTCAGGAGTTAATCAACGTACCGATGGATCAGCCAATCCGTGAAACAACCTTCCTCGAGCAGACCGAATTCACCCAGGAGGAATTGCGAAAATTCCTGGAGCGGGAATACATCTCACGGGAAATCCAGTATCATCCACCGCAAGGACGGAAAGTGCAGACTACCAAACTAGAACGGACTGTCCGCGATAACTTCGATGCATTTCTTGGGGACCTGGATAACCGGGCCGTGGCGCAGAAGCGTCTGCTTGAGGAATTGCGAAAACACACTGACTGGCTCCCGGCGGCGCAGGCGGTGCAACTCGCCGAAACAGGCTACGGCACGCTGCGAAGCCTGGAGGAAAAATCATTGGTCCAGGTGCAGGAAAAGCCGGTGGTCCAGGATCCGCTTCGGGTATATGGGGAACCGATTAAAAAGGAGGTGGAATACACGCCGGATCAGCAAAAGGCTATTCACGAGATACTCCAGGGAATTGAAGCCGAAGAATTTCATCCGTATCTGTTATACGGTGTCACCGGCAGCGGGAAAACCGAAATCTATCTCCGGGCGGCGGATGAGGTTCTGGAAAAAGGGCAACAGGTTATTATGTTGGTGCCGGAAATCGCGTTAACCCCGCAGACTGCCAGACGGTTTCGCGGACATTTCGGCGAACGGGTCACCCTGTGGCACAGCAATATGAGCGCCGGGGAACGCGCTTATACCTGGCGGAAGATCGCGGCCGGTGATTACGACGTTATCGTCGGAGCCCGCAGCGCCATCTTTGCGCCGGTGCAAAATCTCGGGCTCATTATTATCGATGAGGAGCAGGAAAACTCCTATAAGCAGTCCGAACCCGATCCCCGGTATCATGCCAGAGATGCGGCTATGGTGCGCGCCAAAAATACCGATGCGGTTGTCATCCTGGGCACGGCGACGCCCAGTCTGGAGTCGTATTATAACGCCGTGCAGGATAAATACACCATGCTGGAACTGCCGGAACGCCATACCAAGGCTGTCCCGCCGTCCATCCGGATGGTGGATATGAAAAAGGAACGGGAAGCATCGGCGGAATATCCGCATTTTCTGAGCAAGGATCTGGTGGAAGTGATCCAGGAACGGCTCGATCGTAAAGAACAGATTATCTTGCTGCAGAACCGCCGGGGATTTGCGCCGATACTTCAGTGTATGGATTGCGGCTGGCACGCCGAATGTCCTAAGTGTGACATCTCTATGACCTATCACAAATCCGGGAATTACCTGCTTTGTCATTATTGCGATGCGGAAATGTCGCCATTGGTGCAATGCCCTGACTGCATGGGAACTCAACTCCAGTACACCGGCATGGGCACGCAGCGCGCAGAAGAAATCTTAGCGGAGTATTTTCCGGATGCCCGTATTATTCGGATGGACGCTGATTCCACAACACAGTCCGGTGCTCACAGGAAGATGCTGGATGCGTTTGGTCAGCAGGAGTACGACATTCTGCTGGGCACCCAGATGATCGCCAAGGGACTCGACTTCCCGAACGTCACCTTGGTCGGTGTGCTGAACGCGGACACCGGCCTCTTTTTCCCGGATTTCAGGGCGCAGGAGCGGACGTTCCAGCTGCTGGCGCAGGTCAGCGGGCGCAGTGGCAGGGCAGAAAAACCGGGCGAAGTGCTTATCCAAACTTCAGCAGTCGATGATTACTCCATCAAATGTGCGACGCAGAATGAATACGGTCAATTCTACAACCGCACTCTGTCGGAGCGTAATGAACTGAATTATCCGCCGTTCAGCCGCCTGGCAAATATTACAATTCGGGGGCCACAGCGAGAACGGGTGGAAAAACTGGCCATGAAAATCGGTCATAATCTCTTCTCAAACAAAGGGAATATGGACGTGCTTGGCCCTGCGCCAGCCCCGATGGAGCGCATCCGGGGAAACTACCACTGGCGTCTCACCATTAAATCACGCAAGGAAAACGATCCTGCCGGATCGAAACTGCGGCACTTGCTCCGCACCTCGCTGCTGCCGATGACGGAATATCCATCGTCAGGAAACTATCGCATCAACCTGGATATCGATCCCGGGGATATGTTGTGATGAATCGGGAATCAGGTATAGGGTATAAGGAAATAAGGTGTAGAGACGTTTCATGAAACGTCTCTACTATTTATAAAACTCATGACTTCTATCGGTTTAAACAATCTACCATCAATGATGGAACCCCGGCGAATTATATTACCAGCACTCTTTTTTCTCCTTCTCCTGGTCTGGAGTGTTCCAACGGTAGCGCAGCCGCTGGATTCGCTTTCATACGGTTGGGGGACAATCTACTACGGGCCGGATGAGCAAAAGCTGGCTAAATCCTCTGCGGAGAAAATCGCTTTGAGTCTTGAACGCATTCATCATCTGCTGGGATTAGAAGTAAAAGAGCCGTTTCCGGTTGTGATTGCGCCCTCCAAAGAAGTCTATAAAAAATATGCAGGTAACCTGCCGGAATGGTCGGCCGGCGCTACCACCTATCCGCTGGGCAGGATCGTATTAAAGTCGCCATCCCTGGGGCGATCCAGCATCTGGGATTACGACGCGACGCTCCAACACGAAGTGGCTCATGTCATCATTGGACAGCATATTAACCCGAACCGGCTGCCGCGCTGGCTGAACGAGGGATTGGCCATGAGCGTGGCGGATCAGCATACCATGCGGGATATGTACACGCTGGCACAGGCGGCGCTCCGGGATAACCTGATTCCGCTGGATCAGATCGAACAGATGCTGAGCTTCCATTCGCAGCGTGCGTTGCTGGCCTATATTCAGTCGCACGATGCCGTCCGGTTTATCCAGCAGGAATTTCCAAAGAATACGCTGGCGCGGGTGTTTGACTTCATGCAAGAAAACCCGGAACTTTCGTGGTCGCGGTCGTTTGAAAAAATCGCAGGCGTTTCGCAATTTTATTTTGAATGGCATTGGCAAAAAAAGGTAAAGCAAAGCTATAATTGGTTAACCGTGCTCAGTTCTGATACTCTATTCTGGCTCATCTTTCCGGTGTTGGCGATTCTGGCATATCTGGCTATCCGCTGGCGAAACAGGAAGAAAATGAAGCGATGGCAGCAGGAGGAAGAGGAACGCGACTCCAAATCGGACTGGGACTTCGAATATTTACCGGACGAGGACGACAAATGGCGCGGCGATATTCACTGACGATCTTTACACTAATGCTCCTGGCTATCCCGTTCACGGCTGAGGCGAATCTTGGATACCACGCCCTCCGGCAGCCGTTGTATGCCCGTGCCGTTGGCATGAACGGCGCATTTTCGGCCCAGGCCGGCGACGCCGGTATTGTGAACTGGAATCCGGCCGGTTTGCATTCCATCACCGGCCCCACAGCGCAAATCTCTTATCAAAAACACCTTGTGGATGTCAATGCCACAGAACTATTGTCGGCATTCCCGGTGTGGAAGGGCGGGGTCGCCATTGGCGTATATTATTGGAATTACGGCGAATTCGATCACCGGGACAATCAGGGAACGATTATCGGCAGCCCGGTGTCGGCCTACGAGGGTTGGCTGAGTGCGGGCTACGGCATGGAAATTTCCAAAGATATCAGTATCGGCGGATCAATTCAGCTGTTTCAGCGCGATTATGCGGATAACCGGAGTACGCTGCTGTTTTACAGCGCCGGTATCCAGCGGTTTTTTCCCGACCAACAGATGCGCATCGGACTTACCATGTCCCGCTGGGGATTTGTGCTCGACTCGTATCTGGACTCACCCGAACCGTTTCCCAATCAGGCGGTGGCCGGGCTCACGAAAAAACTGGCGCACCTCCCGCTGGAGCTGCATCTGGATGGGATTTACGACGTTCACACCTCTGAAATCAGCGCAAAAATCGGCGGCGAATTCACCATCACCGAAAACGAAAACCTGTTTCTCCGGTTTGGCTTATCTACCGATCGGTTTGACCAGCAGACCGGTGTGGTTGGCGCCGATTTCTTTGCCGGCAGCTCCTTTGGATTCGGCGTACGGGTCAATCCCCTGCAAATCGATTACGGTACGCAGACCTTCGGCGGCGCCGGGATGATTCATTCGGTGACGGTGAAATGGGGGATTTAACAGCAGTGTTACAGTATTAGAGTGTTCGGGTGCTCAAGTAACAGCAATCCACTTTTTGCAGTTTCTTACTCTTAATCCTGCTCTTAATCGATTTCACGTTTTTACATGGTAAGATATTTTCGGTCCGAAAATGTGGGATGATACAGTTAACAGTCATCAGTTATCAGTAAAAATCCGAACTTCGAAAAAATATTCACCACTGGTTGGTAGTGCCGCCTTCAGAGGGTGGTTTTTAAAAAACGAAGTAGCGAAATCCACCCCTAATTAACGCACACATATAAAGCAGGGAAACTCAAACTTTCCGGGCGGAGAACGCTCTGTTTGAGATGATGCCATCTTTCGGAACGATGGCATCTTTTATTAGGATTTCCCTCTCCGTGCAATTGAATGACGAGGCTAACTTCAAAAAAAGCCGACGAATGTCTGCAATTAACTTTTTGCCAAGCCTTGAAATCTCATTTCAAGGCGAATCGTATCCAACTTTTCATCGATTCATTCTCAGCATTCCGTATATTTAACAGAACGTCATTCGAAACTTTCGCAGGATGAAAAAAGCATGGATATACACGAAATCTCTCTTGAAAAAATCAATCTCTCAGATCAAACCTATCGATATCATTATCACGAGTACGAGAAAAATCCACTCCGGCAATCGATACAGGCACACGGGATTTTAACGCCGTGCCTAGTGGAAAAAACTGATTCCGGTTACCGGATTGTTCACGGATTTCGTCGCATTGAATTGGCACAGGAGCAGAGTATCGGGGAAATTTCAGCGATTATCACTGATAAACCGCCGCTGGAAAACCTGAAGTGGTCACTTATTGATAACCGCGTACAGGAGGAGTTCAACCTGTACGAGCAGTCCAAGGCAATTCAGGTGTCCCACGATCTCGGTGCCACTGCATCGGAAATAATCATCGATATACTGCCCTTATTAGGACTCCATTCGCACAAAAACGTGTACGATGAATATCGCGGTTTTATTCGACTACCGCAGTCATTAATTGATTTTTTCGTTTCCAAAGATACGCCAATCAGCCGAACACAGGTGTTTCAGAACCTGACCGACGAAGGGCTCGAAATTGCTGTGGAACTCCTGGAGCGATTTAGTCCGGGGATTAACGTGTTGGATGAATTGTTAACGAATCTTTACGAGATCAGTCGCCGGAAAGAGAAACCTGTTCCAGCTATCTATATGGAACTGGATGTAGAATCAATTCTCGAAAAGACCGGTCAGCCGCACATCGCCCTGGGAGAAATTCGGCAGCGTCTCCAGGAATATCGGTATCCGGTGCTTTCTCAAACCAACACCGAAATTAATGAATTGACCTCACTACTCGATCTTGGAGACCGAGTCAATGTCAACTGGGATACGCGGCTGGAAAACCGGGGTATCAATGTAACGTATCACTGGAACACCATTGAGGACATTGAGGGAAGCCTGGAAAAACTCGGAGACCCACAGAACCGGGAGCTCTTTCAGGCCATTTTTGAGAAAGTCTGACCGATTTCCGGGTTCGTATTTGCTGCCAGCGATGGCTTTCGCGTTCCACCGGAAACGCAGATCGGTAAAGTTCATTTAAGGGTGGCGGACTTAGACGGAGTTTCCGCTTTTTACCGTGAGACATTCGGTATGAAGAGTCTCGAAGAGTCGGATTCCAAAATAACTCTGGGAACCGGTTCGGGTACACCCATCGTAGCTTTGTCAGGCGATCCGGATGCACCCGAACCACCGGGAAGAACCACCGGATTGTTTCACATGGCAATCGTTCTTCCGGACCGTGAGGATTTGGCGCGTATGTTATTGCGACTGCAGGACAAAAACGCCATGCCCCGGGGCGCAGCAGATCATCTGTTGAGCGCGAAGGCTCCGTGAAATCCTCGACAGACCCTCCGGGTATGCCTTCGGTTTCCCAAAACCCTTTTCATCTCAACATCTTGGCACATCTCATCCACAACAATCGCTCAATTTAGGTCAAAATTTATTTCAACAATTCACAAAATTTAACCTAAGTCAACTCAATTTCCAAAGTGCCAAATTCAGTTATCCTAATATTCGATCCAATCAATCTGGAGTGTGGCATCATACTGTAGATGCTCCGAATCAAGCCACTTTGGCCACCAGGCATTGACCATCACTTTCATCGGGTGCGTGGGTAAGTTCGTACTCCATTCAGCTAATTTTTGCCCGTCAGCATAGAATGACAAACTCTCAGGATAAAACCGAATGCGGTACGTATGGAATTCCTCCGAGGGATCAAATGGCAGACGAACTTCATCAGAATCGTTAATATGTGTCAGTTCCCCACCAATTCAAGTAGCAAAATTTACCCGGCGTGTGCCATCAGTGTAGATTTCGATGTCTATTTCGACATGGCCCCGGGGGCGTCTGGTGTTTTGAGATTCACCTTGTAATCGCCGTACAACATTCTCTCTGTCGACTGGATTTCGGCGCCATCAAACAATGATGCCGGGAGGCGAAGTTGTAGTCCGTTATTCGCTATCGAAATATTCTCCGGATTAAACCGCCCTTTGCCCAGTCTGTGGTCAGACCGTTTCCATTTTTTCGAATCAAACTTCTGAAAATTTTCACGGTACCGGTATCCATGGAAGACATCGTCAAGCCGGCGATGTTCGATGCGCCTTGATCCTCTTACTCCCGGTTCGCCGCTCCAGATAGCCACAACCACATCATAATCACCCGATGGATGTAAGGGATCGGTGGGGATAGTCCAGTTAAATCTGACCCGGACAAATTGGTGCGTTTCTTTCTGCGGTAGAATTTGTGCGGACAAGTCATGCCATTGTCCCAGTGGATGCCTCACGCTGCACCCTATCCACTCAGCGTTTTTATTCTTCGCATGCCCAGGGATAATTTCTGCAGTGATAAACAGGTTTTCACCAGTCTGGATTATTTCATCTGAGAGGTAAATCCCCTGAATAATTAGATCGGAAGAGCACAAGGAAAACACCTGGAAATTTTCTTTAGGCGGGCTTGTGGCACATCCGGAAACTATCACGGACAACAATAAAGCAGTAATCGTAATGCGTCTGACAGTAAATCCTCTTTCCAATCGATTCATCCAACACTACCTTTAATGGCGGATTTCCCGCCAAACACTTTAATAAAATAAACCATCTATGATGGTCCTGTAAAAAGTCGAAACTCACAACGCTTACCAAAAATTCACTTTTGGCAGGAGAATAATTGAACATGCGCCATTTGGTTACAATGTATGAGTGGAAGGCAATAATTCTCCAAAAATCGAAATAGGTGCTCTGTGACGACTGATTTCACGTATTGTACTGCCCTTTTTTTTATGCTCTTGG
>JAANXI010000008.1 GCA_018263365.1 Fidelibacterota bacterium | reverse complement strand
ATCTCTCCCGTCCTTTTCAGAAACGAACATAGAAAATAGGAGGCAAAATTGAAACCGTGAAATTCACAATATTTCTGAATCTTAGGCTTGACTTTGATAGGAATAACTGAATTATTCATGAATGGTAGGAGAGTGTTTTCTTCATCCATCCATTGCAGTACCTTTGCAATCGCCTCTCTGGTTATTTTCTTTAAAACTAATTTCAGGAGAGACGCGCCATGGAGGCTGTGTGAAAACAGAAAACCAAGGAGAAAATGTGAGCTAAACACGAGATTGTTCTCCCGGTACGATGGGTAGAAACATTCTCCGAAATCTGCATGTGGCAATCATACTCTCACCTAAATAGAGGAAATTAGTAAAATGAAACGCGGATACTTACTTATTCTGGTGTTTGCTCTCATCAGCTGTACTTCTTCACCAAAAGTGAGTCAGCCTTCATCTGACGAACGGGCAACACTGGACTCCCTTGGCTCATACGCGGCAAAGCAACTTGTGTCCAATTTGCAGCAGGCGCTACTCAAAGCTGTCTCGGACGGTGGACCGGCAAATGGTATCGCCGTATGCCGGGACACGGCGCAGGCGCTTACCCGGTCAATCAGCGCGCAACTTGGCGATAATATCCTGATCAAACGCACATCCTCCCGTATTCGCAATCCCAAAAACAGACCAGACGAGTACGAAGAAGCAGCGCTGAAATATTTTCGGGATGTACTCACACAGTCGGACTCACTGCCACCGAATTATGCGCAGAAAATCCAACACGGCAGCACGGTATATTATCGATATTACAAGCCGATGCAGGTTGCGGGCTTATGTCTGAATTGCCACGGTGATCCAAAGTCAATCTCGCCGGAAGTACAAACAGTCCTAAATGAAAAATATCCCCATGATGCAGCAACCGGCTACCAGGAAGACGACTTTCGCGGCGTTATCAGTGTGACGATCAACCGCGAATTTTAAAAATCACTTCAAATTGCTAAACGCCCGGCTCCGGATACCCGAAATCCTGTTCCCGGTTTTCCTCGACCATCTGCCAGTTATAGGCCACTTCGGCGCCAAACAGCAGAATCATACAGGAGAGGTACACCCAAATCACGAAGATCGCCAGGGTACCGAGCCCGCCAAAGATGGCGCTCACCTGCCAGATATTGGACACCCAGTAGTCGTATCCGCGCTTCACGATCTCCCAGAGGACGCCCGCCGTGAGCGCGCCGATCAGGGCATCTTTGGGATGCACCCGCGTGGCGGCGATCAATTTGTAGACGATGTAAAAGCCAACCACACTTACAAATATCGGGATGAAATTTCCCAGGAGATTCCAAAAAAGCGGGATGTCTTCCAGCCGGATATTCAGCCACGGGATTTCGATTTTTTTGGAGACGCTGTACAGGGCCGATAACCCGAGGGACGCCCCGAGAAAGAGCGCCATCCCGGGAACAAGGACAACGGCTAATCCGGTTTTTTGCAGAAACGGCCGATCCCGTTCGAGCGTCCAGACGCGGTTCAGTGCAGATTCCAGAATATCGAATACCCGGCTGCCGGCCCACAACAACACCACCGCGCCAATCCATCCGGCGGTGAATTTGAGCGAAATCAGCTCATTAATCATTGGAAAGGTGCTGGAGACCGAGTGCGGTGCAATTTGCGTGAGCAGGTCGAGTACGCGCTGGTACGCCACTTCGGAACTTTCCATCACGTAGCCAAAA
Organism: Fidelibacterota bacterium; assembly: GCA_018263365.1. GTDB lineage: Bacteria > Fidelibacterota > JAANXI01 > JAANXI01 > JAANXI01 > JAANXI01. Next base: position 3,465 of record JAANXI010000008.1, on the reverse strand, counting down.
CTGGCGGTTACCAATACCACAAGTGGAATAAAGGAAAGCAACGCAAAAAAGGCTAACGACGCCGCCAGATTGGGCGCACGATCGTTGACAAAAAAATCTTTCAGGGCGTTGACAAAGGCCGGCGAAAGTTGGTACCGGGCCCACAACCCCACTTTTTCGATCTGATGTTTTATGAAGTCCAGCAACGAAGTATGCGCCATAATGCCGGAAATTTAGTCACGGTCTTTGCGGGAATCAATTCGATAATATACGGATAGAAGGTATTGAACTTTTCGGACTGATACCATGAAAGAGATACACGCACTCAAAACAAAAAAGCCCGGCGGTCGCCGGGCTTTTTTTGCATTGCATCCTGTCTCCCGAAGGAATCAGACGTTTTCCTTGATGTACTTGGTTCCCACGGATTTCGGGCGGGTAATCGGGACGCCGAGGGCGCGGTTGAGTACCAACTGTGAGAGCATTCCCATCGCCCGGCTGATGCCAAACAGCACGGTATAGTATTCAAATTCGGTAATACCGTAGTGATATAACAGGGCGCCGGAACCGGCATCCACATTCGGATAGGGATCCGCAATCGGGGATTTCCCTTGCTCGACCCGTTTCTTTGAAAATTCCTTCAGAACATCGGGCACCACCTTATACAGACGATTCACCGTCTGGAATACGGGATCATCCGGGAGATGTTGCCGGCCGAACTCTATAAAACCCTCAAAGCGGGGGTCGGTTACCCGGAGCACTGCATGGCCGTATCCCGGTATCACCTGTCCGGATTCCAGGGTCTCTTGAGCGAAGGATTCCAGCTGCTCTTCGCTAGGCGCCTGGCCATCGAACCTGTCCATTACCTGCAGCACCCACCGGAGACATTCCTGATTGGCCATTCCGTGGAGGAATCCGGCTAAACCGTTCAGGCCGGCCGAAACGGAATAATAGGCATTGGAGAGCGCCGAACCGACCGTGTGGCAGGTATTGGCAGAGACGTTCCCACCTTCATGATCGCAATGAAACATGAGATACAGCCGCATCAAATCAGCGAAGTCCTCGTCCTCAATGCCCATCATGTTGGCATAGTTTGCTCCCCAGTCCATCCCTTTTGTCCACGGAATGGGGTCGCCCTTGTCAAATTTAATACGATACAATCCGGCTGCCAGCCCCGGAAGTTTGGCCAACAGATTGACCGCATCTTCCAGATAATACTTCCAGTACTCGTTCTTTGGCACGCCTTCGTTGTACTTCTCATCGAAGACGCTCTCATTTTCCAGCGCCATGATGGCGGTGCTCAGCATCGTCATCGGATGGCTGTCCTTCGACATACTGCGCAGCGCTCTTCCGATCTGATCAGGGATTTCCGCCCGCTTGTCGTATTCCTTGAGCAGGTCTTCCCGATCTTCCTTGGTGGGTTTTTCGCCCGTCAATAGCAGGATGAACACATCCTCCGGCCAGAGATCCTTGATCTCCAGCAGCGGATAGCCCCGGATAATCAATCCCTTGCCCGGCTTCACTAGCGAGGTATCGCAAATCATGGATTTGACGCCCCGCATTCCGCCGTGGGCCTGCTGCACGGTGATCGTATCCAGCAGCCGATCGCCCTTTTCCTGGATCAGCAGAGACCGTTCACTGCAAATGTCCGATCGAATCAGTTCCATCTTTTTGAAAATATTTGCCATGGGTGGCTCCTTTCCTGATGGCGTTAATTGTTTACAACTATGAGAGAATTCAAACCGCCGGCAATATCGTCTGCACCAGAAACAATAATGTAGTAATAATGAAAACAAATATTATACCAGCGTACTATTGCCTGACAGTTCCGTGCTGTTGAATAATTCAACGGTCATTTTTTGTTTTACAGTGTACCGGGCTCCTCTCTATTGATTGCTGTTACCGGCTCCATTACCTGAGTGTTGAAAATATAAACAATTATCAGGAAATTTCCTTCTGGTGATTAATCACTTTTGGCCCTGAGTGAGGTGTTGAACCTGAGAGAATCGGGTAGAGTAATTACTAAAAGTGAGAAAAGGTGTTGAAATCTGTTATAGCCGTTTGCTATCAGATACCGGGGATGTTGGAATGTTCGGCGCTTTGAAAATACGAAGAGAACTGGAGATAAATTGAGGCACTAAAAGCGCTGCCAGCCAGTCGGCAGCCGGACTGGCAGCGCTCCTGTAGTTTGAGTTATTCTTTGATCAACGCTAAAAAATCTTTCTCGAACACACTGTCCTTCCGAAATCCAACATACTTCCTTCGGATTTCACCCTTTTTATCAATGACGAAAGTCGTCGGGATGCTCCGGATATTGCCGTATTGCTCCGTGAGCTGTTGATTGCCGATGGTCACCGGATATTCCACGCCGTACTCCTTCAGAAACGGTCTCACGGGATTCCATCCGTCGCGGTCAAGAGAAATACCGATAATTTCTAGTCCATCGTCCTGATATTTGTCATAGAGTTCGACAAAGCCCGGGATTTCGGCTTTACAAGGCGGACACCAGGTTGCCCAAAAATCCAGGATAACGACTTTGCCCCGGTAATCGCTCAAACTGAACTTCTCCCCGTGCTGGTTCGTCAGCGTAAAATCCGTGGCCTTGCCTGAGGCGGATGTCCGCCCCGTCACTTGCCAGATAAACAGGCCACCGATAATAACAACCAATGCTATTTTTACCCAGCGATTTTGCAGATATTTCACAGTTTTTCCTATCCTTTATTGTGTCTTAAAAGATGCCATCTTCGCAAAAGATGGCATCTTTTAAGAAGCATTCAATTGAGTGTTACTCAGATACCACCGGCCCGACTTCCGCCAGCGCCTCCCGAATCGGGTCCCAGTCAAGGTTTTTGTTTTCGATTTTCTCACCGAGCGTTCCCCACACCGGTTCACCACATGCGATGCACTGGACGTCGTACTCCATCAATACCGATACGGAATCCGGGTAATGCTTCACCAGATCTTCGATAAGCATCTCCCGGGAGATCGCCAGCTTATCCATCACTGGGATTCGCTTGATGACGAGTTGCCCTTTAACGTGGAAACGCCGATCAACTTGTAAATCAGGCAGAATCCTGTAATGCCGGTGACCAGCACAATTCCGCCGACAATCCCGATAATCCAGGCTAAGGTACCTTGCAGGCTGAAAATTGCAAGGGCCAGCAGGATTACACCGAGTATCACTCTGATAAATCGATCAATATTATTTTCATTCATGACTCTTCTCCTTTGTGTTTTTCCCTGATATCATTCAGTTTGAGCACTTTAAACAGCCGATCGGACACCTCCGCCGGCACGCCCTCCTGTTCTTCCATCTTCGTATCACCGCGGTATAGATAGACCGTCTCCCGGAGAGTGTCTACATAGACCCGGCAGTCCGGGCATTCCTTCAGATGTTCTTTGACTTCGTCGCACAATTCGGCATCGATATCGGAACTGATATCGTCGCACAGTTTCCGAAAGGTGTGCTGGTGCATGTCCAGATCGGAA
>JAANXI010000079.1 GCA_018263365.1 Fidelibacterota bacterium | reverse complement strand
TCCGATCTTCTATATGGATTTCAGAACACGGTCCACAGGGCCCGGTATCGCCCATCTCCCAGAAGTTGTCCTTATCCCCGAAATCCAGAACTCGTTCTGCCGGGATGTCCGTGACTTTCGGCCAGAGGTCTCTGGCTTCATCATCGGAGTAATGCACGGTTGCATATAACTGGTCCTTCGGCAGGCCCCAAACGTCAGTCAGCAGCTCCCAGGCGTATTCGATGGCTTCCGCCTTGTAGTAGTCGCCAAACGACCAGTTGCCAAGCATTTCGAAGAAGGTATGGTGATAGGTATCTTTGCCGACCTCTTCCAGATCGTTGTGCTTTCCGCTGACACGAATACATTTTTGTGAATTCACCGCGCGGGGCGGTTCCGGGATGTCTTCAATGCCGAGGAAAATACCCTTGAACTGGTTCATCCCGGCATTGGTAAACAGGAGCGTCGGGTCATCTATGGGAACCACGGGACTACTGCGAACGAACTTGTGTCTCCTTTCCTCAAAGAAGTCAATAAACGATTGGCGGGTTTCGGATGATTTCATCATAGAAGTAGCGATAAGCCCTTTTAACTTAATAGAACACAGATAAGCACGGAAAAATTAGATTCCCACGGATAACAAAACTTTTTGTGCTTTAGATTCATCTTTGGAAATCTGTGCTATCTTCGATATCCGTGTGTATCTGTGTTCGAATTTTTGTTTTTTTCAATCCTGTAAAATTATTTCCGGAGGCGCTCAAATTCAACGCCATTCTTCCAGATCAACCACCTCATTTATGATATCCCAGGAAAATCCGCGGCGTCCGAGATAACTGGTTAATCGGCGATAGGCTGTCTCGTAATCCACCTTGCGCAGTGAATGCTTTTTTTTCTCTGCTGCATCCCGTGCTAGCTCAAGGGCATCGTGTTTCTGATAGATCTGCGTTACTGTCTTCTCGATGATTTTGTCCGGCAACTGCTTTTTTCGAAGTTCGGCTTTCAGTCGAATCGGACCGATGTTTTTCCGGGCCACCTGATCTTCAGCGTAAGTCATGGCAAACTTTTCATCGTTCAGATACTCATCTATCCTGAGCTCATCGATGACTTCTGCCACGACATCATTGGAAAAATCCTTGTTCAAAAGCCTGGACCGCATTTCCTCTACGCTGCGCTGCCGATATTTCAGCAGGTGAAATGCCGCATCCTTGGCAGCATACCTTGCATCAGCTGATTCCAGCTCGGAGATTTTCTCTTTGGTGATTTTATCGCCGACATGCAGGTGTTCGTTGAACAGCACAGACTCATGCACGCCAACCACATAATCGCCATCGACGAAGATGGAATAGCGGGATTTGTTCTTTTTCTGCTGTTCTATTTTAGTGATTTCCATGGGAACAACTTAAAACAATGGAACACTGATTGACACTGAAACAACAGATTGGCACAGATTAAATACCAATGATATGATATTGTTTTATCGTACTACTGTTGCGGTAATTTTCGAATAGCTTTCATCCTCTTTTATCTGTGTAATCCGTGGACAGTTTGTTCTCAGCGGTCTCTGCGGTTAATTCGTTGGCTCCTAATCCTCCGATTCCTCATCATTTTCCTCGTCGTCGGCTTCCTCATCCTCGATCATACCGAGCGAAAGTTTCACCTCGTGCTCAATCTCTTCCTTGATATCCTCGTTCTCGATGAGGAATTGCTTGGCGTTTTCGCGTCCCTGGCCGAGGCGCTCGTCGCCATAGGAGTACCATGACCCGGCCTTATCGATGATGTCCGCATCGACCGCAAGATCAATCAAATCGCCTTCATACGAGATGCCCTCTCCGTACATGATGTCAAATTCGACCTGTTTAAACGGTGAGGCCACCTTGTTCTTCACGACCTTAACCCGGGTGCGATTTCCAACGACATCCGAGCCATCTTTGATGGAGCCAATGCGTCGGATATCGGTGCGGACTGAAGTGTAAAATTTCAATGCGCGTCCTCCCGAAGTCGTCTCAGGATTGCCGAACATCACGCCGATTTTTTCACGGATCTGATTGATAAAAACGACAGCCGTGTGCGACTTGTTCACCGCTCCCGCCAGCTTCCTGAGCGCCTGTGACATTAGCCGGGCCTGGAGACCGACGTGCGAATCGCCCATCTCACCTTCCAGTTCGGCGCGTGGCACCAGTGCCGCCACCGAGTCGATGACAATCACGTCGATGGCGCCGGAACGGACCAGGGTTTCAGTAATTTCGAGCGCCTGCTCACCATTATCGGGCTGGGAAACCAGCAGGTTGTTGACGTCAACACCAAGTTTTTTCGCGTAAATGGGATCCAGGGCGTGCTCCGCATCGATGAAGGCCGCGTACCCGTCCCGCTTCTGCGCCTCAGCGATAATATGTAACGCCAGGGTGGTTTTCCCGGAGGCTTCCGGTCCGTAAATTTCGGAGATTCGTCCACGGGGAAATCCACCGACTCCCAACGCGGCGTCCAGAGACAGACATCCCGTGGGAATTGCCGGAATGTCGATTTTGGCGCCCTCCTCGCCGAGCTTCATGATGGCGCCCTTGCCAAACTGTTTATCAATTTGTGAAACGGCTAATTCAACCGCTTTATCCTTTTCTTTGTTTTCAGCCATGATATCTCCTTTAAAAGTGTTATAGTGTTCAGGTATTCCAGTGTTTAAGTTGGTAGTTGCGGCTTTTGCCGCTTCTTAGTTATTAGTACAGTGTATCCAAATCGGTATTTTCTCCGTATTTCTTTCCTTTTCTCTGCGCCCTCTGCGCCTCTGCGGTCAAGTTCTACATTATAAAGATATTGTCTCCAACGCAGTATACACCGCTCCGCCGGGCCGCAAATCGCTTTTGTAACAGAGCACGGAATCCACTTCCATGGAGATATCCGGGATATCCAGGTTCAAAAAGGTGTCGAGGGTTTCTCCCGGTAAGCCGCGTCCTTTCACTCTTGCGACAGTTAAGTGCGGATGAAAATCTCGTGTTTCGGGTTCGACGTCCTCTCTGGCCAACCTGTCATCAATGATATTCGCCAGAGATGTAAGATCGTCCGACTGCTCGATACCGACCCACAACACCCGGGGCTTCCGGGGATGCGGAAAGACACCGGTTTTGTTGAGCTGGATGGTGAAAGGATCGGGTAAATCGAGTTCGCGGATGGCGTCAGAATAGAACGCCGATTTGCTCTTCTCAACTTCGCCGACGAACTTCAGCGTCAGATGCGTACTCGACGGGTCAACCCACTTCAATTTCCCCGGATACTCTTGCATCTCTCTGTTCACATCGTCCAATACGTCCTTGATTTCATCCGAAAGCGGGATCGCAAAAAAGATTCGTTCCATTATTTTTGCTCTGCGAATAATTCGAGTCTCAACAGATTTAATGCTGCGTAGACAGTACGCTGCTTATTCAGCCGACGGTCATCGGAAAACTGATATCGTTTCACTTGTATTTTATCACCAACAACACATCCAATATACACAAGTCCGACCGGTTTGTCAGCCGTTCCTCCGGTCGGTCCGGCAATACCGGTTGTCGAAAGCGCAGTATGCACTTCGGATTTTTCCATTGCGCCGGTTGCCATTGATCTCGCCACATCTTCGCTGACGGCGCCATGCTTTTTGATAAGGTTTTCCGGAACACCAAGAGTGTCTATCTTCGCCTGATTGCTGTATGTGACAAATCCCTGGAAAAAATAGTCCGAACTGCCGGAAATATCTGTAATCATATCGCCCATCAACCCTCCGGTACACGACTCCGCTGTGGCGAGAGTTGCATTCTGCTCACGCAGCAGATTTCCAACCGCCTGCGCAAGCGGAATATCCTTTTCTGCATAGATGGCGTTGCCAAGTCGCGCTTTGATTTTCTCCAAGACTTCACGTAAATGCTCTCTGTTTTCTTTCTTTGTATCATCCGTCTGCAACCGAATATCCACGCCGTAGATCTGCGGTAAGAACGCCACGTAACCCGCTGGAAGTGACTCTACGATGTGTTTAACCGTATCGTACAGTTTTGACTCCGGATAACCGATTGTCCGCAGCAAAGTCCGTTGAAAGCGGACGGGACTCAGCCGCTCAAGTTGCGGCAAAATGTGCTCCCGCATCAGGCGCCGCATCTCGTGGGGAACGCCCGGCAGACAGTAGACATGCTTGTCGTTTTCGCAGAAGTATAACGCCGGAGCCGTACCAGCATTATTTATCAGGACTTCCGCGTTGCGTGGTAGCATTGCCTGGGCTTCGTGTCGCTCGGAGATCGGGATATCACGGGATTCCAGTCGCTCCTTCAGGGCATCAAACGTTGGCTGATGGAAAACCAATTCCGTATCAAAAAACTTAGCCATCGCTGCTACGGTAATGTCATCATGCGTCGGGCCGAGCCCACCCGTGATGAGTATGATTGGATAATTCTTCCACAGATCGTTCAGTGCTGACAAAATCTCGTTGCGCGAGTCACCGATAGTATAAATTGTCTGCACCGGATGGCCGATCTCCATCAATTGTTGTCCCATCCAGGAAGCGTTAGTATTGACCGTTACCCCGGATAGCAGTTCGTTTCCAATATTAATCAGTGCCACTTTCACAGTAAGAAAAGTCCCAAATGCATAAGAATGAGTGCATATATCCCGGCGACGACATCGTCCAGCATGACGCCCCATCCGCCGTGTAAATCCTGCAATTGTTTGGCCGGCGCGATTTTCACAATGTCAAATATGCGAAAAAGCAGGAAGGCGAACAAGTAGAGTACAAATATTCTTGGTACAAAAAGCAGACTGATCCACATGCCGACCAGTTCATCGATAACAATCAGTCCCGGATCGGTCAGATTCGCAAATTTTTCTATCCGGGTGCTGCTCCATGCACCGAGTAATAACAGAAGAACGATCGCGCCGATAATCAGATAAGGTGGTAACGGCTCAATAAACCAGAAAAGTATTACTGCGATCAGACTGCCCCACGTACCCGGTGCGACCGGCAGAAAACCAACACCGCCGACCGTTACAAAGCCCAGATGTATTTTATCGGTCCAGTGTTCCGTGGTGAGGCCGGACATCTATGCCCTGTTTCCGCTGAGATATTTTGTGATGGTCAGCCAGTTGACCTTCAGGTAATGCACACCGGATCCGACGGTCAGGAGCGTGACAATGAGCATCATTATCCAGAGTACGAAGTTGTTGGCTATCCATGCTAGTGTCGAATGCAATAAGCCAAAGGCGGGCCAGTTTTCAAGCAGGACAAACACGATCATCACATAAATGCCTGTCATCTGGGCCGCTGTTTTGGATTTGCCGAAAATACTGGTTTCAAGGCTGTGATCTTTTGCGAGCATCCACATGCGCAGCCCGGTGATCACGACATCTCTGAGAATAATGAGCGCCAGCATCCAGAACGGGAAAAACTCCATGTACCAGAAGCTAAAAAACGCGGAAAGCACCAGGATTTTGTCCGCCAGCGGGTCAAGGAACTTTCCGTGCTCCGTAACGATATTGTACTTCCTTGCAAGATAGCCGTCGTAGACATCGCTTGTCGAGGCCACAATAAAAACGAGCAGTGCAATCAAATAATTGACATAGCCGCCGGAGAATAGCAGGATCAGAAATACCGGTGTCAGAATAATTCGGAGATACGTTAAAATATTTGGAATCCACGCCACCCAGGGATGTGGGAGCGATGAACTGTTCACCATCAGACCGTCACTCGACCTTCTAACGCCCGTGCGAGCGTGGCTTCATCAATGTACTCGACGTCGCTGCCCACGGGGATTCCCCGTGCCAGTCGCGAGACATTGACATCTTTGGATTTAAGTAGTTTCGTGAGATAATGTGCTGTGGTTTCGCCCTCGACGCTGGGATTCGTTGCCAGAATAACCTCTTCCACATCCTCCAGCCGATTTTCGATGCCGCTGATGTTCAGGGCATCCGGACCAACGCCATCCAATGGCGAGAGCAGTCCCCCGAGAACGTGATACAGTCCGCGGTATTCGCTCGTCTTTTCGATGGCGATCACGTCCATAGCGTCTTCCACCACGCACAACACCGAGCGATCCCGTTTGGGATCGGTACAAATGCCACAAGGATCTTCTTCGGAAATGTTATGGCACTGGCTGCAATAATTGATTTTTTCCTTTACATCCCGGATGGATTTCGCCAGCAATTCCGCCTTTTCCCGGCTATTTTTCAGGACATGGAACGCTAGCCGCTGGGCGGTCTTGCGCCCCACACCGGGAAAATGCGTGAATTCGTCGATAAGCTTATGCAGCGATTCCGGGATGCTTTGCACGAGTTACATTCCTGGCAGGTTAAATCCCTTGGGCAGGTTGCCGAGGAGTCCGCCAGCTGCCTCGTTCATCTTTTCCTGCGCGGCTTCGCTCGCCTTGTTCAGCGCCTGGTTGACCGCCGCAACAATGAGGTCCTCGAGGATCTCCACATCGTCTTCCATGACTTCTTCCTCTATCGACACTTCCAAAATTTCCTGATTACCGTTGGCTTTGACAGTAACCATGCCACCACCGGCAGTGCCTTCAACAGTAATTTCGTCTAATTTTTCCTGGGCTTCCTGCATCTTCTGTTGCGCCTTCTGCGCCTTCTTCACCAGGTTGCCCATGTTTCCCATACCTTTGGCCATATTGTTTTACCTTCCAAATTAGTGTCCAAGTGTTATAGTGTTCGGGTGTTCAAGTTGGTAAAATCCTAATCTTACTCTTAATCCTAATCGGTGTTATTGTGTTAGCCTGTTAAGGTGTATTAGTTCCCAATTCCTTATTCCCATTCCCTATAATTAGTTTATGATTTCCCCGTCAAAATTGTTAATAATCGCCTGCGTTATCGGATCATCAATGATGTCTTCTTCCTCTTGTTCCTGCTTTTTTCCGGTATCGCCAGCACGGCACTTGAACCGTACCTTAACCTCATAGAATTTTTTGATGAATTTTTCAACCTGTCGAGCCTTACGCTCCACGCTTTTCATGTGAAAACTCGCCGAGTGATCGAATAGCACTTCCAGACTTTTGCCCTGCACATTATTTGGTACGCCTTCACCCAAATATTCGCCGAGAATGGGCTTTTTGTCGTGCACGAATTCGGCGAAATCCTCCCACTTTTCCTGGAATTCTTCCAAAGATAGTGTTCCGGGTTCAGGCGTGGGCTCAGATTGATTCGGTCCCTCAGGTTCCGGCTGATCCTGTTCAGGACCTGGCGATGTCTCCCTGACCGATTCCTGTTTTGATGTAGGTTTATTTCGTCCGCTCCGACTTACTTTCTTTCCGATATCCCGTTTGATTTTTTTTCCAGAGGATTTCGGGGCCGTTTTCGGAGAGGATAGTTCAGAACTTGGAGTTGTACCGGTTTCACCTGATGGTGTCGGCATCTCTCCTTCCACCAGATTATCCAACGTTACGCTTTCGGTGAAGTGCACCAGTTTGAGCAGAAAATTTTCCACAAAGATACGCTGGTTCACCGCATTCCTGAACTGATACTGCGCCGATAGTGTCAGATTCAACAGTCGCAGCAGATCCCTGGAGTCATACTGGTTGGCTGCCTCCTCGAAATCAGTTTGGTAACTGTCCGGGACGTCTACCAACGTATAGTCATCGGTGGAGTTCAGCACCAGCAGATTGCGCCAGTAATCGGCAAGGCCGTCCAAAAATTCGCTGAGATCGTATCCGGCGCTCATGACTTCGGTAATCAGGTCCAGCACCGCCGGCACGTCGTGCCCGTGCAGGATATCGCTTAACTGGAGATACAGTTCATAACTCACGATGCCGAGGATGGTCGCCACGCTCTCATCGGTGATTTTCTCGCCGGAGAACGAAATTACCTGGTCCAGCAGGCTTTCGGCGTCCCGCATACTGCCATCGGCCTTGCGGGCAATGAGCGTTAACGCCCCATCGCTGATCTCTATACCTTCGGCTTCGCAGATCTCCGTCAGCAAACCGATGATTTTCGGCAGCGGAATCCGCTTGAAATCAAAGCGCTGGGTTCGCGATATAATCGTTGGGATCACTTTTTCCGGTTCGGTGGTGGCGAAAATGAATTTGATGTGTGAGGGCGGTTCTTCAAGCGTTTTTAACAATGCATTGAAGGCCGACTTGGAGAGCATATGGACTTCATCGATAATGTATATCTTATACCTTCCATCTGATGGCGGGTATTTCACTTCCTCCCGGAGATCGCGGATATTGTCGACGCCGGTGTTGGAGGCTCCATCGATCTCGCGGACGTCGAAACTGCGCCCGGCAGTGATTTCCTTGCAATTCTTGCACTCGTTGCACGGATTCAAATCGCTGGGATTTTTACAATTGAGATATTTGGCGAGAATACGAGCCG
>JAANXI010000078.1 GCA_018263365.1 Fidelibacterota bacterium | reverse complement strand
ATCGGTGTAACGGTTGACGGGAAAGTCCATGCCTCAGGAACTTGCAGGTGACAAGGCCTCCTGGACGATATAACTTATGGCAGTAATACCCGGTAAAAAAAGAAGTCACATCTATGGCACAGTCATCACCAAAGAAACGGACGGGGTTTATCCACGCCTGGGAAGAGACGGAACGCCACTGGGGTATCCGGCCGGACGGATTTTCCCTGCATTTGTCGGAATCGGATTATAAACAGTTTGTGGAAGAATACTGGGATTCAATGCCTGACAGCGCCCCGGAGATTTATTACCGGCCAGCGTTTGGCGCTGAACTACAGGAAGTGGTCCTACCTGAGCGGATTTATCAGCGGTTGCAGGAGGTCACCGGCCTCCGGGACCATGAACTGAGCGCCGGGGAATAAGAGGACTTGAAGGCGTTAAACAAATCGCCGGACTCCTGAGAACCCCGCCGGAGGTTCCTCAACGATTTCCCCTCTCTTGCAAGAGAGAGGTTCAGGGGTGAGTTGGATTGTACTCTTCCAACTCCACGACTCAACTCTCGTCCATTGGATAATTGGCGCTGACCGCGCGGTTGTAGAACACGATGCTCTCTTGTTTAAAATGACGGGCCGCCGAAAAGCCAGACCAGCCTGCACATCCGAGCAAGTTGGCAACTTGCTCTACAAAAGGATTGGGGCGCTGAATGGAGTCGAGATATCTCGTTTGTTAAGGGTATTGAACCCTGTCAGGGGTTAACAACTCTGACAGGGTTCTTTGTTCACCGGGATTTATGAAGTATCCCGCCGTACCGGGATAGACCGTAATTCGAGCAGACCGGCAAAGGCCGGATTTACAATCCGGCAAGGAATGCAATGCATTGGCGGGTTATACTGTTGTATTTGGAATCCCCAAAAACGACCTCACCCCACACCCCTCTCCTAAAATTAGGAGAGGGGCTAAAAACACCAGGCTTTTTGCGGCCGGTTTATGAAAACGCGCCTCCCTCTCCTTGCGAAGGAGAGGGAACGGGGGTGAGGTGCAGGAATGACAGAAACAAAACAGTTTACAATACTAAAGATGCCATCCCGTCCGGACGGGATGGCATCTTTAGTGCGTAATCCCCACGCTTAAACCCGCTTCGCGGTGTTTTAAGCGGGCGGACACATCATTGTCTATTTCGGGTATTCATGCCACACCAGATCCTGACCCGATCCACGACCGTAATAGCCCCACTCCGGGAAGTTGAAATCGGTGGTGATGGAGGCAGGCACGAGTAAAACTGCTTTGAGGAATTCTTCAAGATTTGGTATTTGGTAGAAATTCACCGGATAGCCCCATTTCTCCATACGCTGCAAAACTGTTACTTTATAGCGACTCTCCCATGTTAACAAAAACCGGTTCATGCTCCAGCCCGAAAGAATCCGCATCAACCATTTACCGATGAACGGGAATGTGGCTATCCAAAAGGCAAGCCGATCGATAGTGGTTTGGATTACTGCGTCCGGAAACGCACTGGTAATTTTTCGAAAGCCCGAGATTCCAATTACCCAGGCATCGGCATGGAACCACAATTCCGAATCCCTAAATCCCTTTTCCCGGAGAATTTCAATGACCCGATCAACGACCTCGCCGCCCTGCTTAAAATCGATTTTGACGCTCCGATCCTGTTCCCGGAATCTGTCAAGGGCTTCGGAAAGTTCCAATACCTCTTCGCCTGGGAATTTTGGGCTCTTTTTAAAACTGTCATGCCGGGCCATCAATCGATTTGTGTTCGGATTGTTCCGTATATCCACTTCTCCCCATCGCACGTCGGATTTAAGGAATTGACGGAGATTCTCACGGTCATTGATGCCGTGCCAGCAGAGTTGCATCTTATCCGGCAATTCCTTTTCGGTGATAAGGTGAGTTAAACTGCTGTCCGGAACTACTTGGGCAGGATTTACATCAGTTGGTGCAAAGATTTCATTGAAATTAAGGTTCAATACATCGTCGGAATCCGGCGTGAAATTTTCACCGCCTAAATACACGATCACCCGCATTCCCTGCTGACGAATATGAGTGACAACGTCCTCAGGTGAAGACTTGTTTTCAGCAAGGTCCTCACTCGTCACCACATGAAGTGTATCATCCGCCACAAATCCGGTGTTTTGGGCATACCTTCTGATTGATCGCAGGAGCGAATAAGAACCGGCATTCGGATTGTACGATGCTATACAGAGTTCTACTGACTTTTGAATCTGGTACCAGCGAAGCGTCAGAAAGACTGTTTCAATATGCAATTGTGTTTGACTGAGGAGAACATCGAGGTCAACTAGAATGAGCAGGCGCTCGTCGGGATATTGCGCTTCAGAGCCCTTTACGTGGTCCGCAAGCCGCTTCATCCATGGGAGAGTTGTGTTCACGGTGTGATAAAATACGTTCGAAGTATGCGGATAATTAGCAGAAATCTCACGCGCTATTCGACCTCAGGATTCGTCGAACTCCTCGTACCCGTGCTTGATGACCTTTGCCTTCACAAGGAAGATGACGTCCTCAGCGATATTGGTAGCCAAATCGCCGATGCGCTCCAGGTTTTGCACAATGATGAGCAGGTGAATCTTCTGGCTCATCGTGAGCCAGAAGCCGTTCTCTTCGCCGAACTTCTTCATGAGATAGAGGTTGATGTTGTCCACCTCGTCATCCATGTCACAGACGCTCTTCGCCTGGGTCGCGTCGCCGTGCACGAAGGAATCCAGCGCGTCGGTTACCATATCTTTGACGAACGAAGTCATCACATCCAGCCGCATCTTTTTGAGCATCTGCTCATTAACTCGCTCCATGTGGACGACCTGGACGCCAATATTCTTTGCCTGGTCCCCCATCCGTTCGAGATCGTTGCTCATCTTAAAGCCGGCGACAATGAGCCGGAGGTCCGAGGCGACGGGCTGCGACAATGCGATGATTTCTTCACAAAGCTGATCAACCTGAATCTCTAATTCGTCAACCTCCTTGTCCCGTTTTATCAACTTTTCCGCGAGATCTTTATCCCCGGTCATAAGGGCCTGGATCATGCCGTTGGTCTGCTCTTCCACCAGGCTGCCCATCTCCAGCAGCATGTCTCTGAGTCGCTCCAACTCCCGGACGAATCGCTTTGTCATGAATTCCTCACTCGTATTATGGCTTACCCGAATCGTCCCGTGATATAGTCCTGCGTGCTCTGTACGATCGGGTTGGTAAACAGTTCATTCGTTCGGTTATACTCAACGAGCACACCGGAACGCCGTTCCTCTTCAATCATCATAAAGGCGGTCAAATCGCTGACGCGCGCGGCCTGCTGCATGTTATGCGTGACAATTAATATAGTATAATCTTCCTTTAATTCCTGCAACAGATCTTCGATTTTCCCGGCGGCTATCGGGTCGAGCGCGGAGGTCGGCTCATCCATCAGAATCACTTCCGGTTTCACCGCGATGGTTCTGGCAATGCATAATCGCTGCTGTTGTCCACCAGAGAGCTCCAACCCATTGCTGTCAAGTTTATCCTTGACTTCGTCCCAAATAGCGGCGTCCTTCAGAGAGTCTTCTACGAGTTCATCCAAATCACCCTGGTACCCATAAATCCGCGGGCCGAAGGCCACGTTATCATAGATTGATTTCGGAAAGGGATTCGGCTTCTGGAAGACCATGCCAATCCGCCGGCGAACCGCCACGGGATCGACATCTTTGGCATAGAGGTCTTCACCGTGAAAGAGCACCTGCCCTTCAATTTTTACGCCGGGTATAAGTTCGTTCATCCGGTTGAAACTCCGAAGTAGCGTGCTTTTACCGCATCCTGAAGGACCAATGAGCGCGGTGATAGTATTTTCGTAGACCTTCATGGGAACGTCCTGAATCGCCAGATTATTTCCGTAGTACAGAGAAAGCGCAATACTCTCCATCTTCTCGGCTGCGCCGTCGAACCCTTCATTGGCGATTAGTGCTTCATTCTTCATCGGGTTTGGGATCCTTTCTTCTCAAAGCGATATCTCAGAAAAATTGCGAGTGCGTTCATGGATAACAGGATAATGAGCAGTACGACAATTGCGCCGGCCGCCGCCACGTGAAACGCCGCCTGTGGACGGGAGACCCAGTTAAAAATCTGGATCGGTAATACGGTAAATCCATCCATGGGAGCAAATGTAATTAGTGCGAGCGGATCGGCAATGATATCGGAAAACGTTTCGATATTCCCCGGCACAAACGGTACAAAGGTCAGCGCACCGATCATAATTAACGGGGCCGTTTCGCCAACTGCGCGTGAGAGCGCCAGAATCGTTCCCGTTAAAATGCCCGGAAACGCCTGCGGCAGTATGTGATGGCGCACCGTCTGCCATTTGGTTGCCCCCAATCCCATGGATGCCTCCCTGATGGAACTGGGGACGCCGCGAATGGCCTCCCTGGAGGCAATAATGATTATGGGTAAAATCAGCAATCCCATCGTAAGCGCGCCAGCCAGCACTGATCGACCGAGCGCAAAGAACCTCACAAACAACGCCAGCCCGAGAATTCCATACACGATTGACGGAACGGCCGCCAGGTTCGCTATGTTAATGTTGATTGTTTCCGTGATCTTGTTTTTCGGTGCAAATTCCTCCAGGTAAAATGCGGTGGCCACGCCGAGCGGCAGCGAGAACAGCACGGTGAACACCATCACCCAGATACTGCCGTAAATTGCGGATTTGATGCCGGCCTCTTCCGGGTGCCGGGAAGGGTATTCGGTTAAGAAATCTTTGCTGAGTCTAACCGTGCCATCGCTGAAAATATCAATCAGTAAGACGGCAAGCACAACGACTGCGATGCCGGCAGCGCCGATAGCAATCCACTTGAATACCGTGCCGCGGGTATGGCTCCTCTCAATGTTCGGATTTTTCTCTCCCAGCGATTTGACCGGCTTGCCGGGGAAGATTTCTTCCTGCTGATTTCGAGAGGTTTGTTGCGCCATTACTGATACACCTCCCGATATCGTTTCACTACGAAGTGCGAGATAATGTTAAAAAAGAGCGTCATCACAAAGAGCGCCATGCCGACGGCAAAGATGCTCTGATATTCAAGGGTTCCCACCGGTGTATCTCCCAAACTGACCTGCACGATATAGGCCGTCATCGTCTCAATTGAACGCAACGGGCTGAACGTCAGCGTGGGGTTCATTCCGGCGGCGATGGCGACGATCATCGTTTCCCCGATGGCCCGGGATGCGGCGAGAATAAACGCTGACACTACGCCGGAGAGACTTGCGGGCACCACCACCCTGGTCGTGGTTTCGAACTTCGTTGCGCCCAGCGCTACCGAGGCCCGGCGCAGGCTGTCCGGCACGACCCGAATCGCATCCTCGCTTAGTGAAGAGACCATTGGCAGGATCATAATCCCCATAACGAGGCCAGCGCTCAGCGCGTTGAATACGCCCAATCCCGGCACGATTTGCTTCAGAAACGGAGTGACTGTGACGAGCGCAAAGTACCCGTATACGACTGTAGGAATTCCGGCCAGAATCTCCAGCAGTGGTTTAAGCACCGATCGAATTCGCGGTTTCGCATATTCGCTGAGGTAAATTGCGCTGAGCAGTCCAAGCGGTAATGCCACGAGTAGCGCAATAAAAGCCACCATCAATGTGCCGACGAGCAGCGGCATGATCCCAAAATGCTTGTCGGCGAACAGCGGCGTCCACTGGGTATCAGTGAGGAATTTCAGGAGGGTTACATCTTCGTAGCCGAAGAACTTCACCGATTCGACCACCAGAATTACCACGATACTGATAGTGACAAAGATGGAAAGCACTCCGCTGCCGAATAGCAATCCCCGGATCGATTTTTCAGCGAGGTATTGCCGCAGAGGCAGCCGAAATTTACGGGTTTCCTGACTATTCACTGATCCGTCCTTCTGCTGGAAATTAGACCAAATTTAACGGATTAACGCGTCTGCAACAACTCGTTAATGTCCACGCCAACCTGCGAGCCGCCACTGAAGACAGAACCAGTCACCCGTTCGTCAAACCGGTCGATAGCATGCTGATACGTCGTCTCGCCTAACGGAATGTAGCCGACTTCTTTCACCAACTCCGGCGCGTTATTCAGAAAAAAATGGACGAAGTCTTGTACTTCCTGGCGCTTGGCTGATTCCAAACTAATGTAGATAAAAAGTGGCCGTGAAAGCGGCTGGTAGGTTCCGTTCCCGATAGTCTCGAAAGTTGGCGCAATTGGACCTACACCGTTATCCGGGTTGCCATCGTCTATGGGAACCACCTTTAGACGGTCGCTGTTTTCGTAATAATAGGCAAAACCAAAAAAGCCCAGTGCATTCACATCGCCGGAGACGCCCTGCACCAACACATTATCATCTTCGCTGGCCGTGTAATCGCCGCGGCTGGCTCCTTCCCGGCCGACTACCGCTTCGGTGAAATAGTCAAATGTTCCGGAGGAGACGCCTGGTCCGTACAGGTTGAGTTCCCGGTCAGGCCACTTGGACCGGACCTGGCTCCACTTCGTGATTTTTCCCTGGGCTTCCGGCTTCCACATCTTGCCCAGATCTTCTACGGTCAGTGATTCCACCCAGTCATTTTCAGGATTGACCACGACGGATAATCCATCAAACGCCACGGGAAGCTCGATAAACTCAATGCCGTTCTGCCTGGCCTTCTCGATTTCCGTTTCCTTAATCGGACGAGATGCGTCCGAAATGTCCGTTTCCCCGGTGGCGAATTTCTGAAAACCGCCGCCCGACCCGCTCGTTCCCACGGTGACCCGAACACGGCGATTTTGTTTCATGTACTCTTCGGCCATTGCCTCAGTAATCGGATAGACGGTGCTCGATCCATCAATGGCAATCGTACCGCCGATGCTTCTCTCCTGCTTTTTGCCACACGACACAACAAACAATGCCGCGACGGCAATCAGGGCTATTCGTTTCATCTGTACCTCCTCTGGTAAGTTTCAATTTCAGGTAAATAATCAATAGTGGGTAAACTGATAACGAAGAAAACTGAATCGCAATGTATTGTCAAGTGGTCCCCTCTCATAGAACTCAACAATATAAAAATTTTGTAAAAACAGTTTAAAGGAGATGTAATGAAAATGTAAAAGTCTCCGGATTCTTTCTTTTCAGCTATTTCTGTAACACGAACCAAAATTCTGACCCGGTTTGCCCATCGCTGTCTAAATTTATTTGGGTCTCATGTGCTGAGAGAATGTGTTTTACAATCGCCAGCCCCAGTCCCGTGCCGCCGATGCTTCGGGAGCGGTCCTTATCAATGCGATAAAAGCGCTCGAACACCCGTGATTGAAATTCTTCCGGGATACCGGGTCCGGTGTCGCGTACATACACTTTAACCTCTTCATCATTTTCCTCTACACCGAGCGTTACCGAGCCGGATTCCGTGTATTTCAGTGCATTCGTGATCAGGTTCGTCAGTACCTGCTTCATACGATCTTTGTCGCCACGGACTTTTAATTCTGCGGTTTCTGGTATATTTAATATCCAGTCCAGGCTCTTCTTTTCAAATTGAGATTCGTAATCCCAGTGAAGATTTTTCAGCAGCAGCAGGATATCAAAATACCGAATACTCATCCGCATTTCGCCGCTTTCGATTCTGGAAATCTGGATCAAGTCCTGCACAAGCATTTGCAGTCGCTCGGCATTTTCGAGCGCCCGGTTCAGAAACTTTCGGTTTACCTCCGAATCATCAATGCCGCCGCCCAGCAGCGTTTCGATGTATCCCTTAATGGAAGCAAGGGGTGTTTTCAGCTCATGTGACGTATTACCGATAAATTCGGTGCGCATCCGCTCCAGTTTCCGCATTTGCTTGATGTCGGCCTCAATGGTTTCTGCCATTTGGTTGAGTGCCTGTCCGAGTTGTCCCATCTCATCGTCGCCGGAGATCCCGGTCCTGGCAGTATAATCCCCTCCTGCGATTACGCGGGCGGTTCGTGCCATCGTTTTTAACGGATCGGTGATGCGACGCGCCGTGATCCAGGTAGCGCCTATCGTAATAAACAGAATGATCATTCCTCCTGCTATCAACAAGATACGCAGGTGAGATATCGTACTGTGGACATCATTGAGCGGCATAGCGAGCCGCACAAATGCAATATTATTGACCGGGTTCAAACTATTCACTGCGACATACAAAAAGGGTTCCTGCACCGTAGCACTTGAGCGGCTGGCCGTTCCCCACCCGATTTCCTGCGACTCCCGCACTTCCGGGCGATTACTGTGATTTTCCACCGTATCGATGTCTGCAAAATCCACATCGGAATCGGCAACCACCCAACCCTGTTCATCGATAAAGGTCACCCGGACCTTCAACTCCGTACTGAGTACAGAGGCAAGTGAGTCCAGTTCGGCGGCAAAGTGTTCCTCCGGTACATATTGTATTAAGCGTTCTACTGTGTGCGCCTCTTTGCGCAGATGGTCAGTCAACAAATCGTACAAATAATCTTTGGTAAGAACGGACAATAAAACTGTAAGCAGAATCAGGCCACCAAGGATGATGGCCCCGAATATCAGGTTAAGTTTTCGCCTAATCCCCATGTTCGATCCGATGAGTGTTCAGGCGATATCCCACACCGGCTTTTGTTTCGATCAGATCGCCGTAATCTCCGAGTTTTTTGCGGAGTTTGCCAACATGCACATCCACTGTCCGATCGATGACATAGGTATCATTGCCCCACACGCTTGTAAGGAGTGTTTCCCGACTGTGCACGGCATTGGGTCGCTGGGCGAGATAGGCAAGCAAGTTGAATTCCGTCTTGGTGAATTCGATGTTTTCTCCATCTAATGTAACGGTATAATTATCCATATCCAGATGTAAATCACCGATTTCTATCTGATTGGCTTCGGCCGGTGAGCCTTTCTTTCGCAGATGCGCACGCACCCGTGCTATGAGGGTCATTGGACTAAATGGCTTTGTAATATAATCGTCACCGCCGATCTCCAGTCCGAGCACTTCGTCAAACTCAGAATCTTTGGCGGTGAGAAAAATGATAGGCGTATCAATACCCCGCGCCCGGATGGTTTTGCAGACATCAGAACCATCCATCTCGGGCATCATCACATCAAGGATAATGAGATCCGGCTCTTTGGAAAGCGCTTCCAGCGCTGCTTTCCCCTCTTCGACGGCAATAACGTCGAATCCCTCTTTTTTCAGATTGTAGGAAAGAATTTTAAGAAAATCCTTCTCATCGTCCGCAATCAGGATGGTTTTTGCCACGGAAATCTCCTTTTTCTACGTCGGATAATGTTAAATCTACCGCAACCAAGTCAAAAGTAAAAATTTTGTAAAATCCACCGAGGTTCTTGGCGTGATTCCTTGCTTTTTTCACAGCCGAATCCGATGTTATTTAGATTTAATAGAGGCGAACATTCTAATATAAGGAGCCATTATGCCCGACAATACATCCGAATGCTTGCGATTCTACGTACTATTCATCGTTTTTCTTCAGGGTGCATTTCTATGCAATCCACAAGATATTGCTGCACAACAAGTGGACGACTTTTGGGTGCGCCCGGGATATGAAGTCACTGTGGCAGTGGATGATCTGGATAATGCGCGCTTTTTGGAGGTCGGCGACGATGGAACTCTCTATGTGAGTCGCCCGCGTCATGCAGATATCATCGCTCTCAAAGATACCAATGGCGACGGCGTCTATGAAACCCGGTCAACGTATGTGGATGGTTACTCCACTGTGCACGGACTATATTTCAAGGATAGCTGGCTCTGGTTTACGCAGACCGGCGCTGTCCACAAAAGCCGCGATACCAATGATGATGGGATCGCAGATCAAATAACAGAAAATGTCATCCCCGAGGATCGCATTTATAGCGAAGGCGGCGGGCACTGGTGGCGCTCGATACTTGTCACCGATGATGGTATTTATACATCTATCGGCGATCCGGGCAATATCACCGATGCCAGGGAGACGGATCGCGAAAAAATCTGGAAGTATGATCTGGACGGAGACAACAAAACTCTGTTCAGTTCCGGGCTCCGCAATACGGAGAAACTTCGGCTGCGTCCAGGCACCGTTGAAATCTGGGGCGCGGATCACGGCAGTGACTGGTATGGGCGCGAACTTGGCGAAAACAGTCGCCAACAGCCGATCACCAACAATAATCCTCCGGATGAATTTAACCATTACCAGGAAGGCAAGTTTTACGGTCATCCGTTCATCGTTGGCAATATTCTGCCACGGATTGAATACCAGGACCGGTCGGATATTGTGGATTTAGCCGCAAAGACAACTCCGCCGGAGTGGGAGTTCGGCGCACATGTTGCCACCAACGGATTCACCTTTGTCAGCCTGGATAACACGCACTTTCCCCAAGATCATCGGGGCGACGCCTTTGTTGGTCAGCACGGTTCCTGGAACAGCAGCGTGAAAGTCGGCTATGGAGTTGTCAGAGTGCTGTTTGATCCGGTTACCGGTGATCCCTGCGGTGAACTGAAAATCGTGAGCACACTGGCTGAGGATGGCATAACCGTTCTCGAACGCCCGGTGGACTGCGTGGAAGCCCCTGACGGCTCAATTCTGTTCAGCGGGGATTATAATGGCCGGGTGTATCGGATTACCTACACAGGTAACGAGCGGTGAGCTCAGGTAAAACTACAGTGCGGTTGCTGGTTTTTGGGTTGCCTGCACTGATTCTCCAAACGCTCTTGGCACAGGGGCCAAATAAAATTCCGACACTTGATTTTCAACCCATCGAATATTTTAACAACCAGTGCGCTCGCTGCCACGGGCCCGGCGGCTCGTTCTACGGCGAGGATTTTGCCCGGGACAAATCGCTGCAGGAGTTACTTACTGTCGTGGAAGAAATTCGGCAGGCAACGGGAAAGAGCAAGACCTTGGTGAAGGAATACCAGGGAATTATTGAGGAGTATTATGACGATTTGAAGGTGAACGAAGGGGACACGACACACGAAAAAACTCAGCAGATGGAGTTCGTGGATGAAAAACAAAGCAAAGAGAGAAATAACGGCGAGAAATAAATGGGTAACAGTAACACTCAGTTGACTTTATATTCAAATGTAAAATGGGACACGACAAATGTCGTCATTCTGCGTAATTCAGGATACGATAAAAAAAGGCCTCAGCAGAGGCCCTTTCCTCATTGGAAAATTATTGATCGGACAGGCTCTACGCCTGTGTCTCTCCTGAACCTGGTTCCGACCCAGAATACTCATCTGATATATCGGCAATGTCTCCTTCCGGGAGCACAATAGCCAAAATAATATAAATCAGCACAGCCACGCCTCCGGTGGCAAATGTCCCGATGATCCAGAGCAGCCGAACTATTGTCGGATCAATTTTCAGATAGTACGCCAGGCCGGAGCAGACACCGGCCAGTTTGCGGTCGCTGGTGGGGCGCACAATAGTTGTACCGCCGGCGTTTACTGTGAAATCATCCTCTGGGATTTCATCTCCGGAAGTGGTTTTGCCGCGTTGTTTTGACTCGCCACGCCGAAACAGAATGAGCACTCCAACCAAAATGATGAATATCGGAAAAATAACGCTCCAACTGACATGCCAGAACTGGGAGGAGAAAAAACGGAACACGTGAAATTGCTGAAACAGCACCAGCAGGCCGATAGCAATGAGGATCACTCCCCAGACGGTCTGGCTGGTCGGTCGATCCGGGGTTTTCTCCTTTGGGGCTTCTCCGGTTG
>JAANXI010000077.1 GCA_018263365.1 Fidelibacterota bacterium | reverse complement strand
AGCCGTACGGTCCCGCCGTCACCAGGGAATTCGCACCGACATTTCGCGTGCGGGTAGCACCACCTGCGTGCAGAATCGCCCAAAACCGGATACCCTCTCCAAGGATGACAAAGCCGATCCCAACGAGGAGCCAGGGCATTGACGGCGCTGCCTGATACAGTAAAATGAGGATCAGCGGAATCGGCGTATAACTGCGGTATTTGAAGAAAAAATTGGGAAAGTTCATGAGCTCAGTACCGAGGATTCTTGCACTTTTTCCTGGATCAGCTGCGCCACTTCCAGTGCCCGGACGCCGTCCTCGCCGGAGACAAGCGGTTTTTCACCGGATTTAATGGACTGCACAAATGATTGAAGTTCATCTTTCAGCGCATTGGTTTCTTCGATCTTAGGCTGCTCGTAGATAATCTGCTTTTTGGATCCGTCGTATTCCAGTTCCCCGAGAATCAGGGGAAAATCAGAGGCGCTCTCTTCGTCGGCATCTTTCAGCCGGTAGATCTCCGAGGTATTCTGCTGGAAATCGATGGAAATATACGCGGCCCGCTGAAATATCCGCAGTTTGCGCATCGGCTTCTGGGAGATCCGGCTGGCGGTGATATTCGCGACGCAGCCGTTCTCGAAGGTGAGCCGGGCGTTGGCGATATCCACGGAGTTCGTAATCACCGGCACGCCGGAGGCATCCACCTTATCAACCGGACTCTTCACCAGCGATAGAATAATGTCGATGTCGTGAATCATGAGGTCCAAAATGACCGCCACTTCGGTGCCGCGCTGCTGGAACTGCGCCAGCCGGTGGGATTCGATAAATCGGGGCGCCAGCGGCGTGGATTTCAGCGCGGTAATCGCCGGATTGAATCGCTCGATGTGACCGATTTGGAAGGTCAGGTTATTTTCTTCCGCAAGTTGCACCAATTCTTGTCCCTGTTCCAGCGTTTCGGTGATCGGCTTTTCCAGGAAGACGTGTTTACCGGCCTCCATCGCCTGCTTTGCCATTGGATAATGTTCATCGGTCGGCACCACCAGATCGACGGCATCGACTTTGGCGAGCATTGCATCGTAGGAGTCGAAAACAGTAATGCCTTTGTCCCGCTCCCGCTGCTGTACCTCCGGATCGGTATCGTAGCAGCCAACCAGTTCCGCGCCGGAGAGCTCTTGGGCCAGCCGCAAATGATGTTTGCCCAAATGTCCAATACCTGCTATGCCAATTCGTATCATGCAGCGAATTTAATAAGTTGACCTGTGCCGTCCAATTGATTTATGATCTGCAGAGTAGAACGCGGATTTATATTAAATTACAGAAATATCTCGCAAAGGCGCAAAAAAACAGAAAAGATGAAACACTGAAAAGCACCGAATACACAACTCCCGCTGAAGCGGGAACTACCAACATGTGTGTCCTACGGGACGCCAGACTGTGGACACCCGACACATGACCGTTTTACTATAACACAATAACACTTTAACACAGTAACACAGTTTTTAAACTCCTTGCATCCGACATTACCTACGCACAAATTATTTGTTTTGTAACCAGCACAGGGACATACCGAGATGAAGCATATTCGATATACGATTTTCCTTTTAATTGCCGGCCTCGCTCTCCTTACAGGCCAGACTCCAACACAAGCGCAAACCGTTGAGGTGGCTTTGCTTCACTGGAACGATTTTCACTCGTTCAATGAGTATAAAATTACATCTGACGGTGATACCGTCGGCGGTTACGCGTATCTGGCAGCTTACCGCGATTCGCTAGCAAACTCGCATCCCGGCCGGGCGTTTTCGCTCCACGCCGGCGATGACTTCCAGGGCACGCCGATATCGACATTCACTGCAGGCGCTTCACAGATTCAAATACTGAACCAGGTGAAGCCGGATGCGTTCGTCCTTGGGAATCATGAGCTCGATTACGGCCGCGACAACCTGGATTCGCTGATTCACGTCGCCGATTTTCCGATGATCTCCGGAAATATATATGATCACCGGGCACATGCGCTTTTCACCAATCCAACGACTATTCTGGAAGGCGACGGCACAAAAATCGGTGTCATCGGCGTGACCGCTCCGGACTTATATCAACTGTCCCTCCCGGCGAATGTGGAAGACCTCGAACTGCTTGATCCAACGAAAGTCGTGCGTAATTATGCCATCGATTTGGAACCGAACGTCGATCTGACTGTCGTGCTCAGTCATATGGGACTGTACCAGGATTCGCTGCTCGCGGCATCGCTGGGAGACGAGTCGCCGGTGGACATCATCATCGGCGGGCATTCGCATACGTCATTGTTTGAACCGAAAACCGTAAACAATATTCCCATTGTGCAGGCCGGTGACCACGGCCGGTTTATCGGGCAATCGCTTGCTACGGTGGACACGGCGACCAACTCTATTCAGTCTCTGGATTACCAGTTGATTTCAATCAAACGGAATCGCAAACCGCGGGCTGATGTCCTCGCCATGGTGGATTCGCTCCAATCCATGGCACAAAAATCACTCAACAAAACGATTGCGACGCTCGAAACGGCCTGGGACCGGAATCGACCCGGCGAGAGCAACGTGGGCGACTGGCAGGCCGACGTGATGCGCGAATATGCCAATGCGGATATCGCATTCCAGAACTCCGGCGGCATTCGCAAGGATCTGGCGGCCGGGCCAGTCAAGGTGAAGGACATCTGGGAGATCAATCCGTTTGGGAATCACTTCGTGCGTTTTACGGTAACCGGAGAGCAGCTACAAACAATTCTCCGCCACCAAATCGGAGATCCGAAAGAATTCCTCCAGCTCTCCGGCCTGAAATATACCTGGGATAAATCCGAAGAAAAATTTACCCGAGCGCTGGTCGGTGGCGAGCAAATCAAAGATGAAAAAAGGTACAGTATCGTCACGAATAATTATGTCTTCAGCCACTTCGTATCATTTTTCGGAATACAACCGGACGCAGTCACCGATGTAAAGCACTTTCCCGATTTGGATCGGGATGTATTCCTCCGGGCGGCGCGAAATCAGGGCGCCATCGAATCAGTAAACCATCACCGGGCCAGGATCGTTAAATAATCTATGCAGAGGACCCTTTTTTCGCCGGATTCCCGGGAGACAGAGCCCCGATTTCAAAGTTTTCAACCTCCATTTTATATTGGAACCGGCGGCTGGAATTATAAGGACTGGGTTGGTCCGTTTTACCCGGCTTACCTGGATAATTCGGACTGGCTGGCCTATTATCCCACCCAATTTCATACGGTAGAAATTGACAGCACGTTTTACGGTATCCCCAAAGAATCTACCGTTGTAAACTGGCGCGACCGGACGCCGAATGACTTCCAGTTTACCGCCAAAGTGCCACGGGCCATCACGCATGAACGGAGGCTCAACAACTGCCAGGACATTCTAACGAAATTCGTGAAACGCATGGCAATCCTTGGAGATAAGCTCGGTCCGCTGTTGTTACAATTTCCACCCGGGTTTTCCCCCGAATATTTTGAGGTCCTTCACGACTTTCTCCCGCAACTACCGGTGAACTATCGTTTTGCCATAGAAATCCGTGATCCCGGCTGGCTAAACCAACAGTTCTATGATCTGCTTGCGGCCAACAACGTGGCGCTCACACTGACGGATTCCTCCTATATCCCAAAGAAGTCCGTGTTGACGGCAGATTTCACGTACATCCGCTGGATAGGAAGTTTCAACAGCGACATCCAATACTTCGGTAAAACTCAGCGGGACCGCTCAGCTGATCTTCGGGAGTGGGCACTCGTTTTGGCGAAAAAATTTGCCGGAAAAAACATCGAAGTCTACGGTTACTTTAACAATTTATATGCTGGGTTTTCTCCTGACAACATTCAGCAACTCTTTCTTGCCTATCAACAGGTTGCACAGCCCGATGAATGACCCCTCTCGTACCCAGCGAATCACCGATCGCACAAAAATCCCCCCGGAACTCATCTGGAGCAAATACAGCGTGATACAGAGTGTCGTGTTCTGGCTATTGGCGCTTGGGACGTGGCACGGACTGCACTGGCTCGGCAGCAATTACGAGCGGTTTACGCTGCCGGTCTGGCGATATGTCGCGCGGGTGCGATACTACTTTTATACCGGCGATTTTGAGCGAATGGTGATGCTTGGTCTGGCAGTGGCGGCGGCTCTCCTCGCAGGCCTGTTACTCACGGATTACGTGATTGCAAAGTTCAAAGGTATCAAAACATCCCGGCAGATTTTGCGGAACTATTATCTCCTGCCGCGCACGAATAAGCAGAGTTTTGTCGCCATGCTTGTCGGCGTGAATGCCGGCGTCTTCGAGGAGATTTTCTTTCGAGGCGGTATTTTTACACTCTTTTTCTTTTTGACGAATTCCGCCGTTCTGGGCATTCTGATAACCTCCATCATTTTTGCGCTGTTGCATGCTTCCCTCCAGGGATGGCTCAGCGCCGTCTGGATTTTTTTATTCGGCGTTGTGCTGAATATTCTGGTGCTGATTACCGAAACCTATATCGCCGCCATCGTCTGTCATATCACCATCAACATCGCCAACCTCTTTCTCGTCCCCGCGATGTTCGAGGAGGAACTCGAAGCGCTGTTGCTCGAAAAATCCGGCATTCCGCCGGAAGATATCCCCGAATAAATATTCCCAGAGATGTCATGAGCTCCGTCCTCCATATCGATAATATGCCCCGGATGTCCCCGTACAATTCCGGGTTCGAATTCTGGCAGATGCAGGTCAACGATCAGGAACGACAGTTCGGCTGGCGGATCCGTCTGACGGTCAGGCATTTCAATGAAACGGACTCAAAGGCGCAGGTGCAGTTTGCCTATTTTAATCGATACAATCCCGAGAAAGAAAACCGCCTTGTCACGCAGGAATTCGGAGCCGATCATTTCGAAATTCAGGGCGGAGAAGACGAGCCAGTCGAGTTCCGGGCTGGAAATATTGTCCTCACGGATGATTACTCGCAAGGTGTGCTCTCCACATTCGAGGAGACCGTCCGCTGGAAACTGGCGTGGTTTAACGATCCGGATTCAGCGTTTCAGCACTGGCCGGCCGAGCGGTTCTATCGCTGGAAGCATCCGCAAACGAAAATGCTGACGCCGGTACCGCGCTCCATGATAGACGGGAAGATCTCCATCGGCGCGCTGGACGTGGACCTGGAAGATGCGTACGGCCATCTGTCCCATTGGTGGGGTACGGAGCTTCCGGAAGAGTGGTATTGGGCCCATTGCACCGCATTCGAGGAGACGGATTTCGCATCATTGGAAATGTATGAAGTAAGGCTGAAATCGTGGCTGCCGAAACTCACGCTCATCCAACTGGAACTGTTCGGTGAACTGTTTGCCTTTAACTCGTTGCGGCAAATGATCCGGAATGCCTCCGATCCTGATGAACACTCGTGGATTGTGGCCGCCGAGAGCGATACACACCGGCTGCAGGTGGAACTGCAATACGATTCCGAATCCTTTATGAATGCAGAATCTTCCACTCCTGATGATGAACGGCGTTTTGTACAATTCACGGGAATCGCCAGCGTGCAAGTACTGCTCTCCGAACGGATTGCCGGCGAATGGCATCTGCACAAAAAACTCACCTGCCGGGATGCGGCTGCTTATGAGCACGGTACTTCCGTAAAATCAACACACTAGTAAAAGTCCTACCTGAGTTTTAATTTTAGAAAAAATTGGGGCCGCGAAGCAACGCGAAGAGACACGAATAGTATGGCAATATCTCGGCGTCTATCCTTCGACAAGATCAGGATGACGCCACCGGAAGTCACTCTGAGTCCATCGTGAGCCCTGTCGAAGAGCGGCTTCCCAATCTTTGTCATGTAACTAAACTGGATAGAGCACTACTACCTGACACAGAACCACCGTAAGCGTTTGAATCGCCCAAACCGGCTGTGGAATTTATTCGTTGTTCAACACCCGCCGGAGTTCCTGCCTGAGATCGTTCAGCTGGTACGGCTTCTTCACCACTCCGTCGAAGCCGTATTCCTCGTAATTTGACATGACCGGACTGGTGGAATACCCGCTGCTCACTATCGTCCGGGCTTGGTTATCGTACTGGTGGAGTTTCTTCACTGCTTCGGTGCCGCCCATACCGCCGGGAATCGTCAAATCCATGATTCAGATCGATATCATAATCGACATTCGATCCACTTAACGTCAAGTCGACCGCCTTTTGGAGCAGTGTCCGGATACTTCCCTCCTCAGCCACCGGTTGGCCGCCCTTGGAAAAGGTGAGCATCTGCTTTGTGAGTTGGGTGGCCCGGACTGCAGACTGTTCCGCCGTATCAAGCAATGATTCCAGCTTCGCCGGACTTTCCAGAAACGATTTGGCCAGCGAAGATCGGAAGAGCACA
>JAANXI010000076.1 GCA_018263365.1 Fidelibacterota bacterium | reverse complement strand
AACATATATATCCCTTGATAATCTCGCGGGAGAACCGTTCCATGGAACGGTTTTTCAATGAAAACGACTCCATTTTCCTCGAATTTGTGAATAATACAGGTTAAATACCCAGAAGCGCCCGTAGGCCGGATTTGAACTCCGGCGCGCCGCCGAATGAGGGGTGGCGTAATTTGGTGTGCTCGACCTTCAAGGTTGTCAAAGCATCGGAGGAATGGTTCCCAAGTGCTATCACTTCGGTACCTGGAAACAACTGCAGGAATTTGCGAAGATACGGCCCGGCGATCTCCAGTTCGTCGCCGGTCGGCGTTCGGTTGGACAAAAGCCCGTGATCCGGTTCATACGGATGCCAGGGGAACGCATTCCAGAGAACCACGTCGTACGGATCGATGCCGAACTGTATGAGCGTCTTCCAGACGGTGGTTGCCGTGTTCTCCGAAAAGCCTTTTTCTTTCACCGATGTTTTGCTGGTGCGCTGCGGATGGAAATCCCGAAATACGTGGGCAGGTTTTACTCCGTCGCTTGTTTTGTGTCCCAGCAGAATTCGTTCGGAGGTCATGGCCATGCCGGAAAAATGCCCGCCCCGATATCCCAGCGCTTCGGCGATGAACAGCCAGCGCGCCGAATGGCGGCGCTCCAGCAGATACTGCCGCAATTGCGATTTTCGGACCTCCGGGGCGTCCGAAGTCGCATCATGTTCGGGGTCTTTCATATACCAGGGGTTAAAAACCGGACCGTCCGGATTACTGTTCAGCGAGGTGATAAAGTTATTGAGGTCGGAAACGAAGGACATTACAGGGGTGGCTACTAGAGGCTGGGTGAAATCAGAAAACCAAAGGGAATTTTGTGGGGAATTCTTGAATTTTCTTTTCGTAGAGACGTTTCCCCGCCTTATCGGGACAGGCATGAAACGTCTCTACATGCAATATTACCAATATCTTACCTTGTATTTTCTCCCACATTATATTCTCCACGAATCAGAAAAAACCACGTTGCTAATGCATTCCCACACAGCCTCACTCCGGCGTATTCACATCGTGGGATTCCACCACTTCCTCGATCCACCAGAGCAGATATTCCGACAGGCTGGAGTCGTCAAATACATCTCTGCCCTCCTCGGAATAATCGAGGATTTTTCGCTGGATTATCGCCTTTAACATGCCGATGTCCTCCTCGTACAACTCATGCAGATTCTCAAACTCTTCGATTTGATCCTGCGTTTCCTGATCATTCAGCTGATTCTGTTCCTGGATCTGCTGCGCCATCTGCTCGTGCGAATATCCGATGGCCAAGTGATACAATGCCCAAAAGATTGTTTCGAATCCTTGCTCATCAGAATACGGACGCACCTCATCCCACAGATCCTCACGGAAATCGTAAATCGAATATTCGATTTCTCCGGTCACGACCGCTTCTGGTCTGAAATCCCATTCCATGGTCACCTCGCTCGTTTCATCACCCTGTAAAATAAAAACTGCCCCTCAGAGATGTGAGAGGCAGCCTACAAATACATCTTTGGACTAATTTTACTCCATACCCAGCTGTTTACGCCCTTCCTGACTGATCATCTGTGGATTCCAGCGCGGCTCCCACACGATGTCCACGTTGGCGTTGTTGATTTCATCCATCGCCTCCAGCGTGTCGGTCACCTGCTGGTCGATCATGTCGCTCATAGGACATCCCTGGGCGGTCAGCGTCATGGTCACATTCACGTTGGATTCGTCATCGATATCCACATCATAGACCAGTCCGAGATCCACGATATTCACCGGGATTTCCGGATCATAACACTCATGGAGCGCTCCCATGACTTTATCTTTGAGTTCAACCGTTGCTGTTGTCATATATCCTCCGAATTATTTTGTTGCTAGTGTAATAAATTCCGTCTCCCAATCCAAATCCTATAGCTTTGGTCTGCTTAACAATAAAAAGTTAGTGAAGTTTCACATTTTGTCAATCTTCTTGTGGCTGGGATAATCCTTTCTTCAACTGCCGGTAATATGCCAGCAGATTTTCATACGCGACTTGTTCATCCGTTGATGCGGGAGCAATGAACACCCTGGCATCGGCGATCAGCTCCTTCTGAAAACCAAAATCCCCGTGGCGGTCAAAAAAATCCTGAAACACCTGTTTACCTTCGCAACAGATAATTTGCGGCCTGAATTCAAACGCGATGCGGATCAACCGGCCAATCGAAAAGTCCACCGGCTCCAGCTCCTCTAAATCGTTGACGGGTTTGGTTTTGGACAGAGTTGTCAGGCCGATTCCGTGGTTCAGTAAAGTCGTGTCTGCCGATGGGGCGTTCTCCTCAGTCGTTAAACCAACTTCATACAATAACCGGTAAAATCGGTCGCCGTCGCCATCGTGGTAATGCCCGCTCTCCACCCAGGATCGCAGCGGCGCCGGGCTCACGAAAAGCAAATTCATCCTGGTATCAATGATATCCGGCAGGAGTTCGTCTGTGGGTAATTCTGTTGGCATCAGTTCCCGTCGCTTTCATTCGAAAGCGAAAGGTAAAATATTTTCGGGAGTTTTGCGTTGGAGAATTTTGGAGGCTTGAAGTTCGAAACTTTGTTTGTGTGGACCACCTGGACACTAAACTCGAAACTTGGAACTTTTTCGATTTTTTATCTGCGAAGAAAACGTTGCGAATTGCCGACTGCATACTGCCCATTGAACACCGCGAACGCCTGAAGACGCTCGCTTGTTCGCATAAAGACACGATGACATCGGGACTATCTAACAGACAGGCGGCTTTAGCCGTCTTTTTTTGAATGAGCGCGCCTCTCCAGAGGTACGCGGGAATAAAACATTAGCAAGAGTTCAGCGACCCTTTCAGGGTCATTTGATCCCTGAAAGGGTCTATCAAGAAAGATTACTTCGGGAAAAAAGATGCCCCCTCTCCGGGACTCGCATCTTTTGTAAAAAATTTCTTTGCCCCAGGGATCAATCCCCGGGTTATTTGTTGCAACGAATTATTCGAGGTGACGTCGTTCCCAATTCCATATTCCCTATACCAAAGCCCGAATTCAAATACATCGGTGAAGCGATGACTACCAACAGGCCCTCAACCTCCAAAAAACGGGAAGACAATAACACTTTCCAACTATTTATACTCCGGCTTATGCTCCGGTGTCTCTGTTTTGTGATTCACAAACCGGGCCTGCAGGAATAACAGGTCGGATAAACGATTCAGGTAGGTGATAATATTTGTATCCACGTTATACTCCTCCGAGGCGGCGATGACGCGGCGTTCTGCTCTCCGGCAGACTGATCGCGCCTGGTGCAGCGTAGCCGCTGCCGGATGGCCGCCGGGCAGGATAAAGTGTTTTAGTGGTGGCGTGTGTTCGGTATAATTATCGCAGCGCTCTTCCAGCCCCTGGATGTGGCTTTCTTTGATTCCCGGTTGCCCCTCTTTCGGCTTCGTGTTCGCCAGCCGGGCGCAGATCCCGTGCAGATGATCCTGGATAGTCAGAAGTTCCGCTTTGAGTTCTGCAAAATCTTCGGAAAGATGACTGTGTATCACCCCAAGAACGGAATTGAGTTCGTCCACGGTCCCGTAAGCTTCAATCAGCGGATTCGTCTTCGGCACGCGTTCGCTGCTGAACAGATCGGTTTGCCCTTTGTCACCGCGCTTCGTATAAATTTTCATGGGATGTCCTCTCGGTTGATGAGAGGAAAATTACGAGACACTGATGGGTAAGTAAAGCAACATCGTCGTCCCTTCGCCGGGTGTACTTTCGATTTTGATGTTCCCGTTGTGCTGGTTGACTATACCGTACACTTCGGAGAGACCAAGCCCGTCGCCCTTTTCGCCCTTGGTGGTAAAGAACGGATCAAAGATCTTCTCCCGGACTTCCTTCGTCATCCCGACGCCGGTATCGGCCACGCCGATCTCCATGGCGTCGATGGCATTCAAAACGATATTCAGCAAAGCGCTGCGGAGTTGCGGTTTGTTTCCCTCGATTTTCGCGACGTCCCGCAGCTGGGTTTCCAGTTCGATGCGGATGCCCTTCTGTTTCCGGAGCCGATCAACACGCGTATGGACATATTGCACCACATCCTCGATGATGGCATTGACTTCCAGGCGCTCAAATACGCCGGATTCCTCCTGGCTGCGCTTCCGGGTGAAATCCTGCAGGCGCTGGATAATATCCGTGCTGTCGAAGGCGGCCTTTTCGATCGTTGATAGTTCATTCAGAACAGGCGGATCCTGCAACCGGGATTTAAGCAGTTGCACCCGTCCCAGGATTATGGTGAGCATATTGTTAAAATCGTGCGCCAGTCCGGAGGCCATCTGTCCCAGGGCCTGCAACTTTTTGTTCTGAGCGGTTTCGCCTTCGATCTCCCGTCGCTGAGAGACCACCCGGCTGAGAATAGTGAAGTCCGTCCAATACCCTTCTTCATCGATGTGGGGATAGGTGCGGATCTCCAGGAATTCCTTCAGATTGGAATCATAATACTCGAACGGAGACATTTTCCCGGTGTTGAGCGTTTTAGGCAGCGGATTTTCCAGATCCGGTTCAATCTCATCGCTGGGTGGCCGGTGCGGATAGATGGATAATTCCAGCGAGTCATCTCCGACTATATCTTTGGTATCCACAAAAAAGATCATACGCCGGGCGGTAAATTTATGAAACCGGGGAACCGCATTGACAACATGAAATTGGGTGTTTTCCATCCGCGTCCGGATCTCTTCAAACACGGAGGCCCCGTCGGTGGACTCAAAGTAGTTATCGATGTGCACGTCGTCGAAATTCCCGGCGGAAACCCATTCTTTAAAGGTTGCGTCGGATTATGTGACGTATCCCGTCTCCCGTTCGATCATGATCTGTGCTGAATGCATATCCCCTCAACAAACTTGCTACGACAAATTCCCCGAAAAATTTATTAAGCCAGCAGATCGATTTCTTCCTGTAATCGCTCGACGCGCCTGGTGGCCTGCATGGTTTCACACAGGGCCAGCGCCTTTTGCAGGTACTCCCGTTGTTTGGCAGTATCTCCCCGAATTTTTGCTAATTTGCTGTACGCTTTGTACGATTCCGCCAGGTTCGGAATGTTACCATTCTCGTTATTGATTCGCAAACTGATTTGGATTTCTGATTCGGCCAGTTCATATTGCTCCCGCTCAATATGCAGCAGGCCGAAAACACGGTAGGTGTCGGCAATTCTGACTTTATCATGGAGATGCGAAAATTTTTTAAATGCATCAATTAAGTTTTCATTACATTGATCCAACTTCCCTGTTAATACGGAAGTTTCACCCAATGCCAGTTTGGATAATGCTAATAATCTTTTATTGTTAATTTTAGAGGATAATTTTATTGATTCTTTTAAAATCTTTATTGCAGAAGAGTGTTGACCGTCATCCCGGGCACTAATGCCCTGATTAATTAATAACTGTAATTTCGCAATATCATTTGATCCCTCAATTTCCCCCAACAGAGATTCAAATATTTCAAATGCTTTTGAGTAGTCACCCTGGATATTGTAAACAATGCCAAGATTAATTTGGACGCTTATCTTGATTTGTTGATCATCATAGTACGGATCTAATTTTTTTGCATCTTCAAAGTATTTTCTGCCAGTCTGTGCTCTCCATTGTTCATGAGATATTATACCCAAATTATTATATGCACTGGCTACACCCCGGTAGTTTTGCAGGCGCTTGTGAATTTCCAGCGCGCTTTTATAATATTCTCTACTTTGCTCGTACTCGTTACGGAGAAGTGCAACTTTCCCCATAAGCATCAGGATTTTTGCCCGTTTTTTATTGGATACTTCTTTATCGAGCAACCCCTTTAAAATTTCCCGGGCCTTTTCGTATTCATTGAACTGGATACAGGTCTTGACTAACTCCGTATTAAACTGAAAATGTTTATTGGTGTCCTTTTCGAGATAGTCGTACAGCAACACACGCAGATGGTCGAAGTCAACGTCCCTGAATATTGCCGGCCCTTCATCACCCAGCTGATCTTTCCACTGTTCTCGGAGATACTTCTCCCGTTCGGACTTAATGTGCCTGAACCGGTCGATAACCTTGTCACTGCCAAACTCCCTTGCAACCTGGAGCAATAGTTCCAAAAATTGGCTTTTTTGTGTATCGCTTGAGGTCATTTCGTATTAAAACTAATCTTTTTTTCGCTTAACAAAGAGTAATGTCGGACCAGCATATTTATTTCGGAAAAGGACCGATTACTAATCGGTCAACATCCAATCCTGGCAATTATTCTCGGAATGGTAGGTGCTGTATTCTTTGTTGAATTTCATGGTATTGTCCTCTGATGTTTGCTTGTTAAAATTTTCGTCAATGCGAAAATCCAGTATTGGCAGGGACTCCAGAATCCCCGTCATCTCATATCCGCCAACAGGTTTTTGAGTTATTACCGTATTGCCTTCTGTCGATTCGAAATACATCATCAGCTCCTATTCATCTCATCCCGATTAATCTGTTATCGCCCATGCATAACCCGTGAAATGCGGTAACTCTACCAAGTAGTGAGTATCTATTTCCGTTACATCATATTGCTCGTCGGTACCGATATTCACGGCCACGTTTGGCTCGGCGGCCAGCCAGTCTTTGTTTACTGCCATGGTGGCGGTCTTGTCATCGTTGAAGTAGATGTGTTCGCCTTCCGGGACGCCGGCGCCTTCGACGGAGAAGAGTAAGATCCCGTCGTCAGTCACTTCGATGGTAAAGGTCATGGACATATTTTCGTCCAGCGCGCCACCAGGAATTGAGACGTAATTCCCTTCCATATCGGGACCGCCCAGATACGCGCCGTTATTCGTGGTCACCGTCTTGGTAATACTCAGTTCCCCCTTGGCCAGCCCCAGGACTTTCGGACCCGCCTTGATATATTCCACTGAAGCATTCGTGGCAGGTTGGGGCTCCGTGATGCTATTCTGGCAACCGATTAACAGGGCCAGCGCAACAACGACAAATGCTGCGAGGGATTTGTGCGAATAAAACTTCATAACAGTTCTCTTTGTGTGTGGTTATGTGTCTCTCTTTGCCCTAACATACTTTCAAATCCTGTGCCAACCGTAATAAAATTAATTTAACATATTGTTCACTTTTAACTTACAATTAATTTTTGTGCAATAGCAAAACGGCGTAAATCGATCAAATTTAGCCGATTTTTGGCAAAATCGGCCAAGATTGATCAGTTTTTATGGTATTTCATTATCCGTGAAAAGTGAGAAATCAATGAATAAGCAGTAGAAATGACTGCGGGGAAGCAACCTCAAACTAAATTGTCAAAACCAAAAATTAGAAAAAAACCTGTGGAAATTATCCCAAAATGGGCACGATATCCGGGGTGTGTGAAACGGGAAATCAACAAGATAATATGGAGAAATTTCTGTATTTCTTCCTTAGTAGAGACGTTCCATGGAACGTCTCTACTCTCAATAATATCAATATGTTAGAACGGTTAAAAATCCTGAGAATATCTCACGGTTCTATGAAGAAAATATTTTGACAAGGTTTTCTCACACAGCTTTAATATCGCGTCTCCACCCTTCAGATGAATCTTGCGTAATTACTAATCTCCATTCCTGAACATCGGAATACAAAAGCTCGAACGCTTATTAATCCACGCCCTACCTACCGTGGCACTTTTTGTATTTTTTGCCGCTGCCGCACCAACATGGATCATTTCGACCAGGTTCATCCTCCACGGTTCGCGGTTCAATCTTGCCGCCCTGGCCCTGGCCACCGGCCTGCTGGGCTGCCTGCTGCTCGGCTGGCACGCCCTGGAATCCCATACCAGCGGTTTCCTCGTGCTGGATGCCGGTGATCTTGGTCTTCATTTCCGGACGGAAACCGTCGCGCTGCTCTTCTTCCCGGGTAATTTGCGCACGGAACAGGGTCTGGAGCGTCTGTTTGTTGATCCGGTCCAGCAGTTCCATAAACATATCCAACCCGGCTTTTTTGTACTCAATCAGCGGATCTTTCTGTCCGTACGCCCGGAGATTGATCCCCTCTTTCAGCTGATCCATTTCATAGAGGTGATCTTTCCAGGCATCGTCAATAATCCGAAGGTATATAAACCGCTCTATCTGGCGCAATACCTCATCCGGGACTAGCTCTTCCTTCTGTGCATACGCTTCCTTGGCCCGGGTAACAATACGCTCCCGCATCTGCTCGATATCGAATGTCTCGAAATCATCCAGGGTGAGATCGATAGTCAGCACGCTGATAAGTTCCCGGCGAATCGCTTCCCAGTCCCATTCTTCCGGATAATCGCTGACACTGGTATACCGCTCGATGAACCCATCTACGTAATCCTCGATCATATTCATGATCTCTTCACGGAGATTCTCGCCGCGCAATGCGTGATTTCTCCGGCTGTAGATGACTTCGCGCTGCTGGTTCATAACATCATCGTATTCCAGCAGATGTTTCCGGATGCTGAAGTTCCGTGCTTCAACTTTTTCCTGCGCTCGCTCGATGGATTTGGTAATCATCCGGTGCTGGATGACTTCGCCTTCTTCCAGTCCGAGGCGATCCATCACTTTCATCACCCGTTCAGGACTAAACAGACGCATCAGATCATCTTCCAGAGAGAGATAAAACTGGGATGATCCCGGATCGCCCTGACGACCGGCACGCCCCTTCAGCTGGAGGTCAATCCGGCGGGCTTCGTGTCGCTCAGTTCCAATGATGTGCAGACCGCCAACGTCTACCACACCTTCGCCCAGCTTGATGTCTGTTCCGCGTCCGGCCATGTTGGTAGCGATTGTCACTGCACCCTTTTGTCCGGCGCGCCGCACGACTTCCGCTTCGCTCTTGTGGTGCTTGGCGTTCAGCACATTGTGAGTGATTCCTGTGCGCTTGAGCATCCGGCTGAGTTTTTCGGAGACTTCCACAGAGACCGTACCGACCAGAACCGGCTGTCCCTTATTGTTAGACTCAACGATATCTTCAATCACGGAGTTATATTTTTCCCGCAGCGTCTTGTAAATCTTGTCTTCGCGATCGTCGCGGATCACCGGTTCGTTTGTCGGAATGACCGTTACATCCAGCTCATAGATTTCTTTGAATTCGCCCGCTTCGGTGGCAGCCGTCCCGGTCATACCGGACAGTTTGCCGTAAAGACGGAAAAAATTCTGTAGTGTGATTGAGGCGAGTGTCTGGGTTTCGCGTTCCACCTGGACGCGTTCCTTAGCTTCCAGCGCCTGGTGCAGTCCGTCGCTGAACCGCCGGCCGGGCATCACCCGACCGGTGAACTCGTCCACGATCATGACCTTGCCTTCCTGCACCACGTATTCCACGTCTTTTTCAAAGAGGGTGTACGCCCGCAGCAATTGCGTGATATTATGGATGCGCTCCGACCGCTCGCTGTGCTCCCGATGGATTTCCTCGCGCCGCTCCAGCTTTTCCTGATCCGACAGATCCTCTTCCTCCAGTTTGGACAATTCCTCGCCCAAATCCGGGATAACAAACATCTCCGGATCTTCCGGGGAGATGGCCTCGCGTCCCTTTTCCGTCAAATCGATGACATTGCTCTTTTCGTCAATACTGAAGTATAACTCGTCGTCGATTTCCTGCATATTCTTGTCGCGCATAAAATCGTTTTCCACGCGGCGCGCTAATTTCTGGAGCGAGGGTTCCTCGAACATCTTCATCACCTGGCGATGCTTCGGTAGTCCGCGGGACGCACGCAATAACTGGATGCCTGCCTCGTACTCCTCATCCTCATCCAGCAACTTTTTCGCATCGCTGACCAGCTGGCTCACCAGCTGTCGCTGCTTCCGCATCAGGCGTTCTACGAGAGGACGAATATCGGAGAACTTGTCCTCCTGATCCTGTTCGACTACCCCGGAGATAATCAGCGGCGTCCGCGCCTCATCTATTAAGACACTATCCACCTCATCAACGATGGCATAGTGATATCCGCGATGCACCTGATCTTCCTTGCGGATAGCCATGTTATCCCGGAGATAATCGAAGCCGAACTCGTTGTTCGTACCATAAATAATATCTTTATCATACACTTCTTTCCGCTGCTGGGGATTCATCTCGTTTTGGATATATCCGACAGTCAAGCCCAGGTGTTCATAGATTTTGCCCATCCATTCGGCGTCACGCCGGGCCAGGTAATCGTTGACGGTCACCAGATGCACACCGCGTCCGGTCAGCGCATTCAGGTAGATCGGCATGGTGGCCGCCAGAGTCTTTCCCTCACCGGTTTTCATCTCGGCAATTTTCCCCTGGTGCAGAATAATGCCACCGACGATCTGGACATCATACGGGATCATGTTCCATTCGATCTCCTGCCCGGAGATCTTCCAGGATTCCCCGACCAACCGTCGACAGGTCTCCTTGACCATGGCGAAGGCTTCCTTCATGTGTCCGTCGAGGATCGGCTGCTGCGCCTGATGGATCTCTTCCTCCAGTTCCTCGTAGTCCAGTTCATCGCCGTACTCTTCCCTGACTTGCTCAGCCGCCTCTTCTAGCTCTGCACGGAATTCCTGCGTCCGCTGAACTAACTCCTCATCGGGCGTATCATGGAGGGTCTCATAAATTTCATTAATTTCATCCACCACCGGCTGGAGTTTTTTCACTTCCCGGTCGGATTTGGTACCGAATATCTTCGTGAGAAATTCAAACATTGGTATGAAGTTTCCTTACTTAGCGTATTACAATTATTGAACGGTATAGAATTTTTATTCGTAACATCTTTTGGAACGAATTAATGCGTACCACGTATTGCGTGTTGCGTAGTTGCAGCACTATTATATTTTTTCCCTACTACGGAATACGCACTACTTCGTGAGAGAATCTCCCTTTCCTGCTCACTTTTACTCATTCTGAATTTTGATTCATCGATTTCCACGTCAAGCATATCAATTTATGAGAAAATTACGGGTATTCAACCTTTAAAGTACACTTTCAGGCATCATTGCTATTTTTGTATCTGACGAGCTAGCAAATCCATTAAAGCAGGATTTGTTCCGTAGTTACAGGATAGGTATGAGGTATAGGGGATAAGGGAATAGGGAGAAAGGAGAACTGTTTGTTGTTCGTGGTTCGTTGTTTCATCTTACCGGCAGTGAACTATGTGTATTGTAACATTGGCTTCCACGAGGCAAAAGCACCCGTTCCCCTTTTCCCACCAGGGATCCCGCCGGGAGCAGGGAGACAGGGGGATGATAAAAACCACCGGAAAAAGAATTCCCGCTTCAAGACCACAACGTGGGTTGAAGCGGGAATCTCAAAAAAGGGCATCGCGTCGTCGGCGCAAACGGTAATTGGTTATTCAAGAAAAGAAGCGCCGCAACCCCATCCCCGCCCGTTTCTCTTGGCTGTATTGTTTTGGGACGGAGGAAGGGAACTATCCTTCTGAACCATCGCTCCGCCGTTTTCTGGAGCCGGTAAAACCCCTGAAGCTTGATCTACCTTGCCGATGTCAGGCATAAAATAAATTTCCGCGCACTCCTAAATAGGCACGTCCGTCGAGAGCCGGATTTCTAACTGGTTTGGGAAAAACGACTCACCTCACCTCTCTAGAAAGGCTCTCAAAGAGGAGTTCTTTTGCGAACAGGCCAGGAGAAAGGGAAAAGCCCCCGCCTCCCGTCCCGGCGGCCCG
>JAANXI010000075.1 GCA_018263365.1 Fidelibacterota bacterium | reverse complement strand
AATCCGAGGCGAACAGCGCGGCTTCGTCGCCGCCGGTGCCGGCCCGGATCTCGACAATAGTGTTCTTCTCATCATTGGGATCTTTGGGCACCAACATCGTCCGGAGATTCTGCGCCATCTTTTCCCGTTGCTCTTTTAACTCGTCAAGTTCATCGTTGACGAGTGCCTTCAGCTCCTCATCGTCGCTCTCCAGAATTTCCTCGTCCTCTTTGATCTGCTGAGTAACCTCCTTGAGCGGCTTGTACGCCTCGACGATTTCCGTCAGTTCGTTATGCTCTTTGGATAGCTCCCGAAATTTCTTGTTATTGGCGATGATGTTCGGATCGGCAAGTTTCTGCGTGATCTCGTTGTACCGGGCCTCTACCTTGTCCAGTTTTTCCAGGAGTTCGGCGAAATTGTTATCGCTCATGCTACCGCCTCCGCCACATATTCTTTGCCGGCGAATTCGTCGAACTGTTCTCCGAAGGCGTTTTTCAAAGCGGTGATGGCCACTTCAACCTGGCTTTCATCCGGTTCACTCGTGGTAATCCGTTGGAGCCATAATCCCGGTTTGGCTAGTCCACGGTAGAATGCTTTATCCATATTGGCACTGGTGAGTTTAATGAACTCATACGAGATCCCGGCAACCAGCGGTAGAAACGCAAGATGCCCGACCACGCGGATCGGCAACGTGATAGTACCAAGCGCGGCCATCAGGCCAGTATCC
Source organism: Fidelibacterota bacterium (assembly GCA_018263365.1). Classification (GTDB taxonomy): domain Bacteria; phylum Fidelibacterota; class JAANXI01; order JAANXI01; family JAANXI01; genus JAANXI01. The sequence goes on along the minus strand of JAANXI010000075.1, from coordinate 16,636 downwards.
AGGAGGGCGTATAACAGGATGGCTAAGATCAACACGATGAACAAAAAACTCGTACCGCATCTCGGATGAAATGTGGTGAACTTCTTGGTGTTCTCCCAGGATAAATCCAGCCCGGATTCGAAATTGAACACCACTTTGTGCTCCGCGCCATGATACTCAAACAGGCGCCTCACATCTTCCATACGGGAAATAATAATGAGGTAAATCAGGAAAAAAGCAATACGAAAGCCGCCGGCAACCAGATTAAATGCCAACATGTCCTGCTCAATATTAAGGATTTTCGTTGTAATCCAGAGCGGCGCCACCAGGAATAGTCCGATGCCTAGCAACAGAGCAAACGCAGTCGTCAGGAATGTCGCCAGTTTGCTCTCTTTATAATCATCAGGGTTTTCTTCCTCGTCCCGCATCGCAATATCTGCCGACCACTGCAGCGTGCCCATGCCGATTTTCATGGACTCGAACAGCGCGATCACCCCACGCACAATCGGCCACTTGGCCCAGCGATAACGCTGCGTCAGCGGCTCGTAGTCGTGATTGGCAATCGTCATCGAACCGTCTTTGCGGCGCACCGCCGTGGCATAGCCGCCGGGGACGCGCATCATCACGCCCTCAATGACAGCCTGACCGCCGACCAGAATAGTGGACTTGGCCATCAGCAAAATGTAAAACAGGGAGAACCGCACTTTACTCCTCTGCGGTTTCCTTTTCTGCTTCCTTATCCTTCTTCTTATCGTCTTTTTCACCGTAGCGTGCGCGGAACTTATCAATACGTCCGGCGGAGTCGATCATCTTCTGCTTTCCGGTGAAAAACGGATGACATTCCGAGCAAAGTTCCACTTTCAGATCACCGGATGCGGAGCGGGTTTCGAACGTGTTTCCGCATGAACAGGTGACAGTTACCATTTTGTATTCGGGATGAATACCTTTTTTCATTCTGTTACTCCTTCTTCTTCCTTAATTCAATTTTTGCAGCGCAGACTCAATACGATCGAGTCCCCGTTCAAGTTCCTCCATGGATGTTGCATAGCTGATGCGAATATTTTCGTCGTTGCCAAAGCCTCCGCCAGGCACCACTGCCACGTTGGCTTCTTCCAAAATGAAATCCGTAATGCTTCCGGAGTCGGTGATCTTCTTGCCGTCATAGGAACTTCCATAATAACTGCTGACGTTGGGAAACGCATAAAAAGCGCCTTCCGGTTTTCCGCTGGTGATACCCGGCATATCGTTCAACCGGCCCAGCACATAATCACGGCGTTTTTCATATTCGGCTACCATTGATTTCAAAAATGACTGATCGCCGTTCAGGCCTTCCACTGCGGCATGTTGAGCGATGGAGTTGGCATGGGATGCGCTTTGGCTCTGGATCTTCGCCATGTTGCCTATGAGTGCCTTGTTTCCGGCTGCGTAGCCGACCCGCCAACCAGTCATCGCATAGGATTTCGACATCGACTGGACAGTAACCACAAATTTCGATTCATCCTCATACCGCGCCGGCGAAATGGCCTCAGCGCCATAGGTAATGCTCTCATAACATTCGTCAGAGATCAGATAGAGTTCATTTTTTATGCAGATATCGGCAAGTCCGGCGATGGTCTCCTCAGAATACACCATGCCGCTGGGATTGGATGGCGAATTCATCAGAATGGCGCGGGTATTTTCGGTAATATGCTTGCGAACCTCATCCAGGGACGGTTCGAAACAATTGGCTTCGGTGGTCCGGATGATCACCGGATTTGCGCCGGTGAGTTTGGCCATCTCCGGAAAGGTTACCCAGTACGGCGAAAAAATGATGATCTCGTCGCCCTCCCCCAGCGTGGCCATCATTGTGTTGAACAAGACGTGCTTGGCTCCGTTGGATACGATAATCTGATCCGGGGAATACTCGAGACCGTTATCCCGTTTGAGTTTAACACAAATGGCTTCGCGCAATGGATCGATTCCCGTGTTCTTAGTGTAACGGGTGTATCCGGCATCTAGTGCCCGTTTGGCGGCATCGCGGATATTCTCCGGAGTGCCGTAATCCGGCTCACCGGCGCCAAAATCCACCACATCGATACCCTGCGCACGCAGGGTTGCAGCTTTTTCAATGACAGCCATTGTCATTGACGGTTGAACGCGATCAATTCGCGGTGCAAATTTCATGGTTCCCTCCTGTTTCGGCATAGATTGCTAAAGTTCGTTTCACCTCTATTGAATATCAAGTATGAAAACCGAAAAAGAAAAATCAGAGGTACAGGACTATTCAGGAAACTGGAAATCGGACAATAACTCCGCACTGGGCCCAGAACGTTCTGAGCCCGGTACACCAAAGTTATTGATTCATTGACTTGAGGAATTCGTCGTTGTTCTTCGTACCCTTCATTTTGTCCAGCACGAATTCCATAGATTCGACTACGGACATATTCTGCAGGAATTTCCGCAGGATCCAGACGCGGGCCAGTTCCGTTTCGCTCAGCAACAGTTCTTCGCGGCGCGTACCGGTACGGTCAATATCGATGGCCGGGAAGGTGCGGCGGTCACTGAGTTCGCGATCAAGTACGAGCTCCATGTTACCCGTGCCTTTAAACTCTTCAAAGATCACGTCATCCATCCGGCTGCCGGTTTCAACCAGTGCCGTGGCGATAATGGTTAAACTGCCGCCCTCTTCCACGTTCCGCGCGGCCCCGAAAAAGCGCTTCGGTTTGTGGAGTGCATTGGAATCCAGACCACCGGACAAAATACGGCCGGAGTGCGGGATGACCGCGTTATGAGCACGGGCCAACCGGGTAATACTATCCAGCAGAATCACCACATCCTCGCCGAATTCGACCATACGCTTCGCTTTTTCCAGAATCATGTTGGCGACCTGTACGTGTCGGTCCGGTGGCTCATCAAATGTCGAACTGACCACTTCCGCATCCACTGAGCGTTGCATATCCGTGACCTCTTCCGGCCGCTCATCGATAAGCAGTACAATCAGTGTCGATTCCGGGTGGTTCGTAAGAATGGCATTCGCCAATTTCTGCAGCAGAATGGTTTTTCCGGTTTTGGGTTGAGCCACGATCAAACCACGCTGGCCCTTGCCAACCGGCGAAATCAGGTCGACGATCCGTGTGGAATAATCCTTGGGATCATGCTCCAACTGAAAACGTTCCTCTGGATAGAGCGGCGTGAGATTATCGAACAGCACCACATTTTTAATCTCATCGGGCCGCATAAAGTTGATCGCCTCTACCCGCAGCAGCGCAAAGAAGCGCTCATCATCCTTGGGGGGCCGAATCTGTCCGGACACCACGTGACCTGTTTGCAGGCCAAAACGCTTAATCTGCGACGGGGAAATGTAAATATCGTCCGGGCCGGGGGTATAATTGTAATCGGGAGACCGCAAAAATCCGTAGCCGTCTTCCAGAATTTCCAGCACCCCTTTGGAAAAAATCAGGCCTTCCTGTTCCGCCTGTGCCTCCAGGATCTTGAAAATCAAATTTTGTTTCTTCAGTCCGGAATACCCGGGGATCTGCAAATCCTGAGCCATTTTCGTAAGCTCTTTGATATTCATCGATTGCAGATCGTTAATGTCTAATCTCTTCGTAGCACTCATGGTTTTACCGTTTTTAGGAGTTTTTGGTATTTATCGGAAAATGAACTCTTGCGGTGGTTGGCGATTTTTAGTTACGATTCTGTCTTTTTATACAAATCATCTGGATGCTTGGTGAAAAGAATTTAAAACATCAGTGTTATGAGTCAAGGGAAAAGTTAAAACCCTCGTAAACATATCGCGCAATGTAGTGACTCCCGGCGATGATTCCAATGTCCGAATTCCTCAGGTCTGATCGCCACTGTTTTCCCGCTTCTGCATTGCGGCCGTAATCCGATATTTCGCGAGCGGGCAAGGCCTTTTCCCAAGCTGCCAGACCGTGCATTGGCATATCGTCGATCGTCATAATTCCCAGCGATGCCTCCGCTGGCAACGCTTCGTGCAGACGGGAAATATCCTTCAATTCACTCAGACTGAGCAAAAACCGAAAATCGCGCTCAGGATGAAGGGCCCGCAGATTTTGCATCAGCTGGACAAAGCCGTCGTAATTATGAGCGACATCATAATACACCGCAGGAGACTCCTGAAGCCTCTGGAGACGCCCGGGGATTGTCACCTGTTCAACGGCTCTTTTTTGCTCCGGCCAATCAAGAGCGTAGTGATCCTGAACCTCCAAGGCAGCGACAGCATACGCGGCGTTCATTGCCGCCTGTCGGCCCACCATGTTCAGCCGAAGGTGGTGCTTTTCGCCCTTTACCATCAGATCAAATTTTGTTCCGTGGTCAGGGATGACACTGATATTCGACGGATGCAGCAGATTGATTGCCGAAATGAGTTGCAAGGTAAGTTCCCCCGCCCGTTCCGCCATCACAAGTGCGGCTTCCGGGGGCATGGTTCCGATAACACAAGGGACATTCGGGTTCATGATTCCGGCTTTTTCCCGGGCAATATCAGCTATCGTCTCCCCCAACATATCCGTATGCTCCAGCCCGATGGAAGTGATAAGAGAAACAATCGGCGTAACAATGTTCGTGGCATCCAGCCGCCCGCCGAGACCTGTTTCGAGTATGGCCACGTCTACTTCCTGCTCCCGGAAATAATCCAAGGCCATGAGCGTGGTCGTCTCAAAGAAGGTCAATTCGTATTCGTCAATAAAATCCCGCCATTGCCGGGTAAATCTCACAATAAAATCATCCGGGATTGTAGCGCCGTTCACACGAATGCGCTCATTGAACCGTACCAGATGAGGCGAAGTGTACAACCCCACCTTTATCGGCGCAGTCCGCAGCATGGCATCCAGGAAGTGGGCCGTTGATCCCTTACCGTTTGTCCCGGCGATGTGAAAGCTGTCAAATGCCCGATCGGGAAAACCGAGTGCCTTCCGGAACAAGAGGACCCGATCAAGACTCAGTTTGATCCCGCGATTTTGAAGGTTGAAAAGATACTGCAGCGTATTCTGATATTCGCTCATGGCGTCACTTTTGGTGCGGACTGAATATCGGCCGCAGTCCACGGGCGGTCCACATCAAAGTAGTAGACATTCTCCATCGGATGCCCCAAAAACCGTGTACCGATCTCCGAAAAACGTTCCGGGGTATCACTCACGTAATATTTGTACTTAGGAATAACTTCCATTGGGGATTCAACAATATTTTCCACCGCGTTGGCTGCGGCAACGCCGCTGTCGATAATAGTGATAGAATCCGGTAACACTTTGCGGAGCGTTTCGCTCAGCAGCGGATAGTGCGTACAGCCCAGAATCAGCGTATCAATTTTCTGCTCGATCATCTGAGCCAGGTACTCCCTAACGGTGATTTCCGCAACCTGGTGGGTCTCCCAACCCTCCTCCACAATCGGTACAAAGAGCGGGCAGGGCTGTACCGTAACCTCGAGGGATTCATCCAAACGTTTCAATGCGGATTTATATACGCTGGAGCGAATGGTTGAATTCGTCCCGATGACGCCGATTTTCCCGGTCTGTGTAGCGTGAAACGCGGCTTTCGCACCGGGCTCAACCACGCCGTGAATCGGAACAGGGTACTCATCTTTGAGCACAGGCACCGCAGTTGCGGAGGCCGTATTACACGCTACCATAATCGCCTGAATATCCTGCGCAATCAGGAATTCGATAATCTGCCGGGAGAAATGCGTGACGGTCTGCGGGCTTTTGGTACCGTACGGCACACGCGCCGTATCGCCGTAATAAATGATGGAAAGATGCGGATACACTTTCTGGATTTGCCGAACAACGGTAAGACCGCCAAGGCCGGAATCGAACACGCCCAGCGGCGCTACTGATTTGGGTGTGCTCACAGGGACGCTTGATCCACGACCTGTTGGTCGTATTTCAACTTGAAATCCTTAATCCCTTCAAAGATGCCTTCCGCAATTTTTTGCCGATACTCAGCCCAACCAAGATTTTTGCCTTCCCTCGTATTGGAAACAAATCCGGTTTCCACCAAAATGTTCGGCATTGAGGCTCCGACCAACACATAAAATCCGGCCTGTTTTACGCCGCGACTCCGGCTGGGCACCTCGCTGCTCAATCCCTGCTGTACAAGACTGGCGAAATCTTCGCTCTCCTTCATAAAGGCGCTTTGGGCCATAGTAGCCAGGATCAGCTGCTCATTGTCATACTGCTTGTAATACTCGGTGGATTCCTCAAATTTGATCACCGAATTTTCCCGCTCAGCCACATCGACGGCATCTTCGGTCTTTCCGGGGCGAAGCAAATATGTCTCGAATCCGCGCACGCTTTTGTTTTTGTTACTGTTCGCGTGGATACTGATGAAAAGCTTGCCGTTCTGTTCGTTGGCAACCCGGGCCCGATCCCGGAGAGGGATGAATTTATCTGTTTTTCTGGTGTAAATAACCTCGACATCCGGAAATTCTTTTTCAATCAGGCGGCCGACCCGCTTAGTTACATCCAGCACGACATCTTTTTCCTGGAGTCCGGCATACCCAATCGCTCCGGGATCTTTCCCGCCATGGCCCGGATCCAGCACGATGCGATCCAGTTTCCAGCGATCCCGCGCTTCATTCAGCTCAACCGAACCGTTAAACGCAGGACTTCGCAGACTAACGACAATTTCCCGGGGATTGGAGTTCTGGTAGGCCTCATAGTCCTCGATGCGCTCCCGCAACCGGAACGAAAACTGGACGGAGCCATCCATCTGGATGGGCACGATCTTTCGGATCACCCCATTGGGGGTAACCTTCGATAATCGTTTTTCATTGATGTAACCCCCCGCGACCGTCAGATAAAACCATCCGGCATTCCCCTGCCAGGCTTTATACTCCGTTTCCCGGAATTTCCGGGTAACCGGGAAGCGGATGAGCGTGCCGTTTTTCTTTTCCTCCACGATCAGATCGGTAATATTCACCGGCTCATAATTTACACTGAGATTCGGAACCGAGGCATCATACTGCATTGTTATACCAAGATGCGGCTGAATAATGTGCGTAAACGAAGCTACCGGTATCAACAAATCACCGTCTGTTGGCAAGACCAGATTCGGAAGATGATATATCTCCGAGTTAATCATAATGTATGAGCTAAACGCCGAAAACTTCAGGCGCTGCTCCGGCAGATAAAGGATCATCTTCTGGGATTGCGGATTGTAATAGGTTTTGACCTTAAAAACATCCGCGAATCTCGAAGCGGAGAGGTATTTGATGTTGTTGATGGTCTGAAAGTCACGCACGGTTTGAGCGCCCGGCGACTTTTGGGCGAAGTTTCCCTGTGGATTCACGAGAAACCCAAGTAACACTCCCAAACCGATGACTTGAAGTAGTTTCTTAAGCATATGCGATAAGTTCTTATGAATATATACCATAGCAAGTTAGAAAGCAATATCCATTTGCGCTGCTACGGAATGTGATAATTTTGAGTTATCTGCGCGGCGTTGCAAATAAAAAATGGTCATTTCCGCGGATTCGGAAAAATTCATCCGAATCTGCCCACCGGTTATCATGCCAGCGCCGGTTTGCCGCAACAGCTGCATCGTCCCGGTCACCGGCATCACGAAATAATAAGTCGAGGCATCGCTGGACTCGACATCGTATGGTACCAGAAAAACCTGGAGCCGATCCCGGGCACGGATGGGAAAAGTCAATTTATACGCCCATTGATTTCCGGTATACCTACGATCCGGATAGTGCACGGTCACATACTCTGTTCGGACATCGGCAGTGAATCCGGAATCCCAGCGATAGCGCCATTGTCCCTGATATTCCTGTTTCCAGCGTAAAATGTTGAACTCGAATTCTACCCCATCCGCAGCATCAGTGGCAGACACTTCTTTGGTTTCGTTTTTCACGGAACCGGACAGCTGCATCCGGGGGCGGGGACGCCAATCCGCGCGTAGCAACCATTCTGTCCCCTCCTTCGGTGGGGATTTGGTATTCGTAATTTCATGAAAAACGTCTATATAACCGCTCCATCGCACAGCATCCGTATCGACTTGAATCCCGGCATACCAGCCGGTTTCGTTGGATGTGCCGGAGTATTCGCCGAATCCGCTGGCGTACGGAGCATGGTATTGCGGGTCATACCAGCGATGAGCAACGGCAACTTCCACCGCATCGATAGCCGATCTCACTGTCGTTAGATACGCCCGATTTCCCGACAAATCTATCCCGGTTTCATGCGACAGGTGATCGGTTTCAAACCACGCGCTACCGAACACGAATTTTTCTAGCCACGCATCATCAGACCCGCGCTTGCGGCGGATTTGAGAATATTGCATCCCTATATCAATTTGATCCCCGGCATACCAGTACGCACCGTTTCCCAGGCGCTCAATGATGTTGTCTTTTCTCTGCAAACTCCCTTCCGTCAGGTGTAAACCGGATTGTGAAATCACAATTTCGTCACCATTCCAGGAGCCATCTTTCGATGTATATGCACCAGCGGCCTGGATATGATGGTTCCCATAATGCGTTCTGGCAGCTGCGCCGGTAAATCCCAGCGATTCCAGGCTCGAATCGTTGATGCGAAGGCGCATATACGACTGGTCGACGTTACTCACCGCACTGCTCGACTTCGCCAGCCCCATCGCCGGTCCGAAAGAGACTCCCAGTCCGTATCCCAGGCGAAATTGACCCAGAATCAATTTGTCTATCCCAGGCAGATTGCTGAATTCCACTCCACCTGCAAGATGGTCAGTGGCAGACTGCTCTCCCGGATCGCGTTCGGTTACGACGCTTCCATTGATTGTATTGCTCTTTGCAAAGCGGAGGCGAGTGTAGGATTGATAATCCTCAACCCGGGATGATTTGCCCCGCCAGCGAAGATGTCCTCTTACCGCAGGCTCATGGGAAAGCCGGACGGTGTATTTCAGAATTTCAATGGCCTCGGCTGGCAACTTTTTCCCGACCACCGTCCATTCATCTAAATGTGGATGCTTTTTCCGAACTTCCAGGAGGGTAGTTCGTTCCCTGGCTGTCAGCGCCGGAATTTGCTTCACTGTTTTCCGGTCGAGTTCCTCCCATGTGATGGGATAGTTATGGAGATGGACATAATCCTCGTACAGCGAGGAGACGGTCGCTTCGTCTGCAACGGTTTCCAATTGATCCGCCAGTCGTGCAGGCAAATTATCCTGCGCAAACAGAGAACAATCAGAAACCAAACAGCAGACCAAAACGATGGGTAACAGGCAGCACCGAATGTATTGTCGCCGTGTATTGGACATGAATCATCTTCCAGGTGATAGTTGTTCCAATCTGCGCCCGGACAGGTTCGGTACTCAGGAGCGCTGCGAATTCGATCCAGGTGAACGGTGCGTAACCGACTCCGGCTCTGTAACGCACCGGATAGCGGAGATCATGGACGACCGACAACCGGGTCGACAGATAATCTTTCGGACTGTACTCCACAGCGGAAAAAATTTGCTGGGGTAACGGTTCTTTTGAACGGCCGATTGTGGATTGAGTGAGATTTCCGTAGCCCAGTTCCCACTGGAGAGATTCTGTGATGCGCCAGCTCGTTCCGGCATCTATGGCAAGAGAGTTTGCGTTACCGTAATTGGAGATATCGAGAGAGAATGCTCTGATCAGCAGTCCAAAGGCACCGTTCTCGTTCCATTGGCGGGCAATTCCGGCCATATACTGTGATTCCGCATACTCCTGATTTCCGAAAAAATCCACACCAAGACCTACAGTTCCAAAAGATAACGGAAGGGCAGAGTACAGGTACCCCGACTGCAGGGCCTTCTGATTAAAAATCCTGGTATATCCGGAGGCGACGACAGCTCTGTCCATATTTTGCAGTCGACCCGGGTTATTTGCGAGGGCGCTGACGAGACTCAAATCATTGGTATTCCAGGGCAGCGCCTGAATCCGTTGGCGCTCGAACGCAGAATAGCCAATGTCTGCCATACAGAATATGGACACACACAAGAGGATCACTCCCCGGCGGATGAAACACATATTGTCAGTCTCGTTTAGTTAAGGCGATCGGCTGTCCTAGTACTAACACCATTGGTCGCCACCAGATTCGCATCCAGATAGATCTCCACGCGGCGATTACGCTGCTTGTTGGATTCACTGGTGTTCGGCACAATGGGGCGATACTCTCCATACCCAAGTGCGGAGAATTTCTGTTCCTCGAGCCCGGTGCTGGCGGTCATGTATTTCACAACCGCCAACGCTCTGGCTGCAGAAAGCTCCCAGTTGGATTCAAACTCGCGGCCATAATACGGATCACTGTCGGTATGGCCTTCGACGCGAATATCGACTTTTAAATCGCGTCCCTGTTTTCTCAAATTTCTAAAAATTTCTGCGTATTCGGGATTTTCTTCGATATGCACTAATGTGGAATTGTTAATTAATGCCCCCACTTCGGAAAGAACGGGGAGCGCGTTCGATTTCAAATCAGCAAATCCGGGGGCAAATACCACGCCGCTGGACAATATGATTCGGATTCCTTTGGTAACCCGATCAACCTCAATGCCCTCGATACTGTTTTCATTCACATAATGGGTGAGTTCGGTATAGGTTTGGTTCAATAAATGGTTGATCCACCGATCGATGCTGTTCTCCGCCTCTTTCATGTAGATAAAAATCATCACGAAGAAGGTCAGGAGCACCGTCACCATATCGGCGTAGGTGATCAGCCAGGCATTGCGCGATGCCTTTCGGCCAGAGGTATGGCCGTTACCGTTTTTATTTCCGTTTGCGCTCGTCCAGCTCATGAATACTGATGTCTGTTAGTTATCGATTACCGGAAGAATTGCTATCCAGGAGTTCCCGTTCCCGCTGCGGGATAAACGTCTGCAACTTATCCTTAACGACCAGCGGATGATCCTTGGCATGAAGGCACATAATCCCCTCGATCATGATTTCCTTCATCATCAACTCATCTTCCGACCGGCGCTGTAATTTTCCGCCGATGGGTAAAAAGATCAGGTTCGCCAGCAGCACCCCCCAAAAGGTTGTGATAAGCGCCAATCCCATACCGTTCAACAAATTGGTGAACTGCTGCTGCAAGTTGAAATTCGAGGCCACCGAGAGCGCACCCTGGGCATCCGGCATGGAAATCTGGGTTTTCATCATGATAATAAGCCCGATAATTGTCCCCAGCATACCAAACGCAGGAGAATACTGCCCCATATAGAAGAAGATCTCCGCACCCTGGCGATGTCGCCGGTGAATATTATTCAGTTCCAGTTCCAGATAATTCCGCAGATTGTCGGGATTGCGCTCGTTGATTGCCAGCGCCAATCCGTTCCGGAGAAAATGATCATCGATGGAATCGAGGTCTTCTTCCATTGAGATCAATCCCTTCTCATACACCTTGCGCGATACTTCCTCAAAATAGGAAATGACTTCCGGGTATTCGGACTGTTGCCGGGTAAAGGCGTTTTTCACCACCCCAAACACCCCGATGACCGCTTTCAGCGGATAGTTAATGAGGGTCGCCGCTATCGTACCACCAAACACAATCATCAGTGATTCGCGGTGAACGAATTCTGCGAGACTGCCGGCGTTCCCGGCGGTAATAATTGCGGTGACTATCAGGCCGGCGCCAGCCAGCAACCCAAAAAGAGTGGCTAAATCCATACGCGCTCTTCCAATTTCGGTTCAGCAGTTTCAGTGCGAATTATAATAGTGACTTTTCCGCCCCTACTTGGCTACCAGTTATTGCAAAACGGTTCGGAAGCGATGTGTAATAGTAAATTATTTTTCCAAAGACTGCAATACGAAATTGACCCGTTTGAAGAATTACCAGCGCCAAAACGCCTGCAGACGTAAATGCGAAATAGGGTATTTTGTAGTATTGCTCTGTTGGACATCTACCTGAGTGACGTCCATTAACGTCCCTTCCCACACGATCACCGGGAGTTTATGGGAGCGATACCGGACCTGAAAAACCGGCCCCTGAGTATAAATACGCTCTGCCGTAAATTTTTTGCCTTCCTTAATACGCCAATCAATCCGCCGCTGATAGCGATAGCCCAGGTTACCTGACAGCGTCTGACCGATCGGTACCAGTATTTTGTATTCGATCTCACCAATTTCACGCTCCAGAATCAGTTCTTCCACGAATGCCGTCCAATCCAGTCTGCCCTGATCCTCCAGTTGCAAATCGAACCGGAATTGACCCTGCCATCGCTGACCAAGCGGATGGTAAATCTGCTGGCGATATACCATGTGCCGGAAGGCAATACTCCGCACCTGCTGCAACAGGTCATCATACTCGTAATCGTAATAATTGGCGAGGACTTCAGCCGACGTATGCCATTCCCAGCGATGTCTTTTCCAGTGGACGCCTGAAAACAGGCGGTACACCCGGTTCCAGTAATTTTCCGCACTTCGCTGACTGTACAGGTAGGCATAATGACTGAGCAACACTTCCCCGCCGGTTCGCCACCGGAATCCCGGTGCAAATAGATGGATATATTCCAGTCCATATCGATAGCGAACTTCATCCCGGTCGTCGTAATTAGTGGAATCAGGCGTATTGTATTGCATCCGCATGGCCAATGCTGTGAATTGAAGCGAATCCTGATAACCGATTCCGAGACGCGACTTCCCTTCAAGTTGCAGGGTATTACTGTTGTCGTTGGGCGGAGTTTGTCTCCGTAATTGCGACGGAGCCACAACGGTATCCCGGACATCCGTCCTATACAGGTTTTGCTGCACTTCATACCGGATATACATTTCATTCCGAAACGGTCCGGTATCCAAAAACATTCCCAGCGAATTCCGGAGATTGTAGTTTGCCCGGTCCTTCTGCTGCACCGCTGCTGATCCGACAAACGGCGTCTCGATTGCCGTTTGATCTCTGGAATACTCAGTACTCAGCCGGACTGAAAACGGATCAAATACGCGATACCGCAGCTGGTTTTCCAGGTGCTGCCGGGTTTCACTGCGCTCCTCAACTATTCCGGACGCCAGATAATACGAGCGTTTCCGCTGGCTGACATTCACTGACAAGTGATCACTGACGCCAGGGGCGAATTCCTTGGAAACCAGCCATCGCGTTACATACGTCCGGTTCTGCCGGGTATCAAGGTTCTCTCCACGGAGTTGCAGCATCCCGGAGGTTTTGTATCCCGCCCAATTCGCCCGGTTCAGGGAGAGCTCTCCAGCAAGGGTCGGACCGGTATCGACAAACTGCCGGCGAATATCCTGCTTGTATCCGCTGGAAACCCCAAAATTCAATGCCCGCGCCTCACGCCTGATTCCCAGCGCAGCCGCCCCGATTCGGGAATCGTTGAAATATCCCGACTGCTCATCATTATACCACTGGAGGTTCCCCTGGAGCTCCCACAACCATTTGCCGGGCATCGGACCGTATAATCGTCCTCGGAATTGCTGGTCGTCCTTCCACTGCTTCTGCGCGCTCTGTACTTCCGTCATCGTGCTAATAAACGAATTGCTGACATCATACGAAAGCTGGCTGATCCTGCCTGAATACTGAAAGATATTCGACCACCGATAGGTTGAGTTTTGCTGCTGAAATCGAAAGAGAGTGGAATCGGAGGTGGCGGCCTGTCCAAAAATTAAAGCTCCCCACATGAACACCGGAACGACAATAATGATGCGGAAGGCTTTCACAATACCTCTATAGCCCTTGGTTTGCGGGGTAATTTGAATCCGTTAGTACACAAATGTAGCAGGATACGGAATAAAAAGGAAATTGAAACTACTGCGAGGTGTCCTGATTGGATTTGGGAATGACCCGGAATACTTTTTCGCCCTCTTTTGCCATCCGATAACGCTCTCGGGCCAGCTTTTCGATATACTCCTTGTCCTCCTTCAGGCGATCCCGTTCGGCGGCTAATTCCGCATTCTCTTCCTGCAGCTCTTCGATATGTTGTTCAATGAGTTTTTGTTCCTTTTTCAGCTGCCAGAGTTCATACAACCCGTGATCGCTCAGAACGAAAACCATAATGAAGACAAGCGCGGTACACAGACCGACCAGCCACCAGAGAAAGGCCTTGGCGCGCCCGTTGCCGGTGCGACGGGCGCGCTTTGCTTTTTTCTTACGCTTCTTACGTTTTTTCTTTTTATCTCCGGAGAATGGCCACATAGGTTTTACAGAGCGCTTTTCCCAAGGAATTTTGCCTGTTCGAACAACTGCTCTTCAATCCGGAGCAGCTGATTGTACTTGGCGATCCGGTCGGACCGGGAGGCCGATCCGGTTTTGATTTGCCCGACGCCGGTCGCTACGGCTAAATCAGCAATGAATGTATCTTCCGTTTCGCCGGAGCGATGGGAAATCACCGATGTGTATCCGTGCCGTTTCGCCAGTTCAATGGTTTCCATTGTTTCGGTGACGGTTCCGATCTGGTTCAGTTTGATTAGAATCGAGTTACACGCCTCTTCATCGATGGCCTTCTGGAGTCGCTTCGGATTGGTCACCAGCAGATCATCCCCGACCAGTTGGATTTTATCTCCGATGGCCTCGTTCAGGAGTTTCCATCCTTCCCAGTCATCTTCCGCCATGCCGTCTTCAATGGAAACGATCGGATATTTGTCGACCAATTCGTCCCAGAACTTCACCATTTCGTCGCGATTCAGTTCGCGATTTTCGGAGGCCAGCTCGTATTTGCCGGTATCGGCGTTATAGTATTCGCTCGAAGCCGGATCCAGTGCGATATACAGGTCCGTGCCGATTTCGTACGGTGTTTTGTCCGCGGCTTCCAGGACCACCTCGATCGCCTCTTCGTTGGAACCAAGGTCTGGAGCAAATCCTCCCTCGTCACCGACTGCCGTATTCATGCCCTTGGTTTTTAACACACTCTTCAATTGATGGAAGACTTCCGCGCCCATCTGCAAGGCCTCCCGGAAACTCTTTGCTCCCAGCGGATAGATCATAAACTCCTGTAAATCCACATTATTGTCTGCATGGCTGCCGCCGTTCAGGATATTCATCATAGGTGCGGGCAAAACCTTGGCGTTGGAACCGCCAAGATACCGATAAAGCGGCAGTCCGTACGCTTCGGCCGTGGCCCTGGCCGTTGCCAGCGAGACGCCCAGAATTGCGTTCGCTCCGAGTTTTTCCTTGTTTGCGGTACCGTCAAGTTCCAGCATAATCCGGTCGACCAGTGACTGTTCCGAACCGACCTGGCCGATGAGTTCCGGTCCGATAATTTCGTTCACATTCTGAACCGCAGTCAGGACGCCTTTACCGTTGTAACGATTCTTGTCCCCGTCCCGCAGTTCCAGCGCCTCATGTTCGCCGGTAGATGCGCCTGACGGTACGGCGGCCCTGCCAAGGAATGCTTCATCGAGAATAACTTCCACCTCCACCGTGGGATTCCCCCGGCTGTCGAGAATTTCGCGCGCTAACACGTTGGTAATTTCAAACATTGGCACTCCGTTCGTTAAACGTTTCAACCTCAAATAACATGGCAATATAGCGCCTGCCTCAGGAAGTGTCAATTCGAATGGCTGGCAAAAGTATCCCCGATTCTAACAGTTGCTTCACTCGCTTGCGTCCAGTAATTTTGGCGCAGTTATGGCTATAGAATTTGCTCCCGGAAAATCACTAAACGACGAAGAGTGGGACGAGTTCGTCTGGTCCGCCAATAACGGGACCATTTTTCACACCCGCCAATTTCTCTCCTACCATCCCAACGATCGATTTCGCGATCAGTCGTATGTGATCCTGAAAAAGGATAAACCGTATGCACTGTTTCCGGCGGTCCGGATCGATTACGACGGGAAATCAACACTGTTTAGTCACCGCGGCGCCTCCTACGGCGGCTTTGTCTACCAGGAAGATATCAGAATCAGGGACGCCTATAACATGGTGGAAGAGCTGCTCAGGGAAGCCGAAGAAACAGACGTTGAGCGAATCGTGATGACCCATCCGCCGTATATCTACAACCGGCGGATCACAAATTATCTGGATTTTGCGCTGTACAAGCACGGCTTCGATTATCTCAAACGCGAGATATCCAGCATGTTAACGCTGGAATCCTCCATCGAAGGTAATCTTGGAAAATTTCGATCCTCCACCCGGCGCAGTTATCGTAAAGCGAAGAAAGAGGGCGTCATCGTCCGTCAGACCGAAGAATACCCGGACTTTTACGACATCCTGAAAAAGAATCTGAAGATTCGCCACGACGTGCAGCCGACGCATACATTGGATGAACTCATCAACCTCTCTCAAATTTTTCCCGATAAGATCAACCTGTTCGGCGCATATTTGGATGAGAAAATGATCGCAGGCGTAGTGAACTTCATCTGCAACCGGGATGTGGTGCTGGCGTTCTACATCAGCCACGACGAGGAGTACCAGGAATACCGCGCTGTGAACCTGCTCTTTTACGAGATCATCCGCTGGGCTATTGACCAACATTTCCGCTACCTGGATTTCGGAATTTTCACCGTCAACGAAGAACCGAATTTCGGACTGGGCCGCTTTAAGGAAAGCTTCGGAGCCAGCGGTGTGTTCCGGGATACGTTTATCAAAGTACTTTAGTGTTGAAGTGTTCGGGTGTTCAAGTTGTAGTATCTTAATCTTACTCCTAATCTTACTTCCACCTAAATTGAGCGATTGTTGTGGATGAGATGTGCCAAGATGTTGAGATGAAAAGGGTTTTGGGAAACCGAAGGCATACCCGGAGGGTCTGTCGAGGATTTCACGGAGCCTTCGCGCTCAACAGA
>JAANXI010000074.1 GCA_018263365.1 Fidelibacterota bacterium | reverse complement strand
GCCAGGCGTGCCGAAAAAACCGAAATTGGGGAAATCCAAGTTTAAGTGTAAGAAAAATACCGGTTCCGACCAGGATCACAACCATGGGCCATCCCCAGACCACTCCCGAAATTGCCGACAAAACTGATTGCAGCGCTTCCATACATCGACTCCTTTTGTCTTATTGAAATGTGTATTCGCACCTGGATATTCAGAAATGCTGTGAAAGTTAGTCAAGCGGTATTTCAGAATCAATACGGGCTTTGGCTATACGGGAAAAAATCTGCTGGGAAATTTCGGTGGATTTTGATATTCTGTACCGAAGTCACTATGGTAATTTCAACTTGCGAACTGACAAAAATGAAATGATACAGGAGGACGATATGGCAGTGAGAATTGGCTCCGCACAGTGGAACGGAAGTTTGAAGGATGGCAACGGTAACGTGAGTTCCGAAACAGGTGTATTGAAGAACACACCTTTTTCGTTTTCTTCAAGATTTGAAGAGGAGAGCGGGACAAATCCGGAAGAGTTGATCGGAGCGGCTCATGCGGGATGTTTTTCCATGGCGCTGTCCGCAGGACTTGGTGAGGCCGGATATACACCAAATTCCATTCAGACCACGGATAAGGTCCACCTTACAAAAGGGGATGCTGGGTTCGCCATCAGTAAAATCGAAATTACCACCGAGGCGGATATTCCAAACATTGATGAGGAAACTTTCCTGAACCACGCGGAGAGCGCCAAAAATACCTGCCCGGTTTCGAAAGCGCTGGCGGGGGTGGAGTTTGAACTAACCGCCTCATTGAAATAAACGGCAAACATGAAGTCAGACAGGGAGAATCAGTGATTCTCCCTGTCTTGGTTTGCGGAGGAGCAATAACTATGTCCGAACCGTCAACCGTCGCCGATTCACTTGAATATGTTGCGCCAAGCCTCCTGCACTGGACTGTGGAGGACGATCGCATCCACAACCGGAGCGATGCGTATGCGCTGGAAACGGCCTTTGGCACCATTCTGATTGATCCCCTGCCATTGCACGAGGATCTTCTGGAAGGGTTTAACACAGTCCAGGCAATATGTCTCACCGGACGGTTTCACCAGCGATCAGCCTGGCGATATCAGCAGCATTTTGATGCGCCGGTGTACGCCCCGAAAAACGGCGAAGGGTACGAGGGGTCACCGGACCATCTGTATGAAACCGGGGATACGCTTCCGGGGGGATTAAAAGTTGTTCACGCACCGGGGCCGACGGATGCGCATTACAACTTCTTCCTGGGACGCAGCGAAGGTAATGTCATGTTTATCGGGGACTTGCTCATTCGTCGCACAGAGGGCGATATTTTCAAATTCGTGCCTGCGCAGTTTATGGATAATCCCGAAATCACACGGGAGAGCGTCCGGAAATTGCTGAACTATTCCATTGAGGTGCTCTGTCCGAATCACGGCGCAGTGTGTAAAGGAAATGTGGCAACGGCGGTGAAAGACACCCTGGAAAATGACACGGAATTAGAGTAATCCGAGCAGAAAATAATTTCATTGCTCCTGAAAGCTAATACATCTACATTTCGGTATGATCTCATTCCATAGATGTGAATCGCAATTCCAGAGCCAGTTAAGTTAGTACAACACGCTGGAATTGTTACATCTGGTAAAGGATATCAATCTGACACACGAGTATAGCCATCGTTTGATTATAAGGAGAATTCGTGCATGAAACAGGCGATATATTCATGGGCTATTGTTGTAATTGTGATAGGAGCCATGGGATGCGAGCCATTGGTTACCAAATTCCCGGAGAATTCTGATGCGATAAAATATTCTGCTCAATCGCATGAATCACCTCCAGCCGTAGGAAACTCACTATTAATCATGACATGGAATATCCGTTTCGGAGCAGCCAGAATCCCGTGGTTTGGCGATTCCTGCGGAGAGCGCGTCATTTTGACAAAGGCCGAAGTTCAGGAAGCGCTCAGCGCCATTGCGGATAAGATCAACGAGGTACAACCGGACATCCTGCTGGTGCAGGAGGTCGATGTGGAATCCAACAGGACAGGGTATATCAATCAGGTACAGTGGTTGCTGGACCATACGTATTTCAATTACGCCGCCTATGGTTCCATGTGGAAATCACAGTTTGTTCCCAGCGATGGATTGGGCCGGATTAATACGGGGCAGGCAGTCTTTTCCCGGTGGGAGTTATCTGATACTGAGAGGATACAACTGGCGCTTCGGGGCGACCAGGATGCGCTCACCACGTATTTTTATCTCCGGCGGAACATACTGAAGACAAAAGTGATGGTCCCGGAAATAGATAACCTGTATGTACTCAACATCCACGCCTCTGCGTTTTCCACTGACGACACCAAGCAACAACACGTCACCGAATTTAAAGAGGTCTTCGATGCACTGGATTCTGGAGGAGCATTAGTTATCGGCGGAGGCGATTTCAATCTGCTGCCACCCGGCTCGGATTCCACGAACTATTGCGACGAAGATCGATGCCAGGACGACGATCCGGACTTTTGTCCGGAGGGAAGTGACTACACTCCGGAAATGACCTGGATGGAGCCGATTTATAACGCATACAGTCCGGCTGTTTCGCTGTCGGATTATCTGGCCTCCAATTCGAGATATTTTACGCACAGTACGTCCGGTGATGTCTTCTGGAATCGCAAACTGGATTACCTGTTTACGAACGGAACTTGGTCAGCAGGCACCGACTCCACCTATCAGGAAACAATGCAACTGGCGGATCACGCGCCGGTCTCAGCACGATTAGCGGTGCAACCATGAGGCGAATACTTCAGCGGCTCGTGGCATTGATATTACTTCTATTGCCCTTATTGGGTACGACTACTGTTATCTCTGCCCAGGAAAATAGTCCAGGCAGAAAGGTGGAGTTTGACAAGGTTCGGAAGGGTGATTTCCATGTTGGACTTTTTGGGCCTCTTCGATATGGACTTGCAAATAATATGGAGCTACAGACGCATCCCATCTTTGATTTTGTTATTCCGAATGCCAAACTGATTTGGACGCACAAAACCGCTGGAAATCAGAGCATTCAGACGAGACACAGCCTTGTGTATCCCACGCCATTGCTCAGATTGATATCGCGGAAGGGCACTGGAGGAATACTCCCGGACGATCCGACAATCGTGGAAATTCCATCTATGATTAGTCTATACAACGAGATCAGGTACTACCGAATACCCTTTCCATCGCTGGAATATTATTTCAGTGGAGGCATCGGGTTCGCCGGCGTCTTCGGTGACCTTGATGAACGCACTACAATCGATCTGCCGGTGGTTTTCCCAAGACTGGGTGTTTTTTACAACGGCTACAGTCTGCGGGTTGGCTCTGGCATGGATTGGAAATTATCACCTCAGTGGGGTATGAAATCTGATGCGGAATTGATCTGGCTGCCGGGGTATTCCGAAGCGTTTTTCTGGGAGCACAGCGGACAGGTCCGCTGGCAGTTCAGCGAATCCTGGAATCTCATGGCAGGGTATCTGCTCACTTTTGGCACCTATCCCTTTGGGAAGCAATATCATCTGTTGCCACTCTTTGACCTGGGATACCGGTGGTGAAATCGGGCTACCAGAACTTGTAGTCAGGTCAAATTTTCCACTAACTTAGCCAAGCACCAAAAATTAAGTTCTCCAAATTATTCATCTTGATATGTAACCGGTATTCGGATAAATTTACAAAATTTAAACACACGGATGCTATGAAGTCACTAATCCTCGACGGTAATTCACTGAAAATACCGGACTGTACTGGATTTTTGCGCCACAGCCCTCCGGTTTCCATTGATGACAAAGCGGTCGAGCGCATGAACGAATCCCGCCGGATTGTTGAGAAGGCCATTACCTCGAATGAAACCTATTACGGCATTAACACAGGCTTCGGGAAATTGGCGGATGTACGCATCGATAACGATCAGCTGGCGGATTTACAGGTCAATCTGGTGCGGAGCCATGCCGCTGGGGTTGGCGAGCCTTTTCCAAATACGATTGTTAAGCTCATGATGATGCTCAAGGTAAACGCTCTTGTGAAGGGCTATTCCGGGTGTCGACCGGTTGTTGCCGAAACGATTGCGTCAATGCTGAATACCGGCGTCTACCCGGTTATTCCATCCAAAGGATCGGTGGGCGCCAGCGGGGATCTTGCGCCGCTGGCTCATCTGGCGCTGGCGGTAATCGGCGAAGGTGAAGTCACCTGGCGTGGCAAAAGAGTTCCAAGCTTGTTTGCACTGAAGCAGGAAGATATCCCTCCGGTGGCATTACAGGCCAAAGAGGGGCTGGCAATCCTGAACGGAACACAAGCATCACTGGCCGCAGGAATTGACGCATTCATCCGGCTTGAGAATCTGGTAAAAGCCGCTGACATACTTGGAGCAACCAGTGTGGAAGCGTTGAAAGGCACGGATACTCCATTCCGGGAGGAATTACACGCTATCCGGGACCACAATGGGCAGCAGAAAAGCGCCCGGAATCTCTACACGCTGTTGCAGGAGAGCGAAATACACGAAAGCCACCGGGACTGCGGTAAAGTACAGGATATGTATAGTCTCCGGTGTATGCCGCAGGTGCATGGCGCGAGTAGAGATAATATGGAGTATGCCCGAAAAATTCTCACCACCGAAATGAACTCCTGCACCGATAATCCTGTGGTGTTCCCCGAAACCGGGAAAATTATTTCCGGAGGGAATTTCCATGCCGAACCGGTCGGTATGGTGCTGGACTCTCTCGGAACAGCCGCGGCAGAACTTGGCAGCATCTCTGAACGGCGGATTGCCGCGATGATGGATCCGACTATGAGTCAGATGCCAGCCTTCTTAACCCGGAATAGCGGATTACAATCCGGCTATATGATACCGCAAGTGACCGCTGCCGCACTGGCTTCAGAAAATAAAGGGCTGGCGCATCCGTCGACTGTGGATTCCATTCCGACCTCCGC
This sequence comes from Fidelibacterota bacterium, assembly GCA_018263365.1. GTDB lineage: Bacteria > Fidelibacterota > JAANXI01 > JAANXI01 > JAANXI01 > JAANXI01. Next base: position 1,577 of record JAANXI010000074.1, on the reverse strand, counting down.
CAATCAGGAAGATCACGTCTCAATGGCAACGTTTGCAGCCCGAAAACTCCGGGAAATCGTTGGAAATGTGGAACAGATTCTGGCGGTCGAGTGGCTGTGTGCTGTCCAGGGTCTCGACTTGAAAGACGGACTCAAGCCGGCGAAACTCTTGCAGCCTGTCTACGATACCCTTAGGGAAAAAGTCCCGACATGGGGGGAAGATCGGGTACATTCCAAAGATATGAACCAGGCGGTGACTCTCCTTCGGGACGGCAAACTTGTTGAGGCTGTCGAGGCAAACTGTCCGTTGGAATAATCTTCATGACAAATCATATATGAAACCGATACATTGACAGAATCAGGTGATTCCGAATGAAAAATCTAAATAGCATTGAAGTGGGTTTGACGTTTGACGACCTGCTTCTTGTACCCCAGAGAAGTAATGTGGTGCCTCGAGAGGTGAACGTTGAAACCCGGTTTACGAAAAACATTCATCTGAACATCCCGTTAGTTAGTGCGGCGATGGATACTGTAACCGAAAGCGAGATGGCGATAGCCGTTGCCAGAGAGGGCGGCATCGGCATCCTGCACAAAAACATGAGCATGATCCAGCAGGCGGAGCAGGTGGATAAGGTCAAACGCTCCGAAAGCGGGATGATCCTCAATCCGGTGACGCTGCCGCCGAACCGAAAGGTTTCCGATGCACTGGAGCTCATGGCGAAGTATAAAATCTCTGGTATCCCCATCGTTGATAATGAGAACAAGCTGGAAGGTATCCTGACGAACCGCGATCTCCGGTTTGAAACCGATCAGGATCAGGCCATCGAAAACGTGATGACCAAGGAAAACCTCATTACCGTCCCGGTGGGTACTACGCTCGACGAGGCGGAATCCATCCTGCAAAAGCATAAAATTGAAAAGCTGCTCGTGGTCGACGATAATAACACGCTCAAAGGCCTGATTACCGTCAAAGATATACAGAAACGTTCCCAGTTTCCGAATGCCGCCAAGGATGAGCATGGCCGACTGCGCATCGGTGCGGCAATTGGCGTAACCAACGATACGATGGAGCGGGCCGATCTGCTGATTGCCAATTCGGTGGATGTCATCGTTGTTGATACCGCCCACGGACACTCAGAAGGCGTAATAGAAACCCTGAAGACGTTGAAAAAGAAATATCCGGAGACGGAAATTATCGCCGGGAATGTCGGAACAAAGGATGGCGCACAAGCGCTTATCGATGCCGGGGCCGATGCTATCAAAGTTGGAATCGGTCCGGGTTCCATTTGTACGACCCGAGTGGTGGCAGGCGTGGGTATTCCCCAGGTTACCGCTATCCGCGACTGCGTTGAAGTTGCCATGGAGTATGATATCCCAGTGATTGCCGACGGCGGTATTCGCTATTCCGGTGACATCGCCAAGGCGCTGGCCGTTGGCGCGGATTCAGTGATGATCGGTTCCTTGTTTGCTGGAATGGAAGAGAGTCCCGGCGAAACAATTTTGTATGAAGGCCGAACGTATAAATCCTACAGGGGGATGGGATCTGTGGAAGCGATGAAAGAAGGGAGCAAAGACCGCTATTTCCAGGACGCTGAGGA
>JAANXI010000073.1 GCA_018263365.1 Fidelibacterota bacterium | reverse complement strand
GGCACCCCCAGTTTCCGGGGAGTCCCCCGACGGCCAATCGCCAGAATCACTTTCTTGCCCTGGAATTGATCTCGCTGGGTTATCACCCGAAAATGACCGTTTACCCGCCGGACGTCTTCTACTTTTTGTTTCGTCTGCACTTCCATATCGGTTTTATCGATGACGTCGTACCACAAATCAAGTAGCTCTTCCTTGGTAATCTCCCGGAAATCCGATTCCCCGTAGATGGGGATCTCCATCGGCTGGGTCATCACAACTTTCTGCCGGGGATAAGAAAGAATTGTCCCGCCAACTTCGTTTTGATCCAGTAATGTGTACGAAAGTCCCATATCAATAGCCTGCGCCGCAGCCGCCAACCCGGTCGGTCCCGCACCAACGATCACCACATCGTTGACATCCCATGGCGCACCGTTTTGCTCATTCAACCGGGGCGCCAGATATTCGATCACTTCCCGCCCCTGCGTTACCGCGTTCCGGATCAGTCCCATACCGCCTAATTCCCCGACAATATGGATGCCATCGATATTCGTCTCGAAGTCCTCTTGAAGGTGGGGAATATCGACTCCGCGCTGTTCCGTGCCAAAAACCAGTGTGATCGCATCCACCGGGCACGCACGGTAGCATTCCCCGTGTCCAATGCAGTTGGCAGGCTCCACCAGCTGCCCGCGCCCCTCGATAATTCCTAGGATATCCCCTTCAGGGCAAGCGGGCACACAGGCAGCCGTTCCAATACAAATATTGGGATCGATATACGGATGGAGCGAGACCGGCTCCATACGCCCTGTCTCTTTGGTTTCCCGGAGTTTTTCTTCAGAACGTCGTTTGCGTTGTTGGGTTTTGTGGAAATACCAGATCGGAGGAATTGCGACAATACTCAGAATTGCGACTGTTATAATGCTCTCTAACATCGGTTCAATTTTCTACTACTAATTTTCCCCGGTTGTAGGGCTTAGTTTTCCCATTTCAATCGAATATAACCTCACCTCAAAGATGATATCAATTTCCGACGCATTAAACAACTGATTAAATCTCCCTGTGTGGTAGATCACGCTAAAAAATCCAGGTATAGCCAAAAAGGACGGTCACCGTTATATGGATAAACATGATAAAGATCATAACATACGCAAATGGCTTGTGAAACACGTGCCAATAGTGGAAGAGCCGGTGTGTAACTTCCAGGCCCGTCAGTTTTCTGGTGATTTTCACCTTTTGGCGGGTCAATCGTTTTACCCGCTTGTACTCGGATTTATCCAGCCCTTCCACGGTTTTCAGCTCCCGGTATAACCGGCGTAATATAAATGGACGCTTTAAATCTCCGAGTATCAGCCGGAACAACGCTCTCAAATCACTCTGTTCCTCCCTGGCAAAAGAACCCAGATTTTCGACATCGGCCATCACAGTGGCCGGAACGTGATACTCCTCTCTGAGTTTTTCCGCGATTTCGCTGTTTTCGGCCTGGACATCCTCCAGCGCCATCTCGTGTCCGGAAATCGTTCGGGGAATCTTTGAATAAAGGTATCGTCCCACAATCCCACTAAGCATAACTATTATCATGGACCAATAGCTAATAGACACAATGCCGTTATATTTGAAGGTGGTATGGAACGTAATCAGCACCGGTCCCATGACCCCGAGGAACATGTGGTATTTCAGCCAGGTGCTCAGCTTGCCGATTTTGGGAAACCACCGGACGCGCTTACGCACGGAATACAGGAAAAGCAGCAGCAACATCAGGCTCCCGATAATACCGTATCCGTGGGAGTATAATCCACTGGGTTTCAGCAGTTCATGAAGTTCTGCGCGCGGCCGGGCGGTCAGCGTCAGCGCGTAATAGTCATACCCAAAATAAATTAGATATCCGACGGTCGCTATTCCCACTAATATCAGAAGCGTTAAAATAATCTTATGTACGTTCATGTTTACCGATCCTGCTGTTTAAAACGGATTGACCAGCGCCACGCGGACAAAATAATGGGGGCTGTGATCCTGCTCCCAGGCGGACAGTTCATTACCCAGTCCGAACCCAAGATGAAAGACCGGGATTGAGCCCAGATTGATTGCAGTACGCATCTCAAGTCCGGAGGTGAAAATCTCCGTATCACCTTCCACTGAATTCCAGATTTTACCGTAATCCAGATACGGCGACAACACCGATTTGCCAAGTCTTATACCAAAGATATTTACGGGCAAGGCGGGTAATACCGGCATCCGGAATTCAAATGTAGACATGAACAGCCGGTCGCCGGTGACAATTGTCGAACTGCCTCGCAGATTGTAATTTTCATGCGTATTAATCACATTTCCCCGGGCCGAACCGATGGCGGCATTTCCCATAAGATACAGGCTAACGTCATCGTAAAATCCCAGCGAATCCTGGCTGGCGTAATTGCCGTTCAACTGAGCATAGAGCATCCGACCGTACAGGGTAAGCGGGCCAAAAAGCTTCCGATTTACGAATCCATCAATTGTCGACTTTTGGTAGGTGAACTTTCCAAAGATGTTTTCGCTGGCGAAATCCTGGCGAAGCGCGATGCCATAACCCTGAGTCGGCAAAAGACTATTCCGCTTGTCGGGTTTCTGGTTTTTCCATTGATATCGCAGTGAAAATACACCCTCCCTGCCACTTTCCACTAGCGGGCGCAATCCCCGCGGATCGCCTGCGACCTCAGCAGTCCGGTTGTACATTTGCACCTGGGCAGCAATAGTATGATTTGAGAACAGCGAATTGCCAAAATTGACTGGATATTCAGCCATGAGGAATCCACCGTCACGCCGCTCAGTCAACCACGCCCTATCATACGGTTGTATCATGAACGACGAATTTCTAAGCAACCCGAAAGAGAGCATCGGACGGAAGACCGCCAGGTTATAGACAAAATACAGTCCGTTCAGAAATCGGGAATGTGTATATGGCGGATACGCAATTTCGCCGCCGAGAATCGCCAGGTGTTTACCCAACCCGTCGCTCCAGACCGTAAATCCGGCCAGACCAGTTTCCGTCGGCAATCCCAACGATGCGATATGTCGCGGATGTTTCCAGAACTTGTAGGACGAGGTCTCCCAGGTTGATGGAATATTCTTATCGTAATTTATTGGTTTTAGTGTTGAGTCAGGCGCATGAGTCCGCCAATCCTCGAACTTATCCCGCAGTACCAACTCATTATTTTGAATAGTTCGGTTGGCATCCACAAAAACGCCTCGCGTCGTATCCACATCGGACAGCGTGGAGGCGTAGACTCTAGAGCTGTTCGGTACAATCTGTTGACTGTAAATACCGCTGTAGACATCGGTCATTTGGGTTATGGTAGAGTCGGAATTCACCGCTACGCGATACAGGTTTGGCGTGGAGTTCCGAAACGAGGTGAACACGATATGGCTGCCATCAGCCGTCCAGACCGGCATCAGATCTTCTGCGGGATCGTTCATCAGTTTGCGAAATTTTGCCCCCGAACTATCGATGACCGCAATATCCACGTCTCCCGATTCGTCCTGAATCATGAATGCAATGCGTGTGTCATCCGGGGATACGACCGGATAGTTCAGTTGCACATCGCCGGTAAAATCGGTGAGCTGGCGAAGATGGTTTCCATCGGCATCGACGGTATAGAGATTTGTAGCCGTTTTCGGGTGAGCAATAAAGTAAACCGTGCCGGCCGCTGACACGGTTGGATGGTTGGCGCGGAGATTCGACGTAAGCCAGTGAGCCTCCCCGGATTCGGTGTCAATTTTCCTGATATCATAAATCAACGAACCGTGGTCACCGCGACGATATTCACCGAGAATCAACGCGCTGCCGTCTGGCATCCATGCAGCCTTGCTGCCAAACCGACCAGAGTGTAATTCCTGCACTTGTTTGGTGGAATCAGTGGTCACGGTGTATACCGACTGATATTGCATCTTCCCGGTCCGTCGTCCCACAATAGCGATTTTGCTGCTGTCCGGGGCGATGCTCAGCGTATTAGTGTAGCGGATTTTTGGCGCGGCGGGCACGTCACCGACCTTGTCCATCGGCTCCTTTTGCCCGCGATAACTATAATAATAGGTGTTCATCGCCCGGTGCCAGTCCTCGTTAAAGGTTTTGATGGATACACCGGTGGCGGCCCTGAACGCTTTCTTGAAATTGAAATACTTGAACGTCTTATGTCGCCACTTGGCTATTTTTGTGATGGTGCTGTCGCCGTATTTATCTGCAAGGTACAGGATTTTCGCATAGCCGTCGTCATGCGCATCCAGTTTGCTCATATTGTTTTTATACGTGTGGATTTTCATCCTCGCGTCGCTGCGCCCGACCCGCCAGTTTTCGGTATAGTATTCCGCGGTGCCTTCCAAAAACCATGAGGGTATGGCGATACCGTTCCAGATTCCCAGCCATGTTCTGAGTGCATTCATCATCGCGACATGTTGAAATTCGTGCGCCACAACGAGCCTCAGCCACTTTTCCGAACCACCAAATTGTCCGGCGACATCATTCTGGCTCACCCAGATGAATATCTGGTCGGATGGCATAGCGTATCCGTTCATGATCTCGTCTTCAGAGGTCAACGTCATGTGAGTTTTACCGAAGTCTTCCAGATCCAGTTGCGCCATAATCGTCGGATAGGTTTGCTCGGCGATTTGGGCCGATTTCTCCGCAACTGCCCGCAAACCCTGGTGATAGTGGACGTAAAAATGCTCCGTTTTCAGGGTCTTCCATTTGAGTTCCGGGTGAGTCCGGTTATTCCAGATCCACGTACCCTGCGCGGATACCATCATGGGAAACAGCAGACTCAGTGATATAAAAAAGATGAACCTCTGCATTCCTTATCCTTTGTACAAAATTTTTCCTAACCAAGATAAAACAAGAACTGATAAATATCTAAAGACAACACGGAGAATTCAACGACTGATTTGATATAGTCGCCAAAACCGATAATCGGGAATCAATACTTTTTGAGAGATTTTCAATCCCTACAACACACAAAATGATACGCCAGAAAAAATAAATACTAACGCACTTTTGCAGCGATTACTTTAAACGCCCGCCTGTTTCTTGACCGGTGACTGTGGACCCGCGACTGTCGACCGCTCACTGTTCAAACGGTGTCAGCGCATCCACCAGCAGCGGAATGGATCGATCAAGCCGGTAATCGATGCTGCTATGATTATCTTCAAATTCCTCATACATGTGGTTAATCTCCATCGCTTCCAACTTTTGGTGCAAAATGCGGCTGCCATACACCATGTGATACTGGTCCTGGTCGCCGCAATCAATGTACACTAAGTCAAGTTCGCGGAGGTTATCACCTGACTCATCCACCAAATTAATAGGATCATGCTCCAGCCAGTGCGACCAGCGCTCCTCATNCAGTTCGCCAGTATAGAGATCTACCGGCAGTCGAATCTCCGTGGGATTTTCTTCGTTGGGGTCATACGTCGCCGCCATCGCAATCGCCATCAACGCATGAAAATCATCACCGGAAACCTTCTCCGCATTGTGAAAATACTCGATAAAGTCCGGAATCGAACGATTATGTTTGGCCAGCGTATCCAATGCTGTTGGAAAATCGGTGCGATAGCAAAAATCGAAGTACATATCCCCTGAGTGGCACGCGATGGCGTCCCAGACATCGGCATATCGCATCCCGTGGACAATAGCGGCGTATCCCCCGGAGGATTTCCCGAAAATACCGCGGTGATCTTTGCCTGGCAGCACCGGCGCCTGCTGCTCCACAAACGGAATCACTTCCTGAATGAGAAAATCCAGA
>JAANXI010000072.1 GCA_018263365.1 Fidelibacterota bacterium | reverse complement strand
GATGTTGAGATGAAAAGGGTTTTGGGAAACCGAAGGCATACCCGGAGGGTCTGTCGAGGATTTCACGGAGCCTTCGCGCTCAACAGATTGGTGCAGATCGCCGCACAAAATCGCTTAATTTAGGTAACAATAGATATTTGTTTTATAGCCGTTGACTCCTGCTCCTGGATTATTTATTTTTTACCAATATAGGAGAGATTAACCACTAACCTGTAGAAAGCGCCGCGCTTGGCACGGTCCAACTTTGCAGTATTCGCCTCAGGACGAGGATCAAATTTCCTTGCTGTACAGGAACAGATTGCGGCAGGAAACATTTCCGGCGACATTGTTTGTCTGATTAGCAACAAAAGGACTGCCCCAGCGCTTGAAAAAGCGCAAAATCTGGATATCCCCGCCTTCCACAAGTCCCCCAGGCAATTCGAGAACGAAAAATCATACACCAACGATCACATAGATACGCTAAAGGAGTACGAGATCGATTACATCTTGCTGGCAGGATATATGAAGAAAATTCCGGATGCAGTTGTGCAGGCGTATCCTCACAGAATTCTGAATATCCATCCGGCGCTTCTGCCGTCGTTCGGAGGCAAGGGCTATTACGGAATGCGCGTGCACGATGCAGTGATTGAGCGTGGCGTCAAGTGGACCGGTGTGACGGTGCACTTCGTCGACGAGGTCTACGATCACGGACCGATTATTTACCAGTGGCCGGTACGAGTGCGGGACGACGATACTCCGGAATCGTTGGCGGAGCGGGTTCTCGAATACGAGCACAAGGCCTATCCGAAAGTGGTACGATGGGTGAGTGAAGGTTGGATCACAGCTGAGGGAATGAGAACGCAGTATACAGGACCATCTGAGGAGTGGGACATTTAATATGGATATCAATGGCGCTGTACTGATTAGTGTGTACAATAAAGATGGAGTTGAGGCAATCGCGAGTGCGTTTGTGGAGCATGGTGCGGAGATATACTCGACCGGCGGCACCGCGCGGCATCTCCGAGAGCACGATCTCCCGGTAACGGATGTCGGGGAAGTGACCGGTTTCCCGGAAATCCTGGACGGCCGGGTGAAGACATTGCATCCGCGCATCTTTGGTGGGTTGCTGGCTAATATGGCCAACGATGAGCACAGAGGCCAGATCAATGAAGAGAATATTAAACCCATCCAGGCTGTGGTGGTGAATTTTTACCCGTTTACTGAGACGGTGCAAAATCCTGACGCTGATTTTCTGGAGATTTTAGAAAATATAGATATCGGCGGCCCGGCTATGCTGCGATCGGCGGCGAAAAACCACGAGAGTGTGTTACCGATCTGTCATGCGTCCCAGTATCATCTTGTGATCGAGGCACTAAAAAAGGAGGACGATAGTTATTTCGATCAATTGCGAATTCCGTTCGCAAAGACCGTCTTCACCTATACAATGCAATATGAACAGTGCATCGCCGAATTTTTCAGCGAGCAGACCCGGACGGAGAGCGAATCCGATTTTCCGCAGTTATTGCCCTTGAATTTTTCGCGCTCACTCTCGTTGCGGTATGGCGAAAATCCGCATCAGCAGGGAGCGTATTTTGATCTGCTGGGTGACAAACCGTTTGATTTTGCGAGCAGACAATTTCAAGGGAAGCCATTATCGTATAACAATCTGATGGATCTGGACGCCGCTCTTCGCATCATTGGAGAGTTTGACGAAAATGGCTGTGTCATCATTAAGCACAGCAACCCGTGTGGATTTGCGCTGGGGGAATCGCCGGAGAAGGCGTATCGGAAAGCCATCACCACCGATCCTATCAGTTATTTCGGCGGGATCGTCGGGTTTAACATGGCCGTAGACGAAAAGACGGCGTCAGCACTGACGGAATCGTTCCTGGAGTGTATTGTGGCACCGGAATTTTCCGATACAGCGATCAAAATCTTTAATTCTAAGAAAAATTTGCGTATAATACGCTGTCACCCAGGGGAATTATCAGACTCAGGATATGAAATCCGGCCTGCGCTGACGGGCTACCTCATGCAGCAGCGTGATCCGAAAATCGGAGATATTGCTGTAAGCGAGCCTGTCACAGCTCGGGAGCCAACGGCTGAAGAATTGCAGGCACTAACGGTCGGTTGGAAGCTGGTAAAGCACACCAAATCCAATGCGATCGTCTTTACGAATAGGGAGCAGGCATTGGGAGTAGGCGCCGGACAAATGGCCCGGGTTGATTCGGTGAAAATTGCGATCCGGAAAGCCGACGAGGCCGGGTTATCGTTGGAAGGGGCCTCCATGGCGTCGGATGCATTCTTTCCCTTCCCGGATGCTGTGGAAGTGGCGAATGATGCAGGAATCAAATCAGTGATTCAGCCCGGTGGTTCTATCCGGGATGACCAGGTTATTGAAGCAGCAGACGCCCGTGATATCGCCATGATATGCACGGGGAAACGACATTTTAAGCATTAGACAGATTTCTGAAACGAGTAAAGTGACTTTATGAAATTACCAAGCGTACCATGGATTTCCGGCGATCTCGCTATTGATTTGGGAACGGCTAATACGCTGATTTATGTCAAAGGTCGGGGGGTTCTGATCAATGAACCCTCGATTGTCGCCAAAGCCAAGCAGAATGGTCAGGTGATCGCTGTCGGCAACGAAGCCAAAGAAATGCTGGGGAAAACCCATCAGGATATCGAAACCATCCGTCCGCTTAAGGATGGCGTTATCGCAGATTTTGAGATGACGGACGGGCTTTTACAGGGATTCATCCGGAAAGTGAAACTCTCGCGAGTATCGCGCCCGCGGATGGTTATTTGCGTCCCAACCGGGATTACCGAAGTCGAGCGACGAGCGGTGAAGGATTCTGCTGAGCGTTCCAATGCCAGGGAAGTGTATCTTATCGAAGAGCCAGTCGCTGCGGCAGTCGGCATCGGGATCGACATCAGCAAACCGGTGGGCAATATAATTGTTGACGTCGGCGGCGGAACCACTGAAATAGCAGTGATTGCGCTGAACGGTATCGTGACCAAAGAATCGGTCCGCGTGGCCGGCGATGAACTTGACGACGCGATTATTGAACACTTTAAACGCGAGCACAACCTGCTCATCGGGGAGCGAACCGCAGAGAACATCAAGATTGCTGTCGGCTCTGCTGTCCCGATTGATGAAGTGATGATCAGCGTCAAGGGGCGCAACCTGGTGACCGGAATTCCCAAGACGATCGAAATTCCATCGGATGAAATCCGTGAATGCCTGAAGGATACCATCGATATTCTGGTAAATGCCATTAAGAAGGCGCTGGAGCGGACACCGCCGGAACTTTCGTCGGATATCCTGGATCGGGGGATTATCTTTACGGGCGGTGGAGGCTTGCTTAAAGGCCTGGATCAGCGCATCCGTCTGGAGACCGATTTGCCGGTCAACGTGGCTGAGGAACCGCTGCTCTCTGTGGTCAAGGGCACTGGAAAGGTAATGGATAACCTCAGTAAATATGCCGAAGTCCTGTCGTAATTTGCGCACTCAAAATTATGAGCACTCCCATTGAGTTTTTTGCATGATATCCTGTACAGATTCCGGGAGTACATACTACTTATTTTCACCGTACTGATTTCGTTTGTTCTGATTTTTTCCAATGATAATCCCCAGGTGAATGCCTTTCGGGGCAAAATGCTGGATGCCTTTTCCTTTGTCCAGGAGCCGCTGCTGGAGCTCGAGCGGTTAGGCAACCTCCAGGAAGAAAATTTGTTGTTACACCAACGGATCGTCGAATTGTCAATCCAGGTGCAGCAACAAAAAGAGGCCGTCCTTGAGAATCAGCGGTTGCGGAAATTACTCCGGTTCCAGAACGAATCGAAACTCGATGTGAAACCGGCGAAAATCGTGAATCGGGGGAGCTCGTCGCTGGTGAATTCCGTGACAATTAATCTTGGTTCCGATGACGGAATCAAGGAAAACCAGGCCGTAGTCGTCTCTGAGGGAGTGGTCGGCAAGGTGATTTCAGTCGGAGAATCGTCGGCAATCGTACAACTGCTGACCGATGTGAATTTTCGCCTCAGCGTCAAAACCCGGCGAACCCGCGCGAACGGAATCGTCGTCTGGCAATACGAAAATCTCTGTACCATGGATAACGTTCCGAAGACACTCGACGTGCAAGTCGGAGATACGGTCATCACTTCAGGGTACAGCGACATTTTCCCGGAAGGATTACGCGTAGGACGGGTTACCCAAGCCTCGAATGATGTTCCGGGATATCATAAGAGAATACGAGTGGAAACGTTTGTGAACTTTAACGAACTAGAAGAAGTATTTGTTATAGTCCAGCGTCCACGGATTGAACAGGCATCATGATACGACGAATACTCCAATACACCGGGATCGGCATTCTGATACTCCTGCTGCAACTGACCCTCGCCAACTGGATCCGTATTGCCGGAATTAAACCGGATTTTGTAATGCTGTTGATTCTGTATATCGGTTACCGGGAAGGCAAAACTGCCGGCATACTGTTTGGCTTTGTGTTCGGCCTGCTGCAGGATATCGCTGCCGCTAGCGCTTTCGTTGGTGTTTCGCCGCTTATTAAATCGATAGTAGGGTTTGGAGCGGGGTTCCTCCAGGGGAAATTCCGCATGGTCAACCCGTTCATCCTCTACGGTATAGGAGTCTTGCTCATCTTCCTGGGTACGTTTTTGTATTTTGGAATTTATTACGCGGCCTCACCAATTGCATTTGGGACTATGCTGCAACGCCTGATCCTGCCATCCTTTATATATACTCTGGTCGTTGGGAGTCTGCTCTTGTTTATTGTTCCAATAGATGTTGAACGATTATGATTACCAGGGATAACAACATATCGCGCGGTCGCTATTTCACCGTCTTTGGTGTGATGATCGTATTTTTTTTACTCCTGGTATTCCGTTTTTATACCCTACAAATTTACCAGCATAAAAAATACGTATCCCAGGCAGATGCCAACCGGGTCAGGGAAGTCTCGCATCCCGGGCCCCGCGGGCTCCTTTTGGATCGGATGGGAAATCTGTTAGTGGACAACCGATTTACCTACATGCTTTCGGCGATCCCCTGGGAAATTAAACGATCTCCGGAGACGCTGGATGAACTCAGTACGTTTGTTGATATGTCCAGAGATGAGTTGCAGATGCAACTCAGCGAAGGAAA
>JAANXI010000071.1 GCA_018263365.1 Fidelibacterota bacterium | reverse complement strand
TGAAAAGGGTTTGCGAAACCGGAGGCATACCCGGAGGGTCTGTTGAGGATTTCGCGGAGCCTTAGCGCGCAACAGATTGGTGCAGGTCGCCACATAAAATCGCTTAATTTAGGATAAATATATTTATGCCGTCCTTCCCGGAAATAAAACAAGCGCTCCGCGCCCAGGATATGGACGAAGTACTGGAAATTGTACCGCAGTTTGTCCATGAGGAGCCGGATGGATTCGATCAAGTACTCCAGCAAATGATGTATCTCGCGGCGACTGAACAGTACAAGGATGAGAAACCGGTCGGGATAGTCTATCTGGATGCTGTTCGGGATTTAAGCACACTGTACGAGCGGGATATGACGGATGCTATCCCATTGATGGAAAAGGCGCTGGGATTTTTCTGCACACTGAGTCTGGAGGAATTCGACAAGGATTTGGTCGGCGTGAAACCGGAGCACTTCGGCGAGTCGGTCTTCGTCGGAGATTTGGAAGATTATGTCCGGGACGGGGAGCGCGGGAAAGCCATCGAAGAGGCCGCCAAACTGCTCCGGATGATGGATAATCAGTTTTATCTTGTGGAAATTCTCGCCGAAATCGCGACATCCACCGCAAAAGATGATGGATGGCCGGTGATTCTCGCTGATGCCGTACTGAAATCTGTGGATTTTGTGGAGCGCTCTCAGTTTAAGCCGATTGTATATCAACTGGCGGATTATCTGAGCCGATTGGATATTGGCTGGCAGAGTCCACCGGAAGCCGCGATGCACGGCCCTGTATTCGACGAGTTTTATGAGGCGGTGCTATTTTCGGACTCGTATGAAAATGATTTACTGTATCTCACACATGCTCAACAGGTGTGGGAAGGCGCAAGAATGAAGGAGCGGGAAGTGCGGGAAAACCTGTCGTATTGGCTGGATAAACAATTCGGTGGCTCAAACACTCTCGATTCAATCGATTACTCGCCGAAATCCGCAGAAATACCGGATGTTCTCAAGGCCATACGTGATCGGAATACGAATAAATCGATAGCATATGTCCTCGGTTACTTGCAAGAAGATGGAGGCGTTGGAACATTGTTTAAATCTCTGACGAACCTGTTTTTTGAACAGCACCTGCCAGAGAATTATTACGAAGTAAACCAGTGGAATGCCCTTCGTACAGCAATCGCGTATACCACTCCACCACAACAGTATCAGGCGTTTGTCAGGGCTGTGGAATTGATTGTATGATAAAAGGAATAGTGAATTAAAGATGCCATATTTTCGGAAATCTAAGAATAAAAATAATTTCACCGCAGAAACACGAAGACCCACGAATGAACAACACATCCAACAACGAACTACGAACAACCAACAGCAAACAAAACGAAACGGCTAAAGCCGATACTACCAACAAGATCGTAGTACCAGACAGGGGACTGTTGACACAGGACTCATAACACTTTAACACGTTCCCTACCTTTCTTATATTCCAAAACTATGGACAGACCATATAACGATTACAACAGTTATCTCCAGGAGATTTTCGGCGAGAAGACCTACAAGGTGTCAATTCGCGGCGGATTTACCTGTCCCAATATCGACGGCGCCGTTGCCAAGGGCGGCTGCACCTACTGCAACAACGCCAGTTTTGTCCCCAGTTATATCAAGCGGGTGATGGATATCAAAGAGCAGATCGACAAGGGCATAGATTTTCTGTCCGACCGATACGGTGCTGATAAGTTTTTGGCCTATTTCCAATCTTATTCTAATACCTATGATGAAGTTGGGCGGCTGGAAGAGTTGTACTCCGCAGCACTTGAGCACGAGAAGATCCACGGGCTGGTCGTGGGCACCCGCGCCGATTGCGTGCCTGAGCCGACGCTCCAACTGCTGGAAGATATTGCCAAAGATTATTACGTCGCAGTTGAGTACGGGATCGAATCGGTCTCCGATGAGACGCTGGAACACATCAACCGGGGACACGACTTCGCGACGCTGGTCGATGCCCTCGAACGGACCAAAGGTCGCGGCATCCACATCGGGAGCCATCTGATTCTCGGATTCCCTTGGGAAGACCGCGATCACTGGTTGCACACTGCAGATGTGGTGTCATCTCTGGGGGTCGAATACACGAAGATCCATCACTTGCACGTTGTGAAAGGTACAGAAATGGCTCGACAGTATGAGGATGAGCCGTTCTGGATGTTTTCCTTCGAGGAATGGGTGCAGATGGTTGCCGATTTCATCGAGCGGCTCTCACCGGAGATCATCGTCGGACGGATGGCCGGCGGTGCACCACCCAGTCTGCTGATTGCCCCGGACTGGGATGGCAAGCGTCACACGCACGTGGTGCAGTCTGTTATTAAAGAACTCAAGTCACGCGGGACGTATCAGGGCGCGAAATACCGTCAGCGACAGGTGGCGTAGATGAAGATCGGCGATTACAACGTGACACCCATCGTAGCCGATACCTTCGGCCTGGACGGCGGCGCCATGTTCGGCATTGTGCCAAAACCTCTCTGGGAGAAAAAGAACCCTGCTGATGAACGAAACCGCATTGACCTGGCAACGCGCTGTCTGCTAATTGAAGGAAAAAACCGAAAAATCTTGGTAGACACCGGCAACGGCGACAAGTGGGATGATAAATACCGCGATATCTATAAAATTGACCCCGGCAAGCAAAATCTGGTGCAATCCCTGGCAGCCAGAAATATCCAGCCGGGAGACATTACCGACGTTATTCTGACGCATCTGCATTTTGACCATGCCGGCGGTGCGACAATTACGGATGATGGGGAATTGGTCCCGGCGTTTCCGAATGCCACGTATTACATCCAGGAGCGAAACTGGAAATGGGCCAGTGATCCCACAGAAAAGGATGCCGGTAGTTACCGCAAGGAAAATTTCCAGCCGCTACGGGAGCATGGCGTCCTCGAGTTGGTCCGCGGAGAGGTCGAAATCTTTGCAGGCATCCAACTCATCGTGTGTGACGGACATACTGAAGGACAGCAACTACCATTGATTACCGGTGAAAAAAACAGGCTGTTTTACTGTGGTGATCTTGTGCCTACGTTGGCACATCTGTCCATTCCCTGGGTTATGGGCTACGACAATTTTCCTTTGACAACTATCGAAGAGAAAAAGAAATATTTTGCCCGCGCGGTGGAAGAGCACTGGACGCTTTTACTTGAACACGATCCCGCCAATGTGGCGGTGACGGTCCGTCGCGAAGACGAAAGATATCAGATCAAACAGACCGTGCAGATGCTCTGAACCTGTCTGGCTTTTGAAGTTTTTCCTTATTCCTCAGTTTCGTAATCTACTACTTTCGCTTCCGACTGAATCTGGCGAATAAAATCCACAACCTTTTGATGCTCCGGATGCTGCTGGTAGGTGTTGAAGTCTTTTACGTTATCGAAAGCGGAGATAAGCACCACATCGAATGCCGCGGCGGAATTACCGATATTGATGCCGACTTCGTATTCCTGAATCTCATCGATTTTGTCCGGCAGCGTTTCCAGAATGCGCTTCATCTCTTTGGTATTGGCATCTTTGGATTTACCAAACGCTTCCTTTATCAGTTTCCACATGACAACATGCTTGAACATACATAGCCTCCTCGGGATTTTTCGAACTTTTTTCAACAGAAGGGAGTTTAAGTCTTATCTGGATTACCGTCAACCGGCTCAAACCTAAATTGAGTGATTGTTGTGGATGAGATGTGCCAAGATGTTGAGATGAAAAGGTTTCGCGAAACCGGAGGCATACCCGGAGGGGCTGTCGAGGATGTCCGCGGTGCCTTCGCGCTCAACAGATTGGTGCAGATCGCCATATAAATTCGCTCACTTTAGGTCATAGATAATTGCTGCGAGCTGCGATTTTGGATAGAATTGCGGACGCTCGGGGCTTATATTTATGTAGGTTCGTCAAACATATCCGATTCTTGAGACTGAGGGAGACCGATTATGCCTGATATGCCCGCACTTGTGAAACCGCGTCCAAAGAAAAATGAACCATGGGAACCGGGACTTCGGCTTGTGGAGCGGCCCGTTCCGGAGGTAGAGCGGGAAGATCAGGTGAAGGTTCAGGTGGTAAAGGCCGCGATGTGCGGGACGGATGTCGGCATTTACCAGAGCAGGGATTCACTCCGACAGGAAATGAAGGACAACCGTGAAGAAGAAGTCATCACCGGTCACGAGTTTTGCGGCGTGGTAGAGGACGCCGGTACCCTGGGGCGCGAGCATTTGGCACGTTCTTTTTATGAACGGTATGTAAGCCACGAAAACGATACGGTGGTGCAGGATTTTATCGGGGGGCGCTCGTATCTTGAAGTAGCAGATGACCCGAACTTCCTGGACTTCCTGCGGGAATATTTTTATATCACCTCGGAAATGCATAAGGTTTGCGGAGTGTGTCACGTCTGCCGGACGGGACAAAGCCATGCATGTCAGAACACGATAATCAAGGGCGTCCACGAGGACGGCATTTTTACGAAATATGCCGTAGTACCCGCTAATAATACTTTACTTATCAGAAAGGGTGAGATTCCGCCGGAAGTTATCGCCTACATGGATGCGTTCGGAAATGCTGTACATACGGCACAATCAATCAATCTGATGGGGGCGTCTGTGGCGGTGCTTGGCATTGGGGTGCAGGGTTTGATGGCCGCGGCCATTGCCAAGTGGTGTGGGGCCTCTTTTGTGATTGCCACCGATTTTTCCAACCCGGATCACGGATATACCCATGAGAAGCTCGAACAACACCGATTCCAAACTGCCCGAAACGTTGGCGTTGATGAATGCGTGGATATGGCATTACCGGATTCGAGAGCCCGGTTGACGGAATTGGTGATGCAGTACTCGAATAATACCGGCGTGGATGCGGTCCTTGAGATGTCCGGAAGCGCCGACGCTTACAAAGATGCGATGAGTATTATCCGGAACGGGGGGACATTTGCATTACTGGGCCTTCCTAGTAAGCCCATTACCATGGATTTCAGTGAGCAGGTGATCTTTCCCGGCGTGACGATCAAAGGGATCATCGGACGAGGGATGTTTCACACCTGGGAGACGATGTATCGACTGCTGAAAACCGGTATGGCCGACCTGATGCTCGAGAACGGCTTTGTGAGTCACACCTTTCCGCTGGCAGAATACAAATCAGCCTTCGAGGTCCATGAGCAGGGCGAGGCGATTAAGGTAATCCTGGAGCCGTAATCCGCGACGATTCAGATAATTTTACACTGCTGAGTTATCCGATATGAGTATCCTTATCCTATTCCCGTCTTTATAAATAACCAAGCTAAAATTTAAAAATTTGAAAAATAACCAAGCTGAAATTATGTACGTAGAAAGAGAACTGGAACAACAATTATCAAGGTATTTAGACCATGATGAGGTAATTGCCCTGATTGGACCGCGTCAGGTTGGAAAAACCACACTTCTTGCTCACCTTTACGAAAATTTAGACATCCATGATAAAAACAAGATGTATTTGACTTTTGAAGACAGGAGCGAAAGGCGCCTATTTGAGGACATTGAGGATTTCAAGGACAGGTACAA
>JAANXI010000070.1 GCA_018263365.1 Fidelibacterota bacterium | reverse complement strand
GCGGATGAAATTGCTGGGGAAGGTAATCGAAAATCTCAAATTTTCCAGCGACCGGCGAATCGCGTACTTCCCGGTGACTCTGGAGATGCAGAAGGAGGTCGGAGCAAGCCACAAGGACATCGAGGGGTTCACGGATTTTATCCGGACGCTTGGCGGGATCGAAGTGGCCGTCATGTTTCACGAGCTGAACAAAGAGCAGACCCGGATCAATTTTCGGAGCAAGGGGCGGGTTGTGATCAATCAGGCGGCTAAAAAATTTGATGGTGGCGGGCACGAGTTCGCCGCTGGTGCAGTTATCGATAAACCGTATAAAGAAGCGATACCTCTTGTTATTCGCGAGGTAGAAGATGCGCTTGACGAATATCTCGATGAAGAGTATCGCCAGGAAGTGGAGAAGGCAATTTCATGAGTATTAAACCGGATCACTGGATTGAAAAAATGGCCGAAGAGCACGGTATGATCGAGCCATTCGAACGGGAAAATATTTCCAGGGATGTCATTTCCTACGGTATCTCATCGTATGGTTACGATCTGCGCGTCTCTGATGAGTACAAAATTTTTACCAATGTGAACAATTCCATGGTCGATCCCAAGAACTTCGATCCCCAATCATTTATCGATTACAAAGGAGAGGTCTGCATTATTCCACCCAACAGTTTTGCGCTGGCACGGAGCGTGGAGTACTTTCGTATTCCGCGGAATATTCTCACCATCTGCCTTGGAAAGTCCACCTATGCGCGGTGCGGTATTATCGTAAATGTGACGCCGTTCGAACCCGAATGGGAGGGCCATGTTACCCTGGAGATCTCCAACACGACACCGCTCCCGGCGAAAATTTATTCCAACGAGGGCCTGTGCCAGGTGATTTTCTTCGAGAGCGATGAAGAGTGCCGCGTTTCCTACAAAGATAAAAAGGGGAAATACCAGGCACAGCGAGGCATCACACCGGCGCAAGTCCGATAAAGCAGACACCGGTTCTGTACCGATCCCCCCCCATGCTTCAAAACCTTTGCAAAGAGCTAGAGAACGCTTGAAAGGTGAGCGGAGAAGACCTAATTTTTACATTCAATGGGA
>JAANXI010000007.1 GCA_018263365.1 Fidelibacterota bacterium | reverse complement strand
GGATCAGGAGCGCACCGCCCTCCGGCGCCGCATCACCGCCACCGACCGGGAGATCGATCAGTTGGTGTATGCGCTGTATGACCTCACCGAGAATGAGATTGCGATTGTGGAACAGAGTACCACACAAAAAACCAATGCTATTCCTTATGCACTTCAATAATTTATATCGTTATTTCATTATACGATAAAATTATGTTCAGATAAGGAGTAAGTATTATGCGTAGAATTTTTATTCTTCTTTTTATTTCCTTGTTTAGTGTTGTCCCGCTCTCCGCTGAAGAAGGAATGTGGCTGCTGAATCAGCTGCCAATGAAGACGCTGGAATCTGCCGGGCTTCAGTTGCACCAGGGCAATATCTACCAGCCGGACAAACCCTCGATTTCCGATGCAATTGTGCAGATCGGCGGCGGCACGGGTTCCATCGTTTCGGAGTCGGGATTGGTGATAACAAATCACCATGTGGCTCATTCCGGACTGCAAATGGTGAGCGACAGCGCCAATAATTATGTGGAAGCGGGTTATTCGGCGACCAATCGGGGGGAGGAAATATACGTCCCAGGTTACAAAGCGTATTTGGCAGTGGAGTTCACAGATGTGACCAAGGAGATCAAATCCGGAATCACAGATGATATGAATCCGGAAGAACGGGTGAATACCATCGATGACGCCATCAAGCAGATGGAGGAGAAATACGAATCTGAGGCGGAAAATATCTATCATTACGATGTCTCCGAGTTTTACGATGGTCACGAATACTACCTGTTCAAGTACCTCGAGTTCAAAGATATCCGCCTGGTCTATGCGCCGCCCGCATCCATTGGAAATTACGGGGGCGATATCGACAACTGGATGTGGCCGCGTCACACCGGCGATTTCGCGTTTTTCCGGCTGTACACCAATCCCGATATGACCAACAGCGAACACAGCGATGAAAACGTGCCATATCAGCCGAAGCAGTATCTGAAGTTCACGGATGACGGCGTAAAGAAAGGTGATTTTACCTTTATCCTTGGTTATCCTGGCGGCACTCAGCGGTTTCGGACCTCTTACTCAGTGAAATATGCCGTGAACCAGTCATATCCGTTCCAGATCGATATGTACGAAAACGCGCTGGATATCATTGATGAAGAGACCAGGGAAAACGAATCGCTGCAAATCACCTATGCCGACCGAAAAGCCAGCATGAAAAACTACTACAAGAATTTCCACGGGATGCTGGAGGGACTGACGCGTGCGGATCTCCTTCAAATCAAGAAAAATCAGGAAGCGGATTTCCAAAAATGGGTCGTACAGAAGCGTTCCCGTAAAAAGCAGTACGGTGATGTTCTGGATGAAATTGAAGAGATCTACGCCGTCCGGGACTCGGTGTTTCCGCAACCGGCATTAATAAAGAGTATGAGCTGGCTGACCCGAACCTACTACGCTGCCTCCGTCATGGACAAGTGGTCGTTAGAAAAGGAAAAACCGAACCTTGAGCGGGAATCGTACTATATGGAGCGGAATCTGCCAAGACTGAAGGAGCGCCTGAAACTGATGCAGCGTCAGTTCGATCCGGCGGTGGACAAAGAAATTATGAAATACTTCCTGACCGAACTGTACAATCTGCCACCGGAACTTCAGGTTGAACCAATTGCCACAATTCCGGCAAATTATACAAATCTTTCCCCAGAGGAAGCTATCAGCAATTTCGTCGATTCCCTGTACGCCAATACGCAGCTGACCAAAACTGATCGGCGTATGGGAATCTTCGACATGAGCCGGGAAGAGATGCGGAACCTGAACGATTCCATGCTGGATTTTGCCATGGATTTACGTCCGTTCAAGGATCAATTGGATGAGTTCGATAAGCGGATTGAAGGGCAGCTGAACCGGTTGCGTCCCGCATATATTCAGGGTTTGCAGGCCTGGATGGGCGGCGATATCTATCCCGATGCCAACTTTACACCGCGATTCACCTACGGCGATGTGAAGGGCTACTCGCCGGAAGATGCCGTGAACTACGATTATATCACGAGCGTCAACGGTATTGCTCAGAAACACACCGGCGAAGATCCGTTTGACGCACCGGAGAAACTCCTGTCCCTGATAGAAAACGGTGATTTCCCGGAGCAGTATGTGGATTCGTATCTGGGAACCGTTCCCGTCGATTTTCTCCACACCACCGATATCACCGGCGGCAACTCTGGGAGTCCCGTCATGGATGCGCAGGGCCGGTTCATCGGCATCGCGTTCGACGGCAACTGGGAGAGCATTTCCGCGGACTGGGTCTTTAACCCCGATTTAACCCGTTCCATCAGTGTGGATGCACGGTACATTTTGTTTATCCTGGATGAATTTGCTGAAAATGAGTATGTGCTGGATGAATTGAGGGTAGAGTAAATAACAATTTTAACGTGGGGAGCCGCTCTTCGACAAGCCATTCGACCCGGCTCATGACGGGCTCAGAGTGACTCCCCACGGCGTCATCCCTTTCCTAGGAGAGAGCCTTTACTGATCGACCCTTTCAGGGGTCACTGATCCTGAAAGGGTCGATTACAGGGAAGTAAAATTTCTCATGTCTAGACATGGATCGATTTAGTGATTATTAAATGAATAATACGAATCAAAAATACGCCTCCATCGATATCGGCACCAACTCAACGCTGCTGTTGACAGCAGAATATCGTGATGGTCGATTCCATCCCATCCGGAATGAGGTGGAGATCACCCGCCTTGGACAGGACGTGGGAAAAACCGGGCAATTACATCCGGATGCCGTGGAGTGCACGTTTAACACGCTGAAAAAGTACCGGCAGATTTGCGATGAATGTGGAGTAAAGGAAACCGTCATCGGAGGCACCAGCGCCATGCGGGATGCGTCCAATGGAGACGAGTTTATCCAACGCGTCCAGCGCGAGTTGGACTGGGACATACGCATCCTCACCGGAGATGACGAGGCGCGGCTGACCTTTCTTGCAACTCGGAAGGAATTTGCCGATTTGAACGGAGATTTGTTGGTCGTCGATATCGGCGGCGGCAGTACGGAGTTCATCTTTGGCGATATCGGAGGCTTCGAGTTCGCCCGCAGTCTGGACATCGGCACGGTGCGGTTTACTGAATCGATGATAAAAAATGATCCACCGGACGAAGCGGAACTGCAAGAGGCGAGTGACGCAATCAGGAAACAACTTGCCACTGAGTTAAGTGATCTGGAAATCTCTGCAAAGGAAACGACACTCATCGGCGTGGCTGGTACGGTCACCACATTATTGGCAGTCGAAAAGGAGATGGAAACGTACATCCCGGAGCAAATACACAAGCAACACCTCACACTCCGGCAGATCGAACATCTCTTGGAAAAATTTTGCTCGATGCCCCTAAAGCAACGCAAAAGATTACCTGGTCTTCAGCCCAAACGCGCCGACGTCATTATCATGGGAACACTCATCCAGAAAGAGATTATGGACTATTTCGGCTTCGATCGATTGCTCGTGAACGACCGGGGCGTGCGATACGGGTTATTGTATGAGGCTAAACTACCGTAGTACAGTGTTAAGGTGTTTCTGTGTCAGAGTGTTACTGTGAACTGAATTCCCCTACATTATCCGCACAGCATATTACCTTTCAACTATAACACGGTAACACCAGAACACAATAACACTGTTTTTTTACTCTCGCCGTTCCAACTCCACAGTAAACCGCTTTTCCGTGCCATTTCTTACAGCAATGATATCTACGACCGCACCCGGTTCGAATTCCTGTAAAGCATAGGTATAATCATAGATATTATTAATCTCTTTGTCGCCAAACTGGACAATGATATCGCCCTTTTGCATGCCAGCTTTGTCAGCCGTGCCGCCATCTTTGATTCCATCGATGCGTAGGCCGTGGACATTCGAGGCATAGTCGGGGATGATCTGCAGGGAGACGCGGAACTGCATGGATCGGGACTCCGTATCGCCGGCCTTGGTAAATTCCAGTGGCGTGTGGCGGTCGTCGAGAGAATCGACGAGGTTCGTGGTAAATTGTGTAACTACATGGTAATCTGCATATCGCAATTTCATCCAGTCATCTGAGGGGCGGTGGTAATCTTCGTGCATCCCGGTGAAGAAGAAGAGCACCGGCAGATCCTGACTATAAAACGAGGCGTGATCGCTGGGCCCATACCCTTCCTGGTTTTTGGTCAGGTTCAAATCGAAATCATTGTTAATTGCGGTTACCAGGGAATCCCATGCCGGGGAAGTGCCTACGCCGCCAATAACCAGTGTACTGTCTTCCATCCGGCCGAGCATATCCATGTTCAGCATCGCAAGGGTTTGCTCGAGGAGGAACGGAGGTTCGTCAGCGTATTTGGAGGAGCCAAGGAGGCCGTTCTCTTCTCCGGAGAACGCAACGAACACCAGGGAGTGCACCGGGCGGTTCTCATCCGTGGCAAAGTACTCTG
This sequence comes from Fidelibacterota bacterium, assembly GCA_018263365.1. Lineage (GTDB taxonomy): Bacteria > Fidelibacterota > JAANXI01 > JAANXI01 > JAANXI01 > JAANXI01. The sequence goes on along the minus strand of JAANXI010000007.1, from coordinate 10,490 downwards.
CCATCTCAAGCAGAGCGGTGGTACCGGAGGCATTATCATCCGCACCGTTATGGATTGCAGTGGTTCCCGGCGCCAGCGAACCTTCGCCGCCCAATCCCAGATGATCGTAATGAGCGCCTATGACAATATACTGGTTTTTAAGCGTTGGATCACGGCCCTCGATATAACCGACCACATTGCGTCCCATCTTGTGGATGTAATGTACATCCGTCTGCAAATGGACGCTCGTTTGCGGAAATTCAAATCCCATACCGGTTTTGTGCAGATTGATATCGGCCTGGATTTCTCTCAGCGAGTCCCTGGCAGCGACGAACAATGGTTCAAAGACAGCACGCCTGGCCGAAACCGCCGGGATGCCTGCATCCGCTGACTGGTCATACCGAAGTTTGATGAGTTCATCTTCCGGATACGGCTCCGGGCCGGGAATAATGATAACTGCCGCCGCGCCGTGGGATTTTGCATTGCTGGCTTTATAACGCAGAGAGAGATATCCGCCGAATTCTCCATGTGGATTATCGCCCTCCGGGCCGTACCGGAGCACCAGCACAATTTTATCTTTGGCATCGATGTTGGCGTAATCGTCGTAGTTCAAGGAATCGGAAGTAATTCCGTATCCGGCGAACACTAACTTTCCGCTGACTTTCCCGGAACTCGAAAAGCCCAGGGGGCGAAAATCTTTTTCCGGCTGTAACTCGTGAATCCCCTGGGTGCTGGAAATTTTCAGCAAATTGTTTTTTCCCAGTTCAACACCCGCAATAAAATCGAACCGCTGATAATAGTCACCATGATTTCCGGGCAGAATTTTGTTCTCCTTAAAATCCTGCACGAGATATTCAGCCGCCCGGTTTGCCCCCGGACTCCCGGTTCGCCGCCCCTTGAGCTCGTCGGATGCCAGGAACTTGACATGCTCCTGCAATTCCTGGACGGTGATCTCCGGTGAGTCGTATGCCGGCGGGCCTTTTTCTGCACAGCTTGTGACCAATATTATTCCGGCAAGTGCGATGAAGAAAGTGAACAGTCCAAAACAGCGATTGGGTATGTAGGTCATTCGGTATCCCGTTATTATATTATTCTGCTAATTCGAAGGCGTTAAATATAAGGTATCCACAGCCACTTTTGCCACGGCCTCTTCGGAGAGCGGGAGTTGATGATATTTGCCGGTGCGCCACAGCTCTTTTTGATCGGCATAATGTTCGCTAAGCGGGTGTCCGGACTGTCCGCTGTAAATCACGCTTTCAGAAGCGTCGATGTTTGCCAGATCAGTAATCTGCCGCATAGACGGTCCCAGGATGGCTTTATACGGATCTTGGTAATTATATTCACCTTTGTTAATTGTTGTACTGGAACCCCCGATTTCAAACGGCCCGATATTCAATCCGAAGAGCGTATTTGCGAACCCGCTGTTTTCTCCAATGAAATGCGGAAATGTCGCCTGGTGCAAATGTCCCCATTGCCAGTTCACCATGCTCCGCCCGTATTGCTCGTGCAGTTCCTCTACCGCTTCCGTCAACGATAAGCGGAGGATCGTATTGCGGGTTTCCAGTCCGGACGTGGTGATATTATCCCACCAGAGATTATTGGGGCGCTGCACCAGCCAGGAGAGGTTCCGAATCGGCGCATTGGCCAGCCGGATGAACTCGTGATAGAGCGTGTCGCCCATCTCATCCTTGTAAGTGTTCTCGATCAGCTTCATGAAGGCAACGTTGAAAATTGTAGCCGGTATGGATTCGGCATCCATGGAATAATCCCAGTTCTTCAGCCAATCAAGCGCCTTATTGAGATACACCTCCTCGACATCCATGGTAGCAAACGCGGAGAGAAAATAGGGCGTTATTTTTCGGGCATGTGGAGAGACGTAGTTCATTTGATACCGCTGAAAGTCCTCCACGGAATGCTCGTTTTTGGCTGTCAACAATTCACGGATGCGGACAATCCGGGACGGCGGTTCGTACAGATTTGAGATGTGATATCTATAATTATCATCGTCGATCGTTTTATTATTGGCGGTGGCAATAAATTTTTCCTCCGGATTGAACAGATACGGAAGTTCCAGCGGAGTACGAAAGCCAATCCACTCGTAGGTGTCCACGTCGCCCGGAACGGGAATATTGCCGGTTCCCCGGTTTCGCACCGGGATTTTTACTGCCGGCCGAAACCCGATATTACCGCGCACATCCGCATAGATGATATTCTGACCCGGCACATGAAAATTGGATACACCAGTGCTAAATTCTTCCCAGTTGCTCGCTTTGCTGATTTGATACATCGCCGCCATTTCATCGGACATCTCGTATCCGGTCCAGCGCATGGCCACGACCTTGTTTTCACCCATCTGATCCCCCAGCGGATGGATGTCCGAGACAATCGGCCCGTGCCGGGTAATGCGGACAGTCAGTGATTCTGCTTCCGCCCCCTTCACCTTCATCACCTCTTTACGGCGATCCATGCCGGTCCACTGGCCTTCGTACATATACAGATACGGATTGTCCGGATTAACCGTCTCAATGAAGAAATCCGCATCGTCCGCCATCACATTAGTGAATCCCCAGGCGATAGAATCATTGTGTCCGATGACGATGCCGGGAAGTCCCGCCAGCGTGACGCCGGTGACGTTGATACCGGGCGCCTTCAGATGCATCTCATACCATTTGGACGGCTGGGAAAAACCGAGATGCGGATCGTTGGCGAGGATCGGTTTCCCGGTGACGGATTTTTCGCCGGACACCACCCAGCTGTTACTGCCGACGTGCATTCCGGGAATACCCCGGAATTTCCGGTAGTTGCGATCAAGTCGAAGGAAAGGCCGTAGCGCATCCGCAAATCGACCGGCATTATCCGGGATAATAGTCGGCTTCGTGGTATCATAACGCGGAAATACTTCCCGGGCTTTCTCTTCTCCGACTCTGTCAATGACGGCGCCGAGCACCACATCCAGGTGCCAGGCGATGTTCAACTCCCAGGCCATCATCCGGACGTACAGCAGACTGTGTTCCACCGTCCACGGTTCGGGCTGAAAACCGAGCAGCCGGTATTCCAGCGGCAACTTATCCTGGTGCGTAGTGAGGTACGCGTTGACGCCGGCCGCATAATTTTCGTAAATAGCATAAGATTGAGCGGAGATACTCTGTTTCAGTTCCTGTACAAGATGATTAAAGCCGATAGTACGCAAATACTTATCGTATTCCAGCGCATCCGGCCCCAGGAATTCGGCCAGGCGACCCTGTCCGGCCAGGCGGGTCATCTCCATCTGCCACATGCGCTCCGACGCAGCCAGGTAGCCAGCGGCAAAGTACAGATCATCCTCGTTCTGTGCCGTGACATGCGGGACAGCGTATTCGTCGTACTGCACAATCACCTCGTTCCGTAATCCATCCAGCGCCATCCGACCGCTGTATTCCGGCTCGGCCGTTCTGATGACCTGCACATAAATGCTAAATCCGATAACAACCAGCATTACTATTCCGGCCAGACTTCCAAGTACAACCCATGTCCACTTTCTCATTTTTGTTCTCCACTCTCATCTAACTTGTGAATAAAAGCCTTACCCCAGGCGATGCTTTTATCTATGGTTGACCAGTCAATATTTTCGATGGTGTCCGTGTACCAGTGCCAGTTCGGGATGGATTTGTCCTCCCACAGTCCGATAAAGGTGATGCATTTGTATCCTTCTTTCACGATCGGCAGCGTATCGAAATAGGCCAGAGTGTACCGGCAGGTCTCCACGCCGGAAAATTGAGTCGTGTTCGTTAATTTTTGCGCCGTGTTCAGCAATTTCGGGTTGTATCCCCAAAAAGAGAGCATTCCTTCGCCGGTACAATAATTCAGCGTGCCGGCGCCAATATTATCAAAATTCAGGAAGTATGTAGTTGCCGGATCGAAGTCCGCCAGATGCTCGTTGATCAACGCACGGGCGCCGTCGAGACTAGCCTCCTCGCATCCCGTGGCGGCAATGATAATCTCGGTGTTTGATAAAGGATTCTGCGCGAACTGTTCGGCCAATTTCAGGATTGCCGTCACTCCGCTGCCGTTGTCGTTAGCCCCGTTCACCGGCGAATGGACTGTTTCCCGCTGGATAAAAATACCGATTTGCCCCAGGAAATACACAAGCAATACCGCAGAAATAATCTGATACCAGAGATGGCTTCCCCGGAGAGAACCGAGCCACGTCCAGGGCACGGTGACGAGTCCGAGGGTCGCGTTCATGAGAAACGACGCCCGGAAATTCTTCACCATGGACGGCGCCCACAACAGTCCGGCGCGTGTAGTATCGTAATGCGCCATCAGCACGACGGCTTGGCGTTTCTCTTCCTTTGGAGGAATAGCGGCAAGCACGTTTTGCGAATTGTGTTTGCGAATGAGGGGAGAGAAGAGTGTTTTGTGCCCGTCGAAGTGCCGCCAGAAAGACCAGATGCCGAGGACAGCGAGGATAGTACCGATAAACGGATAAAACGGTCCGAGCGCCACACCAATGGCAAACAACCCGGCGATGCCCATCAATTCCCATGAGTAGGTTCGCACAGATCGAAACGACTTCAGTGTGGGGTCTAATCCAAAGTGCCTGAGCCAGTCGGCGATAATTTCTGCCGCCCTGCGCTCATTGTCGGAGGTCGAGGCGCGGTGGGGCAAGGCCGTCAGGCTGGATAATATGTCATTCGGAGTCGGCATTACGGATAATGGNAAATTTAGGCGGATCGGTTATTGATTCCAATATGTTATTCTGTCTTTTACTATTAGCAATACAGGCGGCATCGGGTGTTCACCATCTTTTTTCGAATGAGTAAAAAATTTTACCTTAGCTTGTGTCGACCCTTGCAGGGTCGCTCAATCCAAAAGGCATAACGGGTGGCAGCGCTCCAAGCGCTGCCACCCGTTGTTTACTATTCCGCTCTTGTCGGCAGCTCCATTGTCGGATCAAGCGCGTCCCGGAGGCCGTCGCCGAACAGGTTGAAACCGAGCACAGTCAGACCGATGGCAATACCGGGAAACATTGTGAGCCACGGCGCCGATCGCAGGTAATCTTTGCCGAAATTCACCATACTGCCCCAGGAGGGGGTCGGTGGCTGGGCGCCCAGCCCCAGAAAACTCAGACTTGCTTCCGCCATAATTGCGCTGGCAATGCCCATGGTGAAAGCGACAATCACCGGCGCGAGACAGTTGGGAATGATATGCCGGAGTATCAGCGGACCGTCTTTTTGTCCGAGAGCGACGTTCGCCATGACGTAATCGTTTTCCTTGACGCTCAGCACTTGTCCGCGCATAATACGCGCCATCCTCGGCCACGAGACAAATCCGATGGCAAAGAACACGGTGGTGAGATTCGGCTCAAACGCGGCCATAATTCCGATGAGAAAAAGCAATGCAGGAAACCCGAACATGATATCGGTAAAGCGCATGATAACGTTATCGATCCAGCCACCGTAATACCCAGCGACCGTGCCGAATAACATGCCGAGCAAAAGTGAAATGCTGCTGGCGATGATGCCGACTTCCAGCGAAATGCGTGCTCCGTAGATGATGCGACTCAGGATATCTCTGCCAAAATGGTCTGTGCCAAGCCAGTGTTCGAGACTCGGTCCCAGCAGTCGCTTTTCCAGTGTAACCTTGAACGGATTGTAGGGAGCGAACAGCGGCGCCAGCACGCCGACGGTTATCAAAATGCCAATGATCACGAGCCCGAACATAGCAGCTCGGTCGCGCTTCAGGCGCTTCCAGGTCTCCTGCCACAGTCCGCCGCCGGATTTTTCTGTGATATTATTCATCGGTTTCATTCGTATTTAATCCGCGGATCGATGACACCGTACAGGAGGTCAACCAGAAAATTTACCGTGATAAAGACCAGCGCCGTGACCAGCACCGTCCCTTGGATCATCGGGAAGTCGCGCTTCAGAATGGAATCCAGCGCCAGCCGCCCGATGCCCGGCCAGCCGAAGATGGATTCAGTCAGCACTGCCCCGCTTAGATACGAGCCGAAATCGACACCTATGATGGTAATAACCGGGATGAGCGTATTCACGAACTGGTGCTTCACGATGATAACCCATTTGGGCAGCCCCTTGGCTTTGGCCGTCCGCATGAAATCTTTGGACTTGACCTCCAGCATCGTAGCCCGGGTGACCCGGGCCAGAAACGCCGAGCTCCGGGTACCCAAGGTTATCGCCGGGAGTACCAGAAACGCCAGTCCGCCGTAGCCGGAGGACGGAAACCACCGGAGCTGGATGCCGAAAATCAGGACCAGCATCAGGCCGACCCAGAACACGGGCGCAGAGATGCCTCCGAGAGCAATGACCATGCTGCCCTTGTCAAACCAGGAATACGGTTTCAGTGAGGAGACAATCCCCACACTTAATCCGAGGATAATCGACACAACCATGGCAGCCCCGGCCAGCAACATCGTTTTGGGAAATTTATCCAGGATGGTATCCAACACGGGACGATTGGTGATGTAAGAATGCCCGAGGTCCCCGTGCATCAGGTTCCAGAAAAACCGGCCGTACTGCATGTACATCGGCTCGTCCAGGTGCAGATCTTCGCGGAGTTGCTCGACGGTGGCTTCGTCATACCGTTCACCGACCATGCTCAAGACAGGATCACCGGGCACGACGAACATCAGGATAAAGGTGAGGGTAATAACGCCCCAGACCACAGGGATAAACAACAATGTGCGTTTTACGATATAAGTCAGCATCTGTTCAATCGGTTTCGGGAAGAAAAATGAAAGGATGAATTTAGGCACCAGAACCGAAAAAGCAACCGGAAGAATCACGATCCTTAGACCGGCATCTTATGAATCCGGTGTAGAAACGCGATTTATCGTGTCCGGATGCTGGTGGAGAAGTTAAGACAACGTGGTTTGTTCGGGTCTCACAAACAAAATTTAATTTGAATATATGAACAGTTATTCATATACTGGTGGTCGTAAATTATACCCGTAATTCATTAGCAGCAAAGTGGCGATATTAGTCCCGGAGGTTTGAAATGAAAATTACCCTCATTGCAGGCGGATTAGTCTCCTTGCTCATCGGAATTTACGCTATTTTCCGGGTTAGAAGCGAATATTCCTACTCCGGTACCCTTTCGAGTTTTACGGTGTTTCTAGTATGGTTCGAATATATTTTCCACTCGATTTTGGTAGCCCTTGCCGCATGGTACGCGCCCTGGCAACTCAATACATTATACGGGTTTAGTATGCCCGTGGGAGTTGTCTTATTATTGGCAGGCGTGGCAATGGTGGTCATCAGCGTTTATCAGTTCGGATCGGTCCGTCGAATGTCAGGTCAGGATACCAGTCAACTCGTGACGTCCGGTATTTATCGCCTGAGCCGCAATCCTCAAAACGTCGGATGGTATCTCGGATTGCTGGGCATTGTCATGCTGGGCAGAAGCCCGCTGGCCTTCGGTCTGTCTGTGGGATTTATTCTGCTACTCCATTATTATATCGTAAAGGTGGAGGAACCGTTTTTAAAACGAATATACGGAGCTGATTTCGTTCAGTACGAACGTAAAACCTCACGATACTGGGGCCGAAAAAATGATAGTCCATAGGTGTTACATCGAATGGGTATACTTTTGGATGCCTTCGCGCTCAACAGATTGGTGCAGATCGCCATATAAAATCGCTCACTTTAGGTCATAATAATTGCTGCGACCCACGGAAAGTGCGCCCTGTCTTTTTTCAAAAAGGTCTTTTTTTCCTTAATCATGCCGTATTCTTCCCACATTTTCGGGGTGAAATATTCCGGAGAAAGTCGGGTCGGATCCGTACTGCCATCAGGCAGGTGCGCTGAATATTCGAACAGATGGTTCCACGAGATAATCTTCAGATATATCGGTAATTTCACGGGACCATCTACTTCCACAGCTTGATGGGTTACTGAGAATTTTTTGGGGTCATAATCTTTGGCGGTTTCGAAACGAAGTCTGATAACATCACCTCTCGGTGAGATCGTGACTGCGGCCGCCTCCACATCTCCCTTTCCGAACATTATCCGCTGTAATCCAAGCCCCCCGGTATAGAGATTCCGGGAAAGAAATGGCATCAATCCCTTTGCGTTATTTTCCTCTTTTTGCCACACATAATGATACGCAATATGAAGGTTACCGGCTGTATCTCTGCTGGCCCGGTAAAGCAATCGTACCGGATTGCCATATTCGTCTCCGGAGATTATGACAGGTGCATACTGTGCAGCCAGGCTGTCATTTTTGATGGGGATATACCCATTGTGGTCACTCCCCAGTGATATTGTGGATGCAGTGATAAACACAAAACCAAGCAGACTGGTTAGGGAAGCAAGACTTTTTATAATAGATTTGCAGTCCTTACGCATCATCTGTTTTTCTGTAAAATTAATGGTGGGAGTCTGTAATGTAACAGAGTGTAACGTATTTCTGAGAAATAATCCAAAGACTGATTGCGGCGGGTTCATCATTTCTTCCGGACAGGTGTTTATTATCCTCCGATTCTATTCATTTTTGTAGAATATTCTCCATGCGGAGTAATGGGGGTTACCATATAATTAAATCGTAATAATTTGTTTATAATAAAGTTATATGATGAATATTCACGCCGGTACACTTCTTGTAAAAATCAGTAGTGACAGTCAAATATGTAAACTGTGGGATATTTATGTGCCATCTCGTTTTACTGATGCCGTTCTTTGGGCTGAGCCTGTTTTGGGCGTTGCCGGTGAACCTTGCAATGCCACTCTATCTCGTGCTTCTCATGCTGTCGGGTGTGGTATATTATGCTTTAATACGGGCAATGAAAGAACCGGTTCGAACGGGAAATCCCGCATTATTAAACCAACCGGTTCAGGTTGTGAAACAATCCGGCAGCCACTGGATTGTGGAGAGGCACGGCGAACTCTGGCAGGCAAGGAGTGATGAGTTTTTCGTGCCGGGACAGCAGGCCACAGTTGACCGGGTCGACGGGATGAAACTGCATATCCATTCCTGACGAGTATCCATCTTTGGAATAGAAAAGGAGAGAAAACCCATGAATAACAGAAAACCAATTATCGCAGGAATGCTTGGCGGGTTGGCGTTGCTGGTGGTGTATTTTGGGATCGTCTCATTCGCCAACTCTTTTACCCATGCGATCGAGGAATTCGGCAGAATCTGGTACTGGATCGCGTTGCTCACCGCGGGATTTGGTATTCAGGTAGGGCTTTATTTTTATATACGTCAAACCTTGAAGGAACGAACGCGGGGAGCTACCGCAGAAGTCATGACCGCAGGAGGCATCTCTACAGGTAGCATGATCGCATGTTGCGCACATCATATAACTGACGTGTTGCCGGTGCTCGTCCTGGGCGAAACAGGCACAGGGAAGGAAGAACTTGCAAAGGCTATCCATCACAACGGTTATCGATCCGAAGAGCCGTTTGTCCCGGTGAACTGCGGTTCGATTCCGGAGAACCTTATCGAGAGCGAACTGTTTGGACATGAAAAAGGAGCCTTCACCGGCGCCGATCGGCGGCACATCGGGAGCTTTGAACAGGCGAACGGTGGCACCGTCTTCCTGGACGAGATTGCCGAACTGCCATTGCACGTGCAGGTAAAACTCCTTCGGGTGCTTCAGGGGCATCAAATTCAGCGGGTCGGCGGAGAACAGATTATTGACCTCGATATTCGGATTATTGCTGCCACCAATCAGGATCTCCAGGAGATGGTGGAAAACGGAACCTTTCGTGAGGACCTTTTTTACCGGCTAAACGTGGTGAGTATCACCATGCCGCCGCTCCGGAACCGAAACGGCGATATCGACCTGCTGGCGGAGCATTTCCTGAACGAGTTAAGCGATGGACAGCAGGTTTGCCTCTCGGACGAAGTGTACGATTTGTTCCATCGGTATCCATTCCCTGGAAACGTCCGGGAACTGCGGAACGCCATTCAGCGGGCGCTGGTCATGAATGACGGAGAAAAAATTCAGGTGGACGATCTGCCGTCGCACATTCGGAACCACCAGAACGAAACCCCTGGAAAGCAACTCGATCTGCATAATATGACCCTGGAAGAGATCGAACGCTCCGCAATCATGCAGGCGCTTGAGCAGACCGGCGGCAACCAGACCCAGGCGGCAAAGCGGCTGGGTATTCCGCGACACGTCCTGATTTACCGGTTGAAAAAGTATGATATTGAGGTGTGAAGTACTTGTGAGACGTCAGATGTGAGATGTGAGACAAAGAAAACCGGTATAAGGTATAAGGAATTAGGGAATTAGCGGTTTAGGCGTCGCTGCTTGAGCAGCGGTTTCTAGTCATCCGAGAAACGTGAAATGTGAGACGGGAAAAAGAGGGAGATGGTGAAGTCGAAAAATGGGGTAAAGACAGCAGCCTGTTGCGAATAAAAGATGCCCGCTTAAAGACCGCAAAGCGGGTTTAAGCAGGATCAGGATTGGCTCTTCCCTTTCAATTCCCATGATTTGATTGCCTCGGTACGAATAGAAATCTCCCCGCCAGGAAAAACCAAACGACCTGGCGGGAATGATGAAA